>CALBST010000045.1 GCA_937967425.1 uncultured Caulobacteraceae bacterium
TGCGCTACGGGGTCGTCGCCATGCGCACGGTCTATCGCACAGGCGGCCACCTGCTGTTCAGCGGCCGCATCCTTTCGGTGCTGCGCGAAGCGCAATCCGGGCCCACCGTTGGCCAATGGGACGACGTAGCGGCGATGCGTTACCCTAATCCGCCAGCCATACTGTCGATGGAGCACGCGCCTGACTATCACGCCGCCCTCGTCGACCGCGACGCCGGCCTCGAACGCACACTTGTGATCGCGACGACGCCTAGCCGCTGATAAGCTTCCGGCTCGACACCGGGGACCACGAATGCGGCTGATCGGCACTGTGGCAGTTCTTGCGATCGCACTCATCGGCACTGCGTACGCCCAGTCCGCCGGAAGTGCGGCGGATAACGCGCCTGCCGTGGCGGCGCCGCTTGGCGACGCTGAGATCCAGCAGCCACGCAACCGCCGCATCGCGTATGGCACCCACTGGGTCCGCTGCATGGGCTTTGGCGAAACAGACGAACGCCGCGCGATTCGGAGCTGCGGCCGCATAATCGGCGAACGCATCACACGCTGGCACACGGCCACGGCGCTCTACAATCGCGCACAGCACTACAATGAGATCGGCGAGAGCAGCACGGCCGAAAGCGACTTGGCGGAGGCGTTACGGCTGTTCACCGATTCGATCGGCGCCTACCCACGCGACCCCTACGGCTATATCAATCGCGCCACCCTCTTCGAGTACACCGAGCGCTACGACGAAGCGCTCGCAGACTACGAAAGGGCCATCGCCGCTGACGGAGACCTTGGCCATCCGAACTATCGCCGAGGCGCAATTTTCTTCAATCGCGGCGACTATGCGAGCGCGACGGCGGAATATGACGAGGCGTCGCGCAAGGCGCCTGAGCAACCGTACTATCACGCTGCGCGCTGCGAAGGCCGCGCCGCCGCCGGCGCCGACTGGGAAACAGCGCGCGCCGCATGTGAGGAAGCTATCCGCATCGCCGAGCAAGACGCGTATGTTTACTTCTCCCGAGGCTTCTTCAGGTTTCGCCAAGGCGACTATGCTGGGGCGCTGGCGGACTTCAGCATCTCGGTCGAGCGCAACGCCGAATCCGCCCCTGGCCTCTATGGCCGAGGCGTCGCGGCAATCAGACTGGGCCGGCATGCAGAAGGCCAAGCCGACATCGATCGCGGCATAGCGTTGGACGAAGACGTGGACGAATTCTACGGCAATGCCGGCCTTCGCCCTTGACCCGAGCGCACCGCCGGTTGCGATCCACCGTCATTCGTCGCATTCTGGCTTCGATAGCTTTCGGAGGTTCCGCCGTGCGCTTGCTAGCCACCGCCACGATCCTGATCGCGACGCTGGCCGTCACGCCAGCTTTCGCCCAAGCCGGCCTCGGCATGTCCGATCCGGTCAACCGGGATAACGGCGCTCTGAGCCGGCTTAGCCCGACTCACCGCTATTGGGAGTCTTGCCTGACGGATGCGGGTGAGGCTGCAGTTCGAAGTTGTGGTCGCGTCATCGGCGCACGCGTCTCACGCATGCATACTGCTACGGCGCACTACTTCCGCTCGATCGCGCTCCAATCGCTCGGTGAAGATGAGCGCGCGCTCCGGGATCTTCGGCGCGCCTATTTCACGTTCGGGGACCTCGTCTTCGAGAACGAGAACAATGCCGTTGCCCGCTATGGACGCGGCCTCAGTCTGCAGCGCATGGGCCACGAACAAGAAGCTGAGCAGGAGATGTCTCGCGCGATCGAGAATTCTGACGGCGAGGCCAGCTACTTTTTCGAGATCAGTGGACGCTAAGCTCACCCCAGCGGGTTTCGCTTGCTCGCCTTGATGTTTCATATATAAACTAACTCATGCGTATTGCCTGCGTCGGCGGCGGCCCAGCCGC
>CALBST010000046.1 GCA_937967425.1 uncultured Caulobacteraceae bacterium
AGGAGACTTCGCCCATGACCAAGATCGTTTATGAAATCGTCCGTCACGATGGCGGCTGGGCGTTCAAGCTCGATGGGACGCTTTCGAACACCTATCCCACGCATGACGCCGCGTACGCCGCCGCCAAGCGCGTCGCCATCGAACAGATGCGACCTGGTCAGACCGCCGGCATCTCGTGGGAAGATGAGCGTGGCCGCTGGCACGATGAAATTTCGCCGGGCGATGATCGCCCGGAGGTGGAAGTCGTCGATAAGAGCTGACGCACACGAGCCCCGAGCCTATCGACGGGCGGCGGATCGATCACCTCACCGCCCTTCGACAAGCTCCGGGCTCTCGTTCATAACGCGCGTATGGAAGACTTTCGCAAATGGGCGGTGCGCGCCGCCGAATGGGGCGTCGATTATCGCGCCCGCATACGCGAGCTACCGGTTCGTCCAGACGTGCAGCCAGGCGAGATCGCGGCGCAGATCGCGGCGTCGCCGCCCGAGCAAGCGGAAGCGTTCGAGGACGTGTTCGCCGATTTCGAGCGCATCATCGCGCCGGGCATGACCAACTGGCAGCACCCGCGCTTCTTCGCCTATTTCGCCGCCAACGCCGCGCCGCCCTCCGTCGTCGCCGAGTATCTCGTGAAAGCGATGGCCGCTGTCTGCATGCTTTGGCAGACCTCGCCGGCCGCGACAGAACTCGAAACCAAGATGATCGATTGGCTGCGCCAGGCGTTCGGCTTGCCGGAAGGCTTCAAAGGCTGCATCCAGGACACCGCCTCAACCGCAACGCTCGCCGCCGTGCTGGTGATGCGCGAGCGCGCGCTGGGCTTCACCGGCAACACCGCCGGCCTGTTCGGCGCGCAGCGCCTGCGCGTTTATTGCTCGCCGGAAGCGCACTCCTCGATCGATCGCGCCATCTGGTTCTCCGGCATTGGCGCCGACAATCTCGTGCGCATCCCGATCAAGGGCCCTCTGCGCGGCGCAGATCCCGAAGCGCTGCGCGAGCTGATCCAAGCGGACATCGCCGCCGGCATGAAGCCGGCTGGGATCATCGGCAATGTCGGCGCCACCGGCGTCGGCGCCACCGATCCCATAGGCGCGCTCGCCGCGATTGCGAGGGAGTTCAATCTTTATCTGCATGTCGACGCCGCTTGGGCAGGCACGGCGATGATTTGCCCGGAGCTGCGCCACCTATGGGCCGGCATCGAGGGCGCCGACAGCATCGTCATCAACCCGCACAAATGGCTCGGCGCCCAACAGCACTGCACCGCGCATTTCGTGCGCGACCCTTCCTCACTCACGCGCACGCTCGCCGCGCGGCCGGATTACCTGCACACTCTCGGCCAAGACGAGGTCGTGAACTACAGCGAATGGGGCATCCCGCTCGGGCGCCAATTCCGGGCGCTGAAACTCTGGTTCTTATTGCGCGCCTATGGCCTCGAAAAGCTGCGCGGCATGATCCGCAACCACATCGCCTGGTCGCGCGCGTTATGTGAGAAGCTACGCGCGACGCCGGGCTTCGAGATTGTCACCGAACCGAACTACTCGCTCTTTTCGTTCCGCTATCGCGGCAAGAGTGGCGCGAATGTCGACGATCTCAACCTGGAGCTTGTCGAGGCGATAAACGCCGATGGCCGCATCTATCTCACGCAGACGCGCGTCGACGGCGCCGTCGCCATCCGCTTCCAAGTCGGCCAGTTCGAATGCACCAAAGCCGACGTCATGAGCGCTTATGATGTCATCACGGAGATTGCGGCGAGACTAGCTGAGTAGAGGCCTGAGCCGGTCGAAGGCCGGTGAAACGTCCCGCCCTTCGACAAGCTCAGGGCTCGATGCGGCTACTGCAAATGCGCTTCGACGAACCAGAGGTCC
>CALBST010000047.1 GCA_937967425.1 uncultured Caulobacteraceae bacterium
ATCTCGAACGTCTCGCCGTCATCGAAGGCGATCATCAGCGCGCGGGCTTCGCGGTCGAACACGAGATCGGTGGGCCAGGGGCGCGGGGTGATTGCTTCTGCAGTCATGATGTTTGCTTCTTACACCTCACGCTTCCCGGACGCACGCAGTGCGAGCCGGGATCCAGGGCCTCAAGCGCCGCGCTTTGTCACTCCCTAGGTCCCGGCTCTGCGTTCGCCCGCATCTTCGATGCGCGCTCCCTTGGCCGGGAAACGTGAAGAGTCATTCATCCGCTCCGAGTTCTCGGGCTTCGTCGATCAGCATGATCGGCACGCCGTCGCGGACAGGATAGGCGAGGCGGGCGCTTTCGCTGATCAGTTCCTGGCGCTCGCGGTCGTAGCGCAAAGGTTTGCGCGACGACGGGCAGACCAGCACTTCGAGAAGCTTGGGATCGACCTCGCTCATTGGATCGGCCGCTGATCGTCGCCGGCGGCGCGGTCCCATTCCAGCAGCGCAAGCAGCGCTTGCGTGCGCTCTTCGAGCGTGACCGCTTCCAGCATGGCTTGCTTCGCGGCGGGATCGAACGGGCAGATCTGCGCGGCGACGTTGACGATGGTTTCCGTCGGCGCCTGCTCGACCGACTCCCAATCGACGACGAAGCCGTGGAGCGCCGCGTACGTCTTCAGTGATTTGATCAAGCTGTCGCGATCGATGCGCTCGCCGCGCGCTTGGGCGAAATCGTTCTCGAAGGCGTCAAAGCTGACCAAAGCTTGTCGATAAGGCGTACCGGTCTCGAGTTCTTGCTTGAGACCGAAGCGGCAAATGCCGGTGAGCGTGATCAGATAGCGCCCATCGTCGGTTTCCGAGAACGCGGTGATGCGCCCGACTGTGCCGACGTCGGAGAGACTGGGCGCGGGATTATCTTCATCGCCGATGGCCGGCTGGATCATGCCGATGAGGCGATCGCCGCCAAGCGCGTCATCGACCATGTTGAGATAGCGCGGCTCGAACACGTTCAGCGCCAGCACGCCGCGCGGCATCAGAATGGCGCCGACCAGCGGGAAGAGCGGGATCGTCTGCGGCAGGTCCGCAGGCTTGCGATAGCCGAACGCGCTCACGAGAACAGAATCGCCGAAAGCTTGCGGCGCCCGTTCTTGGTGACGTCGGACATCGGCCCTGCGGCCTCGAAAATCTTCAGCAGCTGCGCGCGCGCCGCGCCTTCGTTCCAATCGCGGTTCTTCTCGATGATGGTGAGAAGCTGTTCGCTCGCGCCTTCGAGATCGCCGCGCGCCGAGAGCGCTTCGGCGTATTCGAAGCGGGCTTGGTGATCGTTTGGGTTGGCGGCGACCTTGGCGCCTAGTTCGTCGTTGTCGCCCGCGTCGCCGGCTTTGGCCGCAAGTTCAAGCGCGGCGCGGACGCCGGCGATGTCCGGATCGTTGGCCTTTTCGGGCGGCGCCAACGAGAGAATCTCTTCCGCGTCGGCGAGGTCGCCGGTGCTGATCGCGAGCCGCGCCATGCCGGCGATGGCTTTGACGTTGGTTTGATCGAGTTGCAGCACCGCCGTGAACGCCTGCGCGGCGCCGCCGGTGTCGCCGAGCTTCAGCGACTCCGCCGCTTGCTGAAGCAGCGGCTCGATTTCGGCGGTCATGTCGGCGCCGGCGAGGCGGTCGACGAACAGCTTGATCTGGCTTTCGGGAATGGCGCCCATGAAGCCATCGACAGGGCGGCCCTGATCGAAGGCGTACACGGCCGGGATCGAACGCACGCCAAGCTGGCCGGCGACGCCGGGGTTCTCATCAATGTTGATCTTGACCATGCGCACCTTGCCGCCGGCGCGGTGCACGGCTTTTTCCAGCATGGGGCCAAGCGTGCGGCAGGGGCCGCACCACGGCGCCCAGAAATCGACAATCACGGGTGTCTCGCGTGATTGCTCGACGACGTCGGCCATGAAGCCTTGGTCGGTGCCCTCTTTCACGATGTCCGAAGCAGGCGGCGCCGCGCCGTCAATAAAGGTCATGCATTCCCTCGTTCGCGCCTAAAGATGGGCTGGGCCCGCGTCCGGTTCAATTCTCGCCGGTATTCCGTGGGCGTCAAACCTCAGCCGAATGGGCTCGCGGCCAAGCGAGCGGACGAATTTCAGCAGGTCCGCCGGGCTCATCGCGGTGGTGGCGTCGTTCTTCAGCGGGTGAAAGTTCACGAGGTCGTGCGCGAACAGGGCCTCGTCGAGGACGAGTGTGACCACGCGCTCCGGATCGTTGATCACAGCGAAAACGGTCACGGAGCCGGGCTCGACGCCTAGATGCTGCATCAGCCGTTCCGGCGAACCGAAGGAAAAGCGCCCAGCGCCCAGGAGTTTCGACGTCGCGTTGAGGTCGATGACGGTGTCGGCGATGGCGGAAATCAGGAAGATCGCGCCCTTCTTGTCCTTGAGGAACAGGTTCTTGGTGTGGCCGCCGGGCATGCTGGCTTTCAGGTCGGCGCCCTCGTCGACGGTAAACACCGGCCGGTGCCGGTGCGTCACATGCGCGATGCCAAGGGCATCGAAGCGGGCGAAAAGATCAGCTTCCGTCGCGGGCATTACGCGCATCCCATTGGCGCAAGCGCGCGCGAGCGTCTAGGAGGAAGGGGATGAAACTCACCTGTTATCAAGTCGATCCGCAGCCGGCCGAGATGGTGCCGGGGTCGCCCGATCGCGAATGGATGGATCGTTTCTCGGATCGCCATCCGTATCGCTGCTTGCCGCTGGTGGTGGCGAACACGACGGGGTGGGCGCTGCTCTCGCCCGTGAGTTTCACCGCCACCTGGACTGGCGGGCCGCGCATCGAAGACATTCGCCTCGATCCGGACGACGGCACGCCGCGTGGATTGCTCGATCGCTGGGCCGTCTCGCACTTCTCCGGCGGCGTGCTGACGTTTCATACCGGCTGGCTCTTCCGCACTGAGCCGGGCTGGGATTTGTGGGCCGGCGGGCCGCCCAATCACATCAAGGATGGCATCCAGCCGTTGGCGGGCGTGATCGAGACATACTGGCTGCCGTTTCCGTTCACGATGAACTGGCGCTTCACGCGGCCGGGCATGGTTTCGTTCAAGAAGGGCGAGCCGTTCTGTTTCGTCTATCCGTTGCCGCACGAGAAGATGGACGAGATCCAACCAATCGTAAAATCGCTAGAGTCCGATCCTGAGCTGAAGCGCCAATACGAAGCGTGGGGCGCGAGCCGCACCAATTTCCTCGATAAGCTGGCAGACAAGGACGCCGAGGCGGTGAAGCACGGTTGGCAGCGCGACTATTTCCGCGGCCGCACGCCGGAGGGCCATCTGGCGCCGGACAGCCACGTCAATCGCCGCCGCCTGAAGCCGCCGCGTAAGGCCGAGCCTGGCGAGTAAAGCCGGCGAGTAAAGCCAGCGCTACAACTTCATGCGAGGGCTAAGCTCGCCGGGTGGGGGCGATATGAGCGACGCAGATGCACCGAAGCTTGGAGGGCGGTTCCCGACGATCATGATCGTCATCGCCGGCATGCTGGCCGGCTTGTTCATGCTGCCCTTCGGATTTGGCGTGCGCGCGTTCCGCATGCCTTCCGGTTCCATGCAGCCGGCGCTTTATGCCGGCGACAATTTCGTGGTGACGAAGTGGTCTTATGGCTACGGGCGCTATTCGTTCATGCCGTTTCCGGGCGTCCCCGGCGGGCGTCTGTTCGCGAACAATCCCCGCCGTGGCGATCTCGTCGTGTTTCGCCCCGTGCCGCAGCCGGATCGTGATTTCGTCAAGCGCGTCATCGGTCTGCCGGGGGACCGCCTGCAGATGATCGATGGCGTGTTGCATTTGAACGGCGCGCCGGTTCCGCGCGAGGACTTGGGCGAGGTTTCGTTCACCGATGAAAACGGCGCGACCATTAACGCGCGCAGTTTCAGAGAAACTTTGCCGGATGGCGGCGGCGCTTACGTCGTGCTCGACCGGGGTGAGGGCGAGCTCGACAACACGCCGGAATATGTCGTGCCCCAGGGCCACATTTTCCTGCTCGGTGACGACAGAGACAATTCCGCCGACAGCCGCGTGCCGGCGTTCGTTGGCTATGTGCCGATGGACAATCTGGTTGGCCGCGTGGCTTGGATTTTCGAAACCTCGCCCGCGCAGCGCTTGCGGGCTGAATAAGGGCGCTCGGCCCCCTTGCTTCCGGGGCGGGGCTCTGCGATATGACCGCCCCTCAGCCCGGGGTCAGCTCCGGGCCACCCCACGGATGCGGGCGTAGCTCAGGGGTAGAGCACAACCTTGCCAAGGTTGGGGTCGT
>CALBST010000048.1 GCA_937967425.1 uncultured Caulobacteraceae bacterium
CGCGCGCAAGCCGAACGCGTCGCCCGCGCGCTCAATCTCGATTGGAACAACGTCAGTTTCGGCGAAGAAGATTTCTGGGCAATCGTCCCACAAGTCGCGTGGGCCATGGACGATCCCGTCGCCGACTATGCGTGCCTGCCGACCTACAAGCTCGCGCAGCAAGCCAAATCCCGCCTCACTGTCGTGCTCACGGGCGAAGGCGGCGACGAACTCTTCGGCGGCTACTCGCGCTATCGCCGCGCGCAACGTCCGAAGTGGCTAGGTGGCCGCGTTGCAGAACCGCAAACCGATGCGCTGCTGGGCAGCGACGCAATCAACACTTGGCGCAACGCCGGCAGGTTGGAGCGCGCGGCTCCTGCCGCGCATGCGTCGCGGAGCGACGCGCTCCTACTTTCAACACTGCAACAAGCCCAAGCCGCCGACATCGCCACTTGGCTGCCGAACGATTTGCTCTTGAAGCTGGATCGCATGCTGATGGCGCACGGCCTCGAAGGCCGCACGCCGTTCCTCGATTCCGAAGTTGCGCGCTTTGCCTTCCACCTGCCCGACACTCTCAAAACCCGCGGCAAGTTCGGCAAATACATCCTGCGCAAGTGGCTGGAGAAAAACTGCCCCGCCGCCGAACCGTGGGCGAAGAAGAAGGGCTTCACCGTCCCCGTCGCATCCTGGATCGCGCCGCGCGCCGCCGACCTCGCAAAGTCGCTGCCACACGTCGAAGCCGTCCGCGCTGCGACCGACGCCGAGACCATCCGCATGATCTTCACCGACGAAGCGCACGCAGCGCTCCGCTATCCGATGCTGTTCTTAGGATTGTGGGGCCGCATCCACACCGAGGGCACGACACCCGAAGCGGCGCTCAAGAGCTTATTGAAATAAACGAAACCAGAGCCCTGAGCCTGTCGAAGGGCGGCCGGAGCGGTGCACCGCCCTTCGACAGGCTCAGGGCTCTGTCCGTGTGAGAAAATGGCGGGACCGCAGGGCGGATCATGGAGGGAAGCGGCCCCGCCAGACGCAGCAGCAGGTGGGATCAGGCAACCACCGCCGCGCCAACCGCGAGCACCGGCACTGCAACCAGCAGCACCAGCAAAGTCGCCACCGCGATCGAAGCAGCCTTCACCGCCAAGGGCGTGCCGTGTTCGAGCGCGTCGATATAAAGACCAGTGTGCCTAAACATTGTCGTTCCTCCAATTTTGAGCCGGGAAACGAATGAAATTCTCTCGGCGACAAACCCGAGATGGGCGCCCTACCCCTTGAATCCGAACGAGGACTCCACGACTTGGTTGTGAGCGGAATTCACATGCTGGAGGGCCGCAAAACTCATGTCTCTGCCGTCCCTCCAGACGCTCCGCGCCTTCGAAGCCGCCGCCCGTTTGAAGTCCTATTCCAAGGCCGCCGACGAGCTTGGCCTCACCCACGGCGCCGTCAGCCACCGCATCCGCGAGCTGGAGCAACGTCTCGGCGTCACGCTGTTCAAGCGCGCCGGCAACACCATGCAGCTGACGACCGATGGCCAGCAGCTTGAAACGCAAGTGCGCCAGGGCCTCTCAATTCTCGAACAAGCCTTCCCGCCGCCGAAAGGCGCGCACAGCAAAGCGCAACGCCACATCGTCATCACCGCCGTGCCAAGCCTCGCTTCAACCTGGCTCTTCGCGCGCCTCGGCGATTTCCGCGCTGAGCACCCAGACATCGACATCGAACTCCGGGTCACCGAAGCGCTGAACGATTATCGCAGGGAAGGCATCGATCTCGGCATCCGCCTCGGCGCCGGCGGCTGGCCCGGCTTGCACGCCACCAAGCTTTTCGACGAAGCGCTGACGCCCGTCTGCACGCCCGAGTATCGCGACATACACAAGCTCAGCGCACCCGCCGATCTCAAGCGCGCGACGCTTCTGCGTAATCCGTGGACGCCATGGACGCGCTGGTTCCAAGCTGCGAACCTCGATTGGCCCGAACCATCGACTGGTCCCAAGTTTGACGACAGCCCGCTTCTCCTGAAAGCCGCGCTCGCCGGCCAAGGCATCGCACTCGGCCGCCAATGGCTCGCCATCGATGAAATCCGCGCCGGCCGCCTCGTCACACCGTTCGACATCGCCGTCCGCGATAACTTCGCCTACTGGCTCTGCTGGCCCACCGGCAGAAACCCGAGCGCCGAAGCGCAGAAATTCGCCACCTGGCTACAAGCAAGAGCCGCCGCGGAAGAGCCACCGTGCTCGCTCCGTGTAGCCGAAGCTGCCGAATAACTCCCACACGCTTCCCGGACGCAGTCCCGGCGAAAGCCGGGGTGCGATCCGGGATCCAGGGGCCGCAAGCACCGCGCCTAGTCACACCCTGGATCCCGGCTCTCCGCAACGCTGCGGCCGGGAAGCGTGTGATGTGTATTGAGCGCGCCAATGTCAGAGATAGAAAACGCCATCCCTGACAGCCTTTTCATACCTCCCCACCGCACGCGCACGGTTGAGCCCGTGGCCTCTACAGCCTAAGTGTCGTTCTTCCACGAAGGACACCCATGAACCCCGCTTCCGTCATCCGCATTCCGCGCGTTGAATCGACGCCGATCGAGATCGGCAACAATCTGCCGCTCACCTTCATCTGCGGCCCGTGCCAGCTTGAGAGCCGCAGCCACGCACTCGAAACCGCGGAGTTTCTGCGCGACGTGTTCAAGCGCGCCGGCGCCGGGTTCATCTACAAAACCAGTTTCGACAAGGCCAACCGCTCCAGCCTATCCACCAAGCGCGGCGCTGGCTTCGATGCCTCCGCACCCATCTTCGAAGAGATCCGCAAGAAGATCGGCGTGCCGGTCATCACTGACGTACACTTGCCCGAGCAGTGCGCCGAGGTCGCCGAAGTCGTCGACGTCCTGCAAATCCCCGCCTTCCTCTGCCGCCAGACCGATCTTCTCGTCGCCGCTGCCGAAACCGGCAAAGCGATCAACGTCAAGAAGGGCCAGTTCCTGGCGCCGTGGGACATGAAGAACGTGATCGCCAAGATCACCGGCAGCGGCAATCCGAATGTCATGGCCTGCGAACGCGGCGCCTCGTTCGGCTACAACACGCTCGTCTCCGACATGCGCGCGATCCCGATCATGAAGAGCTTCGG
>CALBST010000049.1 GCA_937967425.1 uncultured Caulobacteraceae bacterium
GGGGCTCCAACGTCCCGCAGACGCGGACGCCGGACGCGCACTTCTACACTGAGGTGCGTTACAAGGGCGCCAAGTCCGTTGTCATCTGCCCGGACTATTCCGAAGCGTCGAAGTTTGCCGATCTCTGGATTTCGGTGAAGCAGGGTACGGACGCGGCGCTTGCGATGGCGATGGGCCATGTGGTGCTGACGGAATTCCACCGCGATCGCGAGGTGCCGTACTTCAAGGATTACGTCCGCCGTTACACCGACATGCCGCTCTTGGTACGGCTGGTGAAGCAGGGCGATCGCTACGTGCCCGATCGGCTGGTGCGCGCTGCGGACTTCGCCGATGGCCTCGGCCAAGCCAACAATCCGGACTGGAAGACGGTTGGTATCGACGAAGCCACCGGCAAGCCAGTCGTGCCGACGGGATCGATCGGGTTTCGCTGGGGGGAGCAAGGCAAGTGGAATCTTGAAGAGAAGGATGCTGGCGGCGTCGATGTGAAGCTGCGCGTCGGGCTTAAGGGCGCGCATGACGATGTGGTTGAGGTGAGTTTTCCTTACTTCGCCAACACCGCGTCTAACGGGTTCGCCTCGACAGACCATCCAGACACACTGATGCGGCGCGTGCCGACCAAGCGCTTGGCGCTCAAAGACGGCGAAGCGCTGGTGGCCTCTGTCTACGATCTCTTCATGGCCAATTATGGCGTCGACCAAGGCTTCGGCGGCGATCATATGCCATCGAGCTTCGACGACGTCGAGCCCTACACGCCCGCTTGGGCGGAGAAGGTAACGAGCGTGCCACGCGAGCAGATCATCGCGGTGGCGCGAGGGTTTGCATCGAACGCCGAGAAGACCAACGGCAAGTCAATGGTGATCATCGGCGCGGCGATGAACCATTGGTATCACATGGACATGAATTATCGCGGGGTGATCAATCTCCTCGCGATGTGCGGCTGCATTGGCCAGTCCGGTGGCGGTTGGTCACACTATGTCGGCCAGGAAAAATTGCGTCCGCAGACTGGCTGGGCGCCGCTGGCGTTCGCTCTCGACTGGATCAGGCCGCCCCGGCAGCAGAACTCGACGAGCTTTTTCTACGCGCACTCGGATCAGTGGCGTTACGAAACGCTGGACGTGAAGGAAATCCTCTCGCCCACCGCGCCGGAGGGCGATTGGGGCAAGACCTTCATCGATTACAACGCCAAGGCCGAGCGCATGGGCTGGTTGCCCTCCGCGCCGGCGCTCAAGACCAATCCGCTCGAGGTCGCAAAAGCCGCTGCGCGCGAGGGCGTCGATCCCAAGGAATATGCGACGCGCGAGATGGCGGCCAAGCGGCTCGAAATGAGCTGCATGGATCCTGACCACCCCGACAACTGGCCGCGCAACATGTTCGTGTGGCGCTCGAACCTGTTGGGGTCATCCGGCAAGGGTCACGAATACTTCCTGAAACATCTGCTCGGCACATCGAATGGCGTGCTTGGCAAGGATCTCGGTGAAACCGGGCGCCGCAAGCCGGTGGAAGTCACCTGGCGTGACGAAGCGCCAGAAGGAAAGCTCGATCTTCTCGTCACCATCGATTTCCGCATGTCAACGACGGCGGTCTACAGCGACATCGTTCTGCCGACTGCGACCTGGTACGAGAAGAACGACCTCAACACCTCCGATATGCATCCCTTCATTCACCCGCTCACCGCAGCGGTTGATCCGGTTTGGGAGTGCAAGTCGGATTGGGAAATCTTCAAAGCGATCGCCAAGGCGTTTTCCGAGGTTTGCCCGGAAGTGCTGGGCGTTGAGAAGGACGTCGTACTGACGCCGATCCAACACGACAGCGCCGGCGAGATGGCTCAGCCCTATGACGTGCAGGATTGGTGGAAGGGCGAGTGCGAGCTGATCCCGGGCAAGACGGGGCCGCAGATCACGATCGTCGAGCGCGACTATCCGAACCTCTATCGCCGCTTCACCTCACTCGGGCCGTTGATGACCAAGGTCGGCAACGGCGGGAAGGGACTTGGCTGGAACACTGAGCATGAAGTTGCGCTACTGAAGCAGCTCAATGGCGAAGTGCCGGATGGGCCGACGAAAGGCTTAGCGAAGATCGAGACCGAGATCGACGCTTGCGAAACCATTCTGATGCTGGCGCCGGAGACCAACGGCGAGGTCGCCGTCAAGTCCTGGGAGTCACTCACCAAACAAACCGGGCGCGAGCATGCGCACCTGGCGTTGCCGAAGGAAGATGAGAAAATCCGCTTCCGCGATATCGTCGCGCAGCCGCGCAAGATCATCTCTTCGCCGATCTGGTCGGGTATCGAGAGTGAAAAGGTCTGCTACAACGCCGGCTATACGAATGTGCATGAGCTGATCCCGTGGCGCACGCTCACCGGCCGCCAGCAGCTCTACCAAGACCATTTGTGGATGCGAGCGTTCGGCGAGGCGCTCTGCGTTTACAGGCCGCCGGTTGATCTCAAGACCACTGCATCGACGCACAACTTCCAATCCAACGGCGAAAAGGAAATCGCGCTCAACTTCATTACGCCGCACCAGAAATGGGGCATCCACTCCACCTATTCTGACAACCTGCTGATGCTCACGCTCAATCGCGGCGGGCCCGTCGTTTGGTTGTCGGAGAAGGACGCCGCGCGTGCAGGGATAAAGGACAACGACTGGATCGAGGCGTTCAACGCAAACGGGGCATTGACCG
>CALBST010000050.1 GCA_937967425.1 uncultured Caulobacteraceae bacterium
GAACTGCGCGCCGAGCTCTGGCGCGCGCTGGAAGTGCTGGCTCAGCGTCCGCTCGAAGACCGAACGTTGACGCTCTTTACGGCATTGGCCCAGGACGCGACCGTTCGCGCTGCGCTGGCGCCGTTCACGCGCGCGGGACCATATGGGCGCTTGCTCGACCACGATCAGTCGACCTTGGGCTATGGCCGCGTCCAGGCGTTCGAGATGGGCGATCTCATGCGCCGTCCGCATGCGGCGAGCGCGGTTCTGTCCGTGCTCTTCCACGCGCTGGAGCGCCGGTTCGACGGCAAGCCCACTTTGCTCGTTCTGGACGAAGCGTGGCTCTTCCTTAAGGACGCGGCGTTCGCTTCCCAAATTCAGGATTGGCTGAAGACGCTCCGCAAGAAGAACGTCGCCGTTATCTTCGCTAGCCAGGAACTCGCCGACGTTGAGGCGAGCCCGATCGCCTCAACCATCATCGAAGCGTGCCTCACCCGCATCTTCCTGCCCAACGACCGCGCCCGCGAGCCACGTTCGGCCGCGTTCTACGAATCGCTGGGGCTCAACGCTCGCCAGATCGCGCTCATCGCCACGGCGACGCCGAAGCGCGACTACTATCTAGCCTCACGCGCAGGCTGCCGGTTGTTCGAGCTAGGACTCGGCCCCGCCGCGCTCGCCTTCGTCGCTGCCTCGCGCCCCGAAGACCACGCGTGGATGGATCGCGTCATCGCGGAGGGTGGCGCCCAAAACTTCGCGCTCGCCTGGCTTGAAGCACGCGGCCTCGGCGACGCGGCCGATGCGGTGCGGCGCTTCAAGCAAAAAGTCGGATCGCCAGCAACCTCGGCCGAACAATCCTTGATCGCCGCGGAATAGGAGAGGGACCATGCAGAAGGCACTCAGATCTCTCGTGATGCTCGGCTTGGCCGCGATCGTCGCGGTGACGCCAATCGCGCCGGCACGCGCGCAGATGGCCGTCATTGATCCGACCAACCTGGCGCAGAATCTGCTGCAAGCCACACGCGCGCTCGAGCAGATCAACAACCAGATACGTCAGATCGAACAGGCGACGCAAATGCTGCGGCAAAACCCGTTGCAGCTCTCGCCCGAGCTAACGCAATCCATCTCTGAAGCGCGCGAACTCTTCAACACCGCCCAAGGCATCGCCTTCGAGGTCAATCAGGTCGGCGAAAACCTGCGCACGCTCTATCCCGAAACTTGGGAGGACTTCGATCTTGAAGGCGTGCTGCAGCAATCCGAGCGTTGGGAGCAGGAGAGCCGCGACAGTCTGCAGCGCGCCATGGAAGCGGAAGCCCGCGCCGCGCGCTCGATCGAGGGGTCGCGCAATCGCATCGATCGCGCGCTTCAGTCGTCATCAAGCGCCGAAGGCCAGACCGGCGCCATCCAGGCCAGCAACCAATTGCTCGGCGTCACCGCAAGCCAGCTTGCTGAAATCCACGCGCTGCTGATTGCACAAGGGCGGGCGCTTGAAACCGAGCGCATGGAACGTCTCGCGCGCGAAGAACGCGCCCGTGAAATCCAGCGCCGCGCCTTTCCGACCGAAACCACGCGTTCAACCGAACCGGCGCGCACGGCGTTCTGACATGGATCCGGCTTCCCTCAATTCGTTTCTCGACCAGTTCCTGGCGCTGGCGGATTCAGGCTTCGGCCTGATCCAAGGCGACGTCACCTATGTCCTGAATGCCTTGATCGTCATTTCGATCACGCTCGCTGGCGCGCAATGGGCGCTAGCCGGCGAAGCGCCGATGGCGCCGTTCTTCCGCAAGGTCTTGTTCGTTGGCCTCTTCGCTTTCCTCGTCAACAATTGGGCGAGCCTTTCGACCATCATCGTCCGCTCCGGCGCGCAGCTTGGCCTCAATGCTGGCGGCAATGGCATGAGCATGGCTGATCTGCACAACCCAGGGCGCGTCGGCCAGATTGGCGTCGAACTCTTCGGCCGCACCGCGGCGATGGCCGAAGGCATGAACATCTTCACCGACGCCTTCGCCATGGCGACGGTCTGGGTCTCGGCCGTGCTGGTGATGCTCGGCTTCTTCGTGTTGGCGATGCAACTCTTCGTGTCGCTAATCGCCTTCAAGCTCGGAAGTCTCGCCGCGTTCGTGGCGCTTCCGTGGGGAGTTTTCAACGGCACTTCGTGGGTGGCAGAGCGTCCGCTCGGATGGGTGGCGGGATGTGCGATCAGATTATTCGTTCTCGCCTTCATCGCCTCGATCGCCATCACCTTCGTCAACACGCTGCCCGCAACGTTTACGCTCAACGCCGGTGGCGTGCTCAATATTTTCCTGTTTGGCCTCACGGTGCTGGCGCTTGCGTGGTTCGCCCCGATGCTTGCGAGCGAAGTGGTGCAAGGCCAGCCGCATCTTTCCGGCTCTGACGCCATTCGCACCGGTGTTGGCGCAACCTTCGCCACTGCTGGCGGCGTCTACATGGCGCACGCCGTCTACAAGGCCGTCAAAGGCGGCATGATGAGCACATCCAACCGACTAAGCGGCGGCGGCGGCCGCGGCGGTGGCGGAAGCCGCGGTCGAGGCGGCGGAAGCGGCGGCGCACCGCGCGCCCCCATCAATTACGGGGCCATGCAGCCCAAGCCCAGATCGTCCGGAGCCGGTCCATGAACTTTTCCTTCCGCTCACCGGCGCGCTCGTACGCGGCCGCGCCCGCAGACACGCCTTACAAACGCGC
>CALBST010000051.1 GCA_937967425.1 uncultured Caulobacteraceae bacterium
TTGACCCGATAGTCGCATTGACGAGACATTTCTTACGGGCTTTATGTGCGACCGCGAATTGGGCGTGGGCGACACGCCGCTAATCTCCAAGGATTTCAACGATGAAGGTCCTCGTCCCGGTCAAGCGGGTGCTCGATTACAATCTCAAAGTCCGGGTCAAGCCGGATGGATCGGGCGTCGATCTCTCGAACCTGAAAATGTCGATCAACCCGTTCTGCGAAATCGCGATCGAAGAAGCGGTGCGGATGAAGGAAGGCGGCGGCGGCCACGCGAAGGACAGCGTGACCGAAATCGTCGCCGTTTCGATCGGCCCGGACCAAGCGCAGGAAACGCTCCGCAACGCACTGGCGATCGGCGCCGACCGCGGCATCCTGGTGAAGGCCGACGGCGAAGTTGAGCCCCTGGCGGTCGCGAAGATTCTGAAGGGCGTCATCGACGCCGAGAAACCGAACCTCGTCATCCTCGGCAAGCAAGCGATCGACGACGACAACAACGCCACCGCGCAAATGCTCGCCGCCCTGCTCGATTGGCCGCAGGCGACGTTCGCTTCCAAGATCGTGCTTGCTGGCTCGAAAGCGACGGTGACGCGCGAAGTCGATGGCGGCCTGCAGACGATCGATGTCGAGCTGCCGGCGATCGTCTCGACCGACTTGCGCTTGAACGAACCGCGTTACGCCTCGCTGCCGAACATCATGAAGGCGAAGAAGAAGCCGATCGATGTGAAGGCGCCAACTGATTACGGCGTCGACACTGCGCCACGCCTGAAGACGCTCAAAACCGCCGAGCCAGGCAAGCGCCAGGCGGGCATCAAGGTGAAAACGACGGCCGAACTTGTCGGCAAGCTCAAAGAAGCGGGAGTGATCTAAGATGGCCGTTCTCGTTGTTGCTGAACACGATGGTGCATCGGTGAAGGATGCGACCAACAAGGTCGTCACCGCCGCGAAGGCGATGGGCGGCGATGTCGACGTGCTGGTTGCCGGCTCGAACGCAGGCGGCGCCGCGGCCGCCGCCGCGAAAATCGAAGGCGTGCGTAAAGTGCTGCATGCCGATGGCGCCACGCTCGCCAAGCAGTTGGCCGAGCCGATGGAAGCGCTGATCACGCCGCTCGCTGCGAACTATGACGCGATCCTCTTCCCTGCCTCCACCACGGGCAAGAATGTCGCCCCGCGCGTCGCCGCGAAGCTCGACGTGATGCAGGTCTCGGGCGTCATCGGCGTCGAAGGCGCCGATACCTTCGTGCGGCCGATCTATGCGGGCAATGCGATCATCACGGTGCAAGACAGCCAGCCGAAGAAAGTGCTGACGGTGCAGCCGACGGCGTTCAAGGCCGCTGGCGAAGGCGGCAGTGCTTCGGTTGAAACGATTCCAGCGCCGGCCGGGCCGTTCAAGTCGGCGTTTGTCGGCGAAGAAATGGCGAAGTCGGATCGGCCTGAACTCACGGCTGCGAAGCGTGTCGTCTCGGGCGGCCGCGCCCTGGGCTCGAGTGAAGAGTTCCACAAAGTGCTCGATCCGCTGGCCGATAAGCTTGGCGCTGCCGTGGGCGCTTCGCGCGCGGCGGTCGACGCCGGCTACGCTCCGAACGACTACCAGGTCGGCCAGACCGGCAAGGTTGTCGCGCCGGAGCTCTACGTCGCCATCGGTATTTCGGGCGCGATCCAGCATTTGGCGGGCATGAAGGACTCGAAGGTCATCGTCGCCATCAACAAGGACGAGGACGCCCCGATCTTCCAAGTCGCCGATTACGGCCTGGTCGCGGACTATAAAACTGCTGTCCCAGAGCTGATGGACGAACTCACCAAGGCTGGCCTCTGATATGGAGCGCGGGCGTCCTCGCCCGCATTCCGTGTCGAGTGAAAGTTGCGGGCGGGCACGCCCGCGCTCCATAGGGGCCTTGCGCTCCGCCTCCCGGCATGCTGCACTGCAACAAGAATTGCATTTCAGCGGCGCCTGAGCGCCTATGACGGGTAAGATGAGCAAAATCTCGACGGTCGGCGTCATCGGCGCCGGGCAGATGGGCAATGGCATCGCGCACGTGTGCGCGCTTGGCGGCTACGATGTGCTGTTGAGCGATGCCAATGCAGCGCAGATCGACGCCGCGATCCAAACCATCACGAAGAACATGTCGCGCCAAGTGCAGCGGGGCGTGATCAAGCAAGCCGACATGGATGCTGCTCTGAAGCGCGTCAAAGGCGCCCCGAAAGTAGGCGACATGGCGCCGTGCGATCTGGTGATTGAATCCATCGTCGAGCAGGACGAAGCCAAACGCAAAGTCTTCGCCGATCTGAAGGCCGTGTTGCGGCCCGACACGATCCTCGCGTCGAACACCTCCTCGATCTCGATCACCCGCCTCGCCGCCGCGACTGATCGCGCCGACAAGTTCATCGGGCTTCACTTCATGAACCCGGCCCCGGTGATGGAGGTCGTTGAAATCATTCGTGGCCTCGGCACCAGCCAAGAGACGTACGACACCTCGATCAAGTTCGTCGAAAGCCTCGGCAAGCAGATCGCGAACGCCGAAGACTTCCCGGCCTTCATCGTCAATCGCGTGCTGATCCCGATGATCAACGAAGCGGTTTATACGCTGTACGAGGGCGTGGGCTCGGTCGAAGCAATCGACAAAGCGATGAAGCTCGGCGCCCACCATCCGATGGGCCCGCTTGAACTCGCGGACTTCATCGGCCTCGACACCTGTCTTTCGATCATGCAGGTGCTTTACGATGGCCTCGCGGACTCCAAGTATCGCCCGTGCCCGCTGCTCGTGAAATACGTCGAAGCTGGCTGGCTTGGCCGCAAGACCCAACGCGGCTTCTACGACTACCGGACCGATCCCCCAACGCCGACGCGCTAAGCCGTCGGTGTTT
>CALBST010000052.1 GCA_937967425.1 uncultured Caulobacteraceae bacterium
GAGATGTTGCCGTATGCTCGCCCGCCATTCACTGCGGGATTTGTTCCAGGTCCGGCGCTTGAAAACGCGCCTTCCCGCAAATCTATCTCCACAGCAGACGAATAACCCGAGAAATCGAGCGTATCATTTCCACCGGCGTCCCAGATTGCGAAGACTGGAGTCGCCTCATCCGCCAAGATCGTGAAGTGAGCGTGACCCGTGTTCGAATTGAAGCCGTACACCGTATCGCCGGTGCGCGTGGTCATGTTCGCGCCATAGAGCAATTGGGCGGCTGCGATGTCGTGAAGCTGTGGTCCGGATGAGAAAGCGCCGAGACTACCCCCGGGACCGGCGGAGCCGAAATAGCTCATCACCGTATACATTCTCGAATCCTGCCAATAGACGGAGGATTCCGGATAAGTCGGATCTGTGCCATCCAGCGCGTCGTAATCGGCAGGATGCGAGAGACCGATAGCGTGACCGATCTCGTGCGCCATAGTGTGCGGACCGAACGCGCCTTCAACGAGGTCGGAATTGTTGCTCTCGAGCGAGAAGTTGATCCAAACATCGCCTGCCGATGCAGCAGCGCTGGTTGAGCCGGGATAGAAAGCGAACGCCGAGGCGCCTTCCGCTCCCGCCGTATAGTTGGCGAACAGCATTGTCGCATTGTTGCTGTAGCCATCCGCGCCCTGGACGCGCGTGAAGGTGATGTTGGCGACTTCCGCCCAAAGCGCCAGCGCCTCCAGCGTCATGGCGATTTGCGCTTCGGTGAATGGCAGGAAGCCGCTCGTACCCGACGGCATCGCGCCATCCATGGTCGCGCGAAACGCGAAGGTGACGGTGGCGGGATTGCCGAGGCCCGCCCAGCCATTGCTTTCGCGGGTCAGCTGCGCGGCAGCTTGGTTCCAATCATAGATCGGCAGGCCATTCGCCGCGACACCGCTCGTCGGCGGCATGAAGGCCTGCGGATCCGACGGCGAGCGGCCGCCGCATGCGGCGCAGCCACAAACTGGCGTCGTATCGAGGTTCCAGCCGGAGCGATGAATGGCGCTGCGCCAATTGCTTGCATCCTCTAGGACGTTCCATGTCTCTGAGGAGGCGCCGAAATCCAAGAACCTAAGAGCGCGCAGTGACATCCAGTGCCTCTCCCTCCCGATGCGGCGCCGCGAATTTCTTCGGTCTTTCCGGCGCCAAATGACGACCTTGCCTTACCCGCAAACTAGTGCGAATGACCACGTGAATCCGTAGCAAACCGGGCGGAAAAAGCATGCGCGAATTCCGGAGAACTGCAGGCGTGGCGCTTGGACCCCGCCGCGTCAGCGGAACGTGCTAACGCTGGTGACGGAAGCCACAATCATCGTTGTTAGCTACAACAGCGCGCGCTGGCTGGAGCGTCAAACGGCGGCGCTCGCGGCGCAGACAGAGAATAGCTGGCGGCTGGTCGTCGTTGACAATGCTTCCGAAGTTGAGCGACCGCGCACCAGTGCGTTTCCGTTCGACGTCGAGATCATTCAGAACGAGCGCAATGTTGGCTTCGCGGAAGCGAACAACATCGCCGCGCTAGACCGGCAGACCCCCTACCTGGTGTTTCTGAATCCCGACGCGTTTCCGGAGCCTGATTGGCTGGCGGCGTTGTTGCGCACAGCGCGAGAACATCCCGCAGCCGCCGCGATCGGCTCGACACAATTGCGCTATGGCGCCTCCGACATTCTCGACGGAACCGGCGACGTGCTGCACGCCACGGGCCTTGCCTATCGTGCGGGCTACGGCAAACGCCGCCACATTCCCCCGCTGGCGGAGACATTCTCCGCCTGCGGCGCCGCTATGCTCGTGCGGCGCGAAGCGTTTGAGGCCATTGGCGGATTCGACAGCCGCTATTTCTGCTACTTCGAAGACGTCGACCTTTGCTTTCGATTGCGCCTCGCGGGCTGGCGTGTGCTGCAAACGCCGGACGCGATCGTGGCGCACGTCGGCGGCGGCTCAGCCGGCGCGCGATCGGCGTTCGCCGAATTTCACGGCGCGCGCAACCGGCTGTGGACGTTCTTCAAATGTATGCCGGCCTGGCTGTTGTGGCCGCTGCTGCCGGCGCATCTCGTGGCGACGGCATTGGTGGCGACGCTGGCGCCTATCCGTGGACGGGGACTCGGTGGTTGGCGCGGAATTATCGCTGGGTTTGCGGGCCTTGGTCCAATCCTCGACACGCGCCGCGCCATCCAAAAAGCCCGAAAAATCTCACTTTTCGACATCGCGTCAGCACTCGCATGGTCGCCGGACGTGCTCTTCACGCGCCGCGCCGTGCACCGGAAAATACGGGGATAGTTTCCAATCAATCCGGGGGGCGGCGCAGCGCGCGTAGCATGAGGCCAAGGAGTTCTCATGTCGCAATCCACCCGTCTTGGCCTGCCCTATCTCGCCGCCGCGCAAGCGCAGAAGCACGTCACTGTGAATGAATCGCTGCTGCGGCTCGACGCATTGGTCCAACTCTCCGCGCGCTCGGCGACGACAGACGCACAGCCCGGCTCGCCCAGCGATGGCGACGTCTACATTCTGCCGGCCGGCAAAACCGGCGCGGCTTGGGGCGCGATGGCGGACGGCGCCATCGCCTATTATCGCGACGGCGCGTGGGAGGCGCTCACGCCGAACGCCGGCTGGCGCTGCTACGTCGAGGATGAAGCCGCGCTCTACGCGCGTAACGCAAGCGCATGGCGGCGCATCGCGGCCGAGCAAGAACACCGGCTCATCTTCACGCCCGGCGGCGACGGCGTCGTTTCCATCTATCGTTGCGACAACACCCGCGCGCAGAACCCGCGCACGGCGACGATCAGCGCCATCTCCACCGATACGATCACGCTCACGGCGGCCACTGCTTCGCTCTTCTTCCACGCCTTCATGGCGGGCGTGTCCTATGTGCGCATCTGGAACGTGTCGAAGACGCCAAACGAACAGGCCTGGGTGAAAGCCGCCCCGTCCTCCTCCACCCTGCAGGCGCTCGACGCCGCCGCCATCGCCAGCTGGGCCAATGGCGAGACGATTCAGATCGGCGACCCGACAAGCGTGACCCCCAACCGCGTCATCGCACTCGATATCTCACCGATGATGCAAACCGCGCTCGGCCGCGTTTTTCGCCAATCCGGCGTGCTGCTGAAGTCGCTCGTCGAGGGCGTTTCGGTTCAGGCCACCTTGGACACGACCGAGGCCGGGGAAAGCGGTTCGTTCACCGGCTGGCGCAGCGAATCCGGCGGCGGGCGCCTGAGCGGTCAGCACACGCAAATGACCAGTATGCAATCGCCCATTTCAAACTCGAATCTCGTTTTCATGCGCGAAAGCGTAACCGGTACGGCGATGGGACTAGCGGCACTTTCAGTCACCGGAATTTGGGTGTGACGCGTCCGCCTAGCGCCCAACCAGCACAACCAGAAACACACCCGCCACCGCTGCGGCAGCTTGCTCCAACGGCCCTTTCGCGAATTTGCGGAAGTAGCGGGCGAGGCTCTTAGCCTTGTGATGGGCGATGGTGCGGGCGT
>CALBST010000053.1 GCA_937967425.1 uncultured Caulobacteraceae bacterium
GCGGTCGCACATAAAGCCCGTAAGAAATGTCTCGTCAATGCGACTATCGGGTCAAAGGCTCGGGACGCATCCATTGGAAACGGACGCGGCATCCAAGCCCCGACAGGTTCACTCGGAGACAGACACCATGATGATGACGCGCCGACCGCTCCTTATGGGCGCCGCTGCGGCAAGCCTGATGGCCGCCAACGCCTACGCCCAAAGCGCCGCCGACTTTATGGGCGAGTGGCATGGCGCGCTGAACATGGGGTCACAAACGCTTCGCCTGCGCCTGGTCGTCAGCGAAGGGCCGAGTTCGGTGCTTTACAGCGTCGACCAGGGCAATTCGGCCATTCCCGTTGGCGCGACGCGGATCGAGGGCGCGCGCCTAACGCTCGATATTCCAGTCATTCGCGGCAGCTTTACCGGCGAGCTCCGTAGCGGCCGCATCGAAGGCCAGTTCACCCAGGGCGGCACGCTGCCGTTGGTGTTCCAGCGCGGCGAAGCCAGCGCCGGCGCAACCGAAGCGCTCACCCAAGCGCGGCTCGAAGCGTTGCGGGCGGGGATCAACACGCCGGCCATGGCCGCCGCCGCAAGCAGAGCCGGCGGCCGCAGCATCGCGCTCGCCACCGGCTTGCGCGCCATCGGCCACGAACAGCGCGTGACGACCTCGGACCAATGGCATTTGGGTTCGATCACCAAATCGATGACCTCAACACTGGTCGCGCGCCTCGCCGAAGCTGGGCGCATTTCATGGAACGACACCATCGGCAGCGTGCTCGGCGGCGCCATTCCCGACATGCGCGCCGAATATCGTGACGTGACCTTCCGCCATCTCTGCAGTCACCGCGCTGGCCTGCCGGGCAATATCGAAATGGCGGAACTGCTGCGCTTCTCCCGCATCAGCGACGACGCGCGCGCCGAACGCATTGCCTACTCGCGCCTAGGCCTGCTGCAAGAACCGCGCGGCCCGAAGGAAACAACGTTCGAATACTCCAACACCGGCTACGTCATCGTGGGCGCCATGCTCGAGGCCAAAATGGGCGCGACGTGGGAAGCGCTGATTCAGGAGCACGTATTCAATCCGCTCGGCATGACGAGCGCGGGGCATGGCCCTCCCGGTACGGCTGGCGCCTATGATCAGCCGCTCGGCCATGCGCCCAACGCCGCCGGTGTGATGGAGCCGCAGGCGCCCAACAGCGGCGATAGCGATAATCCCGTCGCGCTCGGCCCGGCAGGGCGCGTGCATGCGAACTTCGATGACGTGCTGAAATATCTAAGCGCGCATTGCTCACGGCGCGAGGACTTCCTCAATCGCGACAGCTGGCAGACGCTACACACGCCGCCGTTCGGTGGCCCGTATGCGATGGGCTTCTCGCGCCAAGGCAACGCGCTTTGGCACAATGGCTCGAACACGCTCTGGTATGCCGAAGTGATGTTCGACCAATCGCGCGGGATTGTCGCCGCAGCTGCCGCGAACGACGGCAGAGCAGGCGATCTCCGCGCGCCAGTCGGGACTGCGTTGATCGAAGCTGCGCAGGCGGTGGTGTAATTGGTGTCCCTTCTAACCGGGAGAGGGGCGCCTCACGCTAACGACTTAACACACTCGGCCAGTTCACGTTGGCGCTTCGAATGTGGCCTGGAATATCGCCTTCCCACCGCGTCTGAATCTCGGCGTTGTAGTTGAGATAAAGCCGCCCATCGACAATGCGCCAATTGTTCGGATTGCCTGAGGCCGTGTAACCCTGGCTCACCGCCCATGCGCAATAGCCGCCGTACTGCGGCAGGTAGCGCGATGGATTGGCGCGGAACGCAGCGAGATGCTCGGCTGAGGCAAAGCGATACTCATAACCGTCATGAATGAGGCGGAAGCGATCCGAACCGCGCACGGGGCGGCCATCCGTGAAGTACGCTACGGGATCGTAGCCGCTCACCGCGACGCGTGAGAGCAGTCCGGTATAGACCGGCGCTTGGTCAGCATAGGCGGGCGCCGCGGCGAATGAGCCAAGCGCGAGTGCGGCGGCGATGAGAAGCGAGCGCATTTGAACCTCAGGTCTGAACGGCCGTGCGCATCGTAGATGCGGCGGGCTTGGGAGTGGGAACGAGGGCGCGGGCGAGATCGCCAAGCAGGGCCGCGACTTCGTTGCGGCGCAGGAAAAGCAGGACGATCGACGTGATCCAGATTGTCACCGCCGCGGCGAACAGGCCGCCGCCGTCGTTGTTTGGAT
>CALBST010000054.1 GCA_937967425.1 uncultured Caulobacteraceae bacterium
CGGATGAGCGCTTCGTAACGCTCCGCCAGCGGCCAGGCCGAGCGGAATGTCACCGGCTGACCAAGATATTCGGCGCACCAGCGTTCCTCGCGGGAGAGGCGCTTGCGCCGCGTGGCCTTCGACAGGCTCAGGCCACTCGATTGTGCAAGCTCGGGCGCGCCCTGAGCTTGTCGAAGGGCGGGGGAAGAGAAGCACCGAAACCGTACGCGCCAGGCTTTCGGCGCATCGGGGCTGAACGTCCTCAGCTTCTGCGTGCGTGGCCGGCGCGTGTGGAGGAGAGGGCGCGTGTTGGGTTTGGGATAGGCGCTCGCCTCGATCAGCAACAAACGCCGCAGCATCGCCTCGGCTGAGCGCAGCCAGGAGGCCATGTGCGCGTGCGCTTTGCCTGTCAGCGTGTGTTTGGCGGCGACCGTTTCCGGCGCGCCGAACAACATGTGCAGCACCCCCAGAAACGCCTGCGCCGCGCGCCAAAGGGCGAGCGGGGCGTGGCGGACTGGGTCGGTGTCTGCGGGGCTCATGCGGTGGGCGACGCATGATACGGCTGGTTGGGAGGGGGCGGATAGATTTGGCGCGATACCAATGAAAACAAGCAGCTAAGCTGCAAACCAGTTGGATAGGGAATTGGCCCACGCTGCGAACATCTGTAACCTCCCGTTGCGGGGGCGGAATTTGTCGATCGAAGAGGCGTTCCAGACTTATCTCAAGGCGCTGCGGAAACATTCGCCCGCCGAAAAGACCGAGCACACTGATCGCAGTGCGCTCGAAGCGCTGCTTCAGGCTGTCGCCGATGAGCACAGCGCTGCGACCAAAGTCCAGCACGAGCCCAAGCGTGCGCAGGACAAGGGCGCACCGGATTTCAAGATCACGCGGCAGGCGGCGATCGTTGGCTACGTGGAGGCAAAGCAGATTGGCGACAATCTGGATGCCGTTCTGAAGACGCCGCAAATCAAGAAGTACCTCGAACTCAACCCCAATCTCATCGTCACCGACTATCTTCGCTTCGTTTGGATCAGTGGGGGAAAGGTTAGCGAAGCGAAGGACGCCCGCCTTTGTGAAGCGACGCTGTTAGACAGCAAACAGCCGTTCAACCCGGAGAAGATCGCGCAAGTCGATCAGCTGCTGACCGGGTTTTTCAAGGCCGCGCCAAAGGGCATCAAGCGCGCGTCGGAACTGGCGGGCGCGTTGGCGGTGCGTAGCCGCTTGCTGCGCGATTTTCTGACCGAGGAGCTAGAGAGGCAGGAGAAAGAAGACGAAGGCGGCAAGCTCTTGGGCCTGTTCAGGGCGTTCAAGGAGCAAGTCAGCCACGAGTTAACGATCAAGGACTTCGCCGACGCCTTCGCGCAAACGCTGGCGTACGGCCTCTTTCTCGCCAAGCTCAACGTCAAGAAGGACGTGACGCTCACGCTCTCGAATGCGGATGAGCATGTGCCTGGCGGCTTCAGTTTGATCCGCGAATTAGTCGGTTTCTTGAAGGAGCTCGACCGCGAGGAGTATCGCGACATCAAGTGGGTGGTGGAAGAGGTGCTCTCCATCGTCAACTGGCTCGATGTCGATGCAGTGCGGGAGGATTTGTCATTCAAGAAGCGGCGCGCTTACAGCCGCGGTGTGCGGGCGCGTTCTGAGGAGGAGTGGCGGCTCTTCTCGAAAGATCCGTTCGTTTATTTCTACGAAGACTATCTCGCCAAGTACGATTCAAAGCTGAGAAAATCGCGCGGCGTCTACTACACGCCGCCGCCGATCGTGAACTTCATTGTTCGCGCTATCAATGACATCCTGAAGGATACGTTCGACATCGAGCAGGGCTTAGCCGATCGCGAACGCGTCACCGTGCTCGATTTCGCCTGCGGCACGGGCACGTTTCTGGTCGAAGTGCTGGAGCGCATCTTTGATGAGATCGGCGGGCCGGAAGATGGACGCGCCCCAGCTTATGTGCGCGAGCACATTCTGAAGAACATCTACGGCTTCGAATATCTCATTGCGCCCTACACGATCGCGCATCTGAAACTGAGCCAGTATCTGAGTGAGCTGGCAGTGACGGCGAAGAACCCGAACATCGCGCTCAAGAAGGACGAGCGGTTCCAGGTGTTTCTGACGAATACGCTGGAGCCGATTGAGCCTCAACGAAACTTCCTCTTGCCGGAATTGTCGCACGAGACCGCGGCGGCACAGGAGGTCAAGAAGCAACCGATCCTCGTCATAACCGGAAATCCACCCTATTTTGGGCTCTCAAAAAACAAAGGTCCGCACGCAACGAAATCGATTGAGCGATACAAGTACGTCGATGGTGTTCACTTCGGCGAACGAAAGCACTGGCTCACAAACGACTACGTAAAGTTCCTAGCATTTGCGCAAGCGAAGATGGAGGGCGTAGAAGAAGGAATCGTCGCCGCAATTACGGACAACTCTTATCTTGACAACCCTACGTTCCGCGGAATGCGCCAAAGTTTGTTGTCGACATTCGACCAAATTTATCTGATCGATCTGCACGGCAACCTGGAGAAGCGGGAGAAGGCACCAGACCAACTCGAGAACGAGAATGTCTTCGACATTAAGCAAGGCGTTTCAATTTGTGTTCTCGTGAAGAAGCCCGGGGTTCCGCGAGGGGTTTGGCATTCCGATAGATGGGGAACGCGCCTTCAAAAGTACGAATGGGCCGCCGAAGGGAGCATTCGGGATCGCGAATGGGGAGAGTTGAATCCCGCCTCTCCCTATTACTTCTTCAAACCGTTCGACTCGACCGGTGAGGACGATTATCGGCGGTACAAGGCAATCAACGAGATGTTCGGAAAGGGGAGTATCGGCGTCACCACCTCTCGCGATCACCTTCTAGTTGGAAAGACAAACGCGGAGCTGAAGCGGAACATCGAGCGCTTCCTAGACCCCTCCGTCACGACTAAACAGATCAAAGACGAGTTCGATATCGGTGATAATGAGAACTGGGTCGTCGAGGACGTGCGATCGGAGATGTTCGGGACGCACTTTGATGAAGCGAAGGTTATAGAGCTCTACTACGGTCCGTTTGACAAGGAACGACTGTATCTCGACCCTAAGTTAGTGTTCCGTCCGCGCACCGCTGTAACGCGTCCGATGCTGCGCCCAAACATTGCGTTGATCGTCAACAAAATCGCTCGGGATGATCCGACCTCGTTGGTGGCGGCTGTACCGGTGGCTCACAAGTCCGCGAGCCGGTACGATCCAAGTTATGTTTTCCCTCTATTCTTGTATCCAACGGACGGCGCCACAGAGAATCTTGCTGCGGACTTCCGCGTCTTCATCGATGCGCTGTACTCCAACCACTACGCCCCCGAACAAATCCTTGGCTACATCTACGCCATCCTGCACGCGCCAACCTATCGCTCGCGCTACGCTGAGTTTCTCCGCATCGATTTCCCCCGCATTCCGTTCGCGGAGTCGAGCGCCGATTTCGAAAAGCTCTCCGCCCTCGGCGCCGCGTTGGTCGAAGCGCATTTGCTGCGCAAGATGAAACCGCGCGGGCTCGGCAAGTATCAGGGCGTGAAGCAGGGCGAAGACGAAGATCGCGTGTTGGAGGTGCACTACGTCGAGGCGGAGCAGGCAGTCTACATCAACAACGCCCAGCGCTTCGCGCCGATCCCATCGGACGTGTGGAATTTCCACATTGGCGGCTATCAGGTGCTCGACAAATATCTGAAGAGCCGCAGGGGCCGGCCGCTTTCGCTGAACGAGATCGAGCACATCGCCAAAGTTGCAGACGTGCTCGCGTTCACGATCGAGCAGATGGCGGCGATCGATGACGCCTACAATGCGGCTTTTCCACAACAAGGCTGAGCCGCTTGGCTAGAGCCCGTTAACGAATCCGGCTCAAAGCTTGAGTCATGGACCAGCAAGACCTGTTCGGCGGCGAAACCAAGCCGGCTTACACGCCGAAGCCGGAACACGTGCGCAATGCAATCGCGCGGCTCGTCGAGCAGATGCGCGCCAGCGATGTCTGGCCCTGGGACGAGGTTGTGGCTGAGATGCATGTCGAGCGCACCGCGCCTTACCTTCTGTCGTTGCTCGATCCCGCCGAAGCGGCTGAGTGGCGGGCGAAGTTCGACGCTGAGGTTACGCGGCTGTCGCTCGCTCAGGCCGCCTAACCGCCGGCGACACACCGGCGGTGCTCGCTAATCCTCGTCGATCACATCGACCAGGATATCCCGCTTACCCGCAGCATTCGCTTCCGAGATGATCCCCGCCTTTTCCATCTTTTCGATGAGCGTGGCGGCGCGGTTGTAGCCGATGCTTAGGCGGC
>CALBST010000055.1 GCA_937967425.1 uncultured Caulobacteraceae bacterium
GACCGGGCAAACGCCAAGCGAATGGCGGAAGGTTCAGCTCGGACAAAGCTCGCCGATTCCGGAAAACCCTAGCTGATTTTGAAACTGGCCTAGGTTTTTCGGGTCTGGCGAGACGGCGCGCTTCGTTTCGTGGCGATGTCGGCGTCCTTCAAGGAGGACAACATGACGCCTGATTTCTTAGCCTTCGCCGAGCGATGGCAGCTCAGCCTTACCAATGATCTTTCCCAGTACGCGATGTTCGCGATCGGGTTCTGGCTAGTGGTCTGGGTGCTGCTGGGCTCTCTGCTGGCCAGCCGAAAGATCAGAACCGAAACGCCGCCGTGGCGGCAGTTGGCGTTGGAGTTTGTCATCTCGCTTCGGTCGCTCGCGATCTTCTCCACAATTGGCGCGTTGCTCTTCATGCTTCAGCGGGCGGGGTATCTGCCCGGGCCAGACCTAGCGGCGACTTGGGGCTGGGGGTGGACGATAGCTTCCTTCATACTGATGGTGATCGGCCATGATGCGTACTTCTATTGGACGCATCGCCTCGTGCACGACCCCAGGCTCTTCAGGACGTTTCATCGTCGTCACCATCGATCGCACAATCCTTCGCCGTTCACCGCCTACAGCTTCGATGTGGCCGAAGCCGCGATGCAGGCGCTTTTCGTGCCGATCTGGATGTTCATTGTGCCGACCGAATGGGCGGTGGTCGGCTTGTTCATGCTGCATCAGATCGTGCGCAACACGATGGGTCATTCGGGCTACGAGCTCTTTCCGGCGCGTGCGGATGGCAAGCCGCTGTTCGATTTCCTGACCACAGTGACTCATCACGATATCCATCACGCCGAAGCGCGCTGGAACTACGGACTCTATTTTACTTGGTGGGATCGGCTCATGGGCACAGAGCATCCCGAATACTATGCGCGTTTTGAGGGCGCGACCCGCCGCGTCTGCAAAGTGAAAGGCGCCGCCGTCAAGACCAGCGCTGTCGCTTTGCTCGTCGCCTTGGCGCTCGGCGCTACCGAGGCGCGCGCACAGGAGCGCATCCATGATGATTGGGCCACATCGGGCTTGGGCGGTGTCGTCCGGCTCGCGCCATGCGCCAACAGCGCGCATCTTTGCGGGCGCCTCGTGTGGGTCTGGGATCCAAATGATGCCGGTGGCGGCGCCGTAGGCACGCTCATCCTACGCGACTTCGTCTTCGAGCGCGGCGCTTGGCGCGAGGGTAGTGTGAGCAATCCGGAAGATGGGCGCACCTATCGCGGGACGATCAGTCTGGATGGCGACACTCTGCGTTTGCGCGGCTGTGCTGGACCATTCTGCCAAACCCAAGTTTGGCGCCGTCTCAGTTCGATCCCGCGGCCGTGACATTGCACGACCATGTTCGAGCGCCCAAATCTCGCAGAGATTACGAAGAAGGCCACGCAATGACAGATCAGAACGCGCATTGGGATCGCGTCTATGCCGAAAAGCGCGCTGAAGAGGTGAGTTGGCGCCAGGATGAGCCCACGCTCTCCTTGAAGCTTATTGCACGCACCGGCGTGGAGCCCGATGCGCCAATTGTCGATGTCGGGGGCGGCGCCTCAACGCTTGTGGATCATCTGCTCGGACGCGGTTTCCGCGACATCAGTGTGTTGGACATCGCAGCATCTGGCTTAAATCAAGCCAAGTCGAGGCTCGGCGACCAGGGCCAGAAAGTGAAGTGGGTTGTCCACGACGTCACCTCTTGGCGTTCATCACGTAAACATCGCCTCTGGCACGATCGCGCGGTGCTGCACTTTCTCACCAGTCCCGGCGACCAAGCTGCTTACGTACAAACGCTTCGCGCGGCGCTCGATGGAGACGGCTGGGCGATCATCGCCGGTTTTGCGCCGGGCGGCCCGGTGAAGTGCAGTGGACTGGAGATCGTGCAGCACGACGGCGTCAGTCTCTCCAAGCTTCTCGGCGATGAGTTTCAGCTGATGGAGACGCATGGCGAAGTTCACTTAACGCCGTGGGGCGCCGAGCAGGCGTTCCGTTATCACCTGTTTCGCCGGAATGCATCGAGCGCATCATGAATCTCTATGAACGATTTTTGCTGCCAGCGCTTGTAACGGGCGCATGCTCGTGTTCGCCAATCGACAAGCAGCGCCAGAAAGTTGTGCCCGCCGCCGAAGGCGTCGTGCTTGAACTCGGGTTCGGCGCGGGCCTCAACCTGCCGCACTATGATGCGACGAAGGTGCGCAAGCTCTACGCACTGGAGCCGTCGCCCGGAATGGTCAAGCGCGCACGACGAGCGGTCGGCAGCGCGTCATTCGAGGTCGAGATACTGCCAGAGACCGCGGAAAGCTTGTCGCTGCCTCAAGCGAGTGTCGATACGGTGTTGGTTACGTATTCGCTCTGCACGATCCCAGGTGCTGTTGCAGCGCTTGAAAGCGCGCGCCGCGCCTTGAAACCAAACGGCCGCCTGCTTTTCTGTGAGCACGGCCTTTCTTCCGACCAAAGCGTGCAGCGATGGCAGAGGCGTATCGAGCCAGTCTGGAAAGTGATTGGCGGCGGCTGTCACCTTTCGCGAGATATTCCAGCTTTAATCAAAGCGGCCGGCTTTAGTATCGAGGAGCTCGATACGATGTATCTGCCGAAATCACCGAAATGGGCGGGCTTCAATTATTGGGGATCCGCACGCGCAACTTAACTGCGCGGATCGTGATCTCGTGCAAGTGCGACCTGCGCAAGCGCAGAGAGTCCAGCGAAGGGACCCGATCGTGATCAAACCACGGGAGGCGCTTTTCAGCGAAGAACGCGCCCGTCGGCGTCAGGTCCGCGGCGCGTTCGAATGCGCCAACATGGAAGTGCGTTTCGTTCGGCAGCCTTGGATTGCTGCAGGTGAGCGTGGCGCCGCAGCGGGCGCAGAAGCCGCGCTCCACGCCGGGCGAGGATTCATACTTCGCGATTTCGCCTTGGGTTATCGAAACTGTATCGTCAGCGAACGAGACAAAGACAGATGCAGGCGCGCCGCTGTGTCTGCGACAGCTCTCGCAATGACACCAAAGTATCCATTTGGGTTTCCCCACCGCTTCGAAGCGAACATCGCCGCACATGCAGTGGCCCTGGAAAACTTCCTTCATAGCGTGCTCCGGTAGATCGCACCGTATCGGCTTTCGACGGGTTCTCTAGTCGCGGACATGACGTCTTAGGGCAATGCGTGGAAGTCAGACATCCGCTTTCGGGAGGGGAGGCGCTCGGGTCTCTTCCTGGGAGTTCGCGGACTCGGGGAGAGGAGTCGAACCGTTTCGCGCATAATGGGGATGGGCGGACGCAGCAAGTGCGACCATCAAGCGTCCGTTGGAAGCGGCTCGTAATCCTCACGGATTTCTCCTGTTGTCCCATTCTTCGCGCGTCATCTCCCAGTAGCGGGATCGGCGGGTTGAGCCGTCAGGGCGGACGCCTTCGCGTTCGCCCATGGGCTTGAATCCGGCAGCTTCGATGACCCGTGCGGAACGTTCGTTGTCGATCGCCGCGGTGACGCAGATGAGTCTCACGCCGAGCTCACAGAACATCCAGTCGAAGCTTGCCGCCGCTCCAGCCTTGCCGAGTCCAGCGCTCTGTACGTCAGAACGATACGCCCCCGCGATCTCTGCCGCGGAGTGCTCGGGCCAGATTGTGAAGCGGGAGTAGGTGATAAGCCGGCCCTGGTTGTCTGGCGTGATCGTCAGAATGCACTCACCAAGCCCGCTTTTCGCCTCCGCGTCCTTCACCCAGTCAGCGACTGTCTTGAAGCTGATCGGACGAGGAAGATCGTAGATGGGACTCGATACGCGCGGATCAGAAAGCAGATCGACAAGCGCGGCGACGTGCGCGCGTGTGGCGCGAACACACGCAGGATTGATCTTGCTGGTGTCTGCGTTCCGCACCGCAGCGCGAATAGCCGCCTCCTCCGCCGGCGTGGCCTTGATGACGGTCTTGGGCGGCGCGCTCATTAGCGCATCCTAGGCGCGGGGCTGAAACTGATCAAAGGCGCGAAGCGCGTCGGCGGCGTAATTGACGCTGGGGCCGCCGCCCATTTGGATGGCCACCGCCAGCGCTTCGGCAACTTCTTGACGGCTAGCCCCCGTACGCTGTGCGCCGCGAGCATGATAGCCGATGCATCCGTCACAGCGGAGGGCGACGCCAATGGCAAGGGCGAGCAGTTCCTTAGTTTTCTTGTCGAGAGCGCCGGCCGATTGAGCGGCTTTGGAGAGCGCGCCGAATGCAGCAAGTGAGTCTGGAATCAGCGCGCGCAATTCGACAGCATATTCGTCAATTTCCGCGAT
>CALBST010000056.1 GCA_937967425.1 uncultured Caulobacteraceae bacterium
GCGGTCCTGAAATACCCGAAAGGACCGGAATTGGGGGCTTCTCTAGCCAGATTTGCCGCTGCGGCCAAGCCGCGGAACGGCATAGGAGCAGCGTCATGACGCCCTCCCCGTGGTGGGATAAGGCGCGCCACGCCGACCGGCGGCCGTTCCTGGCGGCGCGGGCGGCGATTGCGCGGGCGGTGCGGGAATGGTTCTGGGCGCAGGGGTTCACCGAGGCCGAGCCAACGATGCTGGCGGTTTCGCCCGGGGCGGAAACGCACATCGATGCGTTCGAGGTGGGCGAGCGTTACCTGCACACGAGCCCCGAATTCGCAATGAAGAAGCTCTTGGCGGCGGGTGAGCGGAAGCTCTTCTTCCTGGGCAAAACTTGGCGACGCGGCGAGAGCGGACCCCTGCATTCGCCTGAGTTCACGATGGTCGAATGGTACCGCGCCAATGCGCCGTACGAAGAGATCATGGACGATTGCATCGAGATCGTGCGGGTCGCGGCGCGGGCGGCGGGGAGCGCGATGCTGCAATGGCGCGAGCGGAGCTGTGATCCGTTCACGGCGGCGGAACGGATCACCGTGCGCGATGCGTTTGCGCAGCTTTGCCCGGCGCCGATGCCGCAGGATGGCGACGCGTTCTCGGCGGCCTTGGTGCAGCACGTCGAACCGCAGCTGGGCGATGGCGCGCTCACGCTGCTAACGGAATACCCGATCAGCGAAGCGGCTCTGGCGCGGCGGTGCGCACACGATGCGAGCGTGGCTGAACGGTTCGAGCTTTATGCGTGTGGCGTTGAGTTGGCGAACGGGTTTGGCGAACTTAACGATCCGGTGGAACAGCGCGCGCGACTGGTTGCGGCGATGGACGAGAAGGCAAAGCGCTACGGGACACGCTGGCCGATCGACGAGGAATTCCTGGCGGCTTTGGCGCACATGCCCTCGTCCAGCGGCGTCGCGATGGGGTTCGACCGCGTGGTGATGCTGGCGACCGGGGCGCGGCACATCAATGATGTGCTGTGGACGCCGCAAGCCTGACTAGTGCCGTGTGTAACCGAGATGTGACCCGATGACCTTCTCCAAGGCATCCTCTATCGCGTCCTGCTCAGCACATAGATCGCTCGCGTCGTCTACGCGCATTGGAACGTCCGCTAAGGCTTCAATCTCGGCGAGACGAGAGATCATCTCTTCGACTGTTCGGCCCGGGTAGAGTTGAAAGACAAATCGTCCAAGGAGTCGTCTCATGATCGCCTCCTAGCACAATCTCCTGCGCTACTTGGCAAGCAGGTTGTCATCTCTGATAAGGGCGCCGGATGATCCGGACCGCCTTCCCCGCCGATTTCGCCGCAATCCGGCAAGTCTTGCTTCATGCGTTCGGGCAGAACGATGAGGCAAACCTCGTCGAGCGGCTGCGTGGTGATGGCGACGCGTTGGTGGAGCTCGTCGCCGCCTCCGAGATCGCCATCCGGGGCCAAATTCTGTATTCGCCTCTGGCGATAGTACGCGACGGAGAAACTCTCCGCGCAGCGGCGCTGGCGCCGGTATCGGTGTTGCCGGCGTTTCAGTCGAAAGGCATCGGTGGCGAATTGATCCGCGCCGGCAATGCGCGCTGTAAGGAGCTGGGCTGCGTTGGCGTCATTGTGCTGGGGCATGCGGAGTACTATCCCCGCCATGGGTTCTCCGCGCTGTTAACGGAATCGCTGCAAGCTCCCTTCTCCGGTCCGCATTTTATGGCGCTGGAGTTTGAGCCCGGAGTGTTCGCTGGCGGCGGCAAGGTGCAGTACGCGAAGGCGTTTGGGGTATAGTGTGAGCACGAGTGGCAACAGGTTGGAGCGCGCGCCTCCCGGCGCGCCTGCGGGGCGGAGCCCCGCGGTCCAACCTGCGGACACCTTGGCTGAAGTCGCCAGCCGCTACGCCGTCGCGATCACGCCGGCGATGGATGCGCTCATCGATCCGACCAATCCGGATGATCCGATCGCGGCTCAGTTTCGCCCCGACGCGCGCGAGCTCGAGGTTGCGGCCGACGAGCTAAGCGATCCCATCGGCGACGACGCGCACACGCCGGTGAAGGGCGTCGTGCACCGCTACGCCGATCGTTGTCTGCTGAAGCTGGTGCATGTGTGCCCAGTCTATTGCCGTTTCTGCTTTCGGCGCGAAATGGTCGGCCCACAGGGCGACGGCACGCTGGCCGGGCCCGCGCTTGAGGCGGCGCTCGCTTACATCGAAAGCCAACCCGGCATTTGGGAAGTCATTCTCACCGGCGGCGATCCGTTTCTGCTGTCGGCGCGGCGCGTGCGCGAGATCACTGCAAGGCTGGCGGCGATCCCGCATGTGAAGATCATCCGCTGGCATACGCGTATTCCGGCCGTCGATCCGCTGCGGGTGACGCCGGATTTGGTTGAGGCGCTGCGCGTCGAGGGCGCGACGACGTATGTCGTGCTGCACACGAACCATGCGCGCGAACTCACCGAGCAAGCACGCGCGGCGATCGCGCGGATTGTCGATAGCGGCGTGCCGATGTTGTCGCAGACTGTGCTGCTCCGCGGCGTGAACGATGATGTGGAGACGCTTGAGGCGCTGATGCGCGCTTTGGTCGAGGCGCGGGTGAAGCCGTATTATCTGCATCACTTGGACAAGGCGCAAGGAACGTCGCACTTCCGTTGCTCGATCGCCGAAGGCCAAGAGCTGACGCAGGCGCTGCAAGAGCGTGTCTCGGGTTTGGCGCAACCGGCCTATGTGCTCGACATTCCGGGCGGTCACGGCAAGGCGCCATTAGCGTCGCAAGCCGTGCGCAAGGTAGGCGACGCTTACGAGGTGCGCGATCGCAAAGGCGTCTGGCGTCAGTACAAGGACTAATCAGCGCGCGCTTTTGAAGGCCTCTTTCGCCGGCTCGCCAAT
>CALBST010000057.1 GCA_937967425.1 uncultured Caulobacteraceae bacterium
GGCTGGTGTGGCGCGAGCGCATGGTGGCGCTCGACGGCCAATCCTTGCGCGAAGCGGCTGCTGAGGTGACGCGGTTTTCGGGCGTGCGCTTCGCGTTCGCCGACACCGCGACCGCGCAGGTGCGTCTCGCGGGATACGTCGCGGGGGACGACGTTGAAGCGTTTCTGGCTCTGCTTGAAAACAATGTCGGGGTCAGCGCCGATCGGCGCGCCGACGGCGTGATCGTGCTGCGCTCTGATTGAGCGCGCGCGAAAAAACTTCTCCGTCGCTGTCGTTTTTGCGAAGCCCGTTCGTCTCCCCTTCTTGAAGACCGAGCATGCGGTCCAAGGGGAGGTGAGCTTGACCAAAACCGTCAAGCGCGCGGAGCGCGTTTCGCATTGGGTTGCCGGACTGTTGTTGGGCGTGTCGCCATTTGCGTTCGCGCCTGACGCACGTGCTCAGACCAACGGCGCTGAGCTCGCTGGTGAAACCCGGATCGAGTACAACATCCCAGCACAACCGCTCTCCAGCGCCCTCGCATTATACGCGCAACAATCCGGACTGAGCACACTTGTCCCAGCGGACCGCTTTGCTGGCCAATTTGCGCCAGCGGTGCATGGGCGCTTCACGCGCGAAGAAGCGCTGTCTCAGTTGCTTTCCAACTCCAATGTCCGGGGCGAGATTACGCCCATAAATACGCTTTCGCTGGAGCAAGATCAGAGCCCCCAGCCCGACCGCGCGAACGCTGAGACGCGCGTTCGCGCCGAAGCGAACGCCAACGCGGAAGCGCCCGACGTTGAGGCGGACGAAGAGATCGTTGTCACCGGCACACGCATCCGAGGCGCAGCGCCGGCCGGTTCGAATTTGATTGAGCTCAGCCGCGAAGATCTAGACGCCACCGGGCGCTTGACGCTGCAGGACGCGTTGCAAACCTTGCCGCAGAATTTTGCCGGCAGCCAAAATGAAGGCACGGTCGAAGGCTCGCTCAACGCACGCAGCAACTTTTCTTACGGCTCGACCATCGATTTGCGAGGCTTAGGCGCCGACGCAACACTGACCCTCGTCAACGGCCGCCGGCTCGCGCCCGCAGGCGTCGGCAATTACGTGGATGTCTCAATCATTCCGCTCGCAGCTGTAGAGCGCATCGAAGTTTTAGCCGACGGGGCCTCGGCCACCTATGGCTCGGATGCGGTCGGGGGCGTCGTCAACATCATCCTCAATGACAGCTTCGAGGGCGCTGAAACGCGAGGCTATGTCACCGGCACATCGCAAGGGGGCGCCGAAGGCATAGGCTTCTCGCAATTGTTCGGCTTCGACTGGAACAGCGGGCGCTTGACCGCCGCTTACGATTATCGCGATCGCCGCCAACTCGACATCGACGACCGCGACTTCTTGGCAAGCTCCGACTTCCGCCCCGAAGGCTCCAACTTCTCGCGTACGCTCGCCAATCCGGGAAACATCATTCGTATCGGCGCGACGCCGGTTTCGCTCGCCATCCCCCAAGGCCAAGACGGTACGTCTTTAACTGCGGCTGACCTCATTCCCGGGGTGCTCAACCTCAACGAACTCAATGAGGGGGCCTGGCTCTTGCCGGAGCAGACGAGCCACTCGATCTTTGTAAGCGCGCAGCAAGATGTGAGTTCGGTTCTTACGCTCAGCGCCGATCTCATCGCGACGGATCGTGAGGCATACCTCGAGCGCGAGCAACTCTTCGCCAATATCGTGGTGCCGGAGACCAACGCCTATCGGCAGCTGAACAACTTATTCCTGGGCCAGGGACCGCTTACGATCGCGTACTTCTTCGGACCCGACTTGGGACCGGTCCGCAATATCAGCCGATCGCAAGCTTACTCGGCGGCATTTACTGGCGACATCGTGCTTCCGAACGATTGGACATTGTCGGCTTCCCTCACCCACTCGCAAAGCCGCGAGTCCATCGACAATGAAAACTTCTTCGACTCCGCAAACATTGCCGCGTCGCTCGCCAGCGGCAATCTGGACACCGCCTTCAATCCCTTTGCAGACGGCTCCAATACAAATTCGGCAGTGCTGGCGGGCCTAACGTTCGACATCGCCACCGAAAACGAAGGCCGGGTCACGAGTTACGGCGCCACCATGGATGGCCCGCTCTGGGCCTTGCCTGGCGGGCCGATCCGCGCCGCTTTCGGCGTCGAGCAACGCCGCGAACGCTTTTCGATTTCGCGTTTCGAAGACCACGCGTCAGGTGTCGCCGATCAATTCGTTCAAGATCCTGGCGCCCGCACAGTCGATGCTGTTTTCGCCGAACTATACCTGCCTCTCATTTCATCCGACAATGGCGTGCCGCTTGTACATGCCCTGACGCTGTCGGCGTCAGCCCGGCGTGAGGATGCAAGCGACTATGGCGCATCTACCACCCCCCGCGTCGGCGTGCGGTGGGCTTTGTCAGAAGCCTTCGCGCTCCGCGCCTCTTGGGGCCAATCCTTCAAGGGGCCTCTGTTCGATCAATTGTTGGGCGGAACAGCGATCTCGTATCTCACGGCGAGCGCCGCACAGGACCCGCTCGCAGATAACGGCTCGACTGGGGTCTTGGCTATCGCCGGCGCCAATCGCGAACTTCGTCCCGAACAGGCGGAGACCTGGACCGCAGGCTTCGACGTCGAACTCGGCGCGGGCTTTACGCTCTCAACGACTTATTACGACATCGATTTTGCCGACCGCATCACTTCGGCGGGCGGTACGTTTGCGATCCTGCGCAATCCTGCAGGCTTTGAAAGCATCATCTATCGCGATCCTTCGCCGGAGCTCATAGCCCAATTTCTGGCGCTGGGGCCGCCCCCATTCGGCGTGCTGCCCGCTGACGGCGTTGAGGTCATCGTCGACCGGCGCCTGGTCAATCTATCGGCCCTGCGCGTGCGCGGCATCGATCTCTCTGCGGCGTACGCTTTCGAGACCGACATTGGGCAAATCTCGCTGACCTTGGCCGCCAGCAACATGCTGCAGTATGAGACCACGTTGGCGCCGGGAGCGGCGCCAGTGAGCGCGCTCAACACTTTGAATGGGCCGGTAGACCTTCGCGGCCGCGCCACCTTAGCCTGGCAGGGCGTGCAAACCGGCGCCGCTCTCACTTTCAACTACGTGGACGCTTATCGCGACACGTTGAGCCTACCGGCCCGCGACATAGATTCTTTCCAGACCTTTGATTTTCGGCTTACGCACGATTTCAGCGACCGTGAGCGCGGCCTCGTGGTTGCGTTTAATGTGAATAACGTCTTTGACGAAGACCCGCCCTTCGCCAACAACCCGACTGGCTTCGCATTCGATGCCGCGAACGCGTCGCCGCTTGGCCGCGTGATCTCGCTCGAATTGCGGCAGCGCTGGTGAGCGCGACGATGCGCTTTCATTTAGCGCTAATCCTCGGCCTCGCGCTCGCTTTATCGCCGCCGACCGGAGCGCAGGCGGAGCGGCGCCGTGCCGCGACGCTTGAGGACATCTACTTGCTTCGCGATATCGGGGGCGATGTCGATCCATTCCTTGAGATATCGCCAGACCAGACTCATGCCGCCTTCTTCGTGCGCGAAATCTTGCCTGAGGCAGACGACTATGCCTATCGCTTGGCGCTGACCGATATCCCGAGCGGGCACACCCGCATCGTCGCCGATGCAGGCCGGTTTGTGTTTCGCACCGACGGTGGCTACCGGTCCGGGCTGGGCGTCGATCGCATTGCCCGGTTTTCGCCTGATGGCGCGGCGCTCTACTACACCGCTGAACGCGACGGACGGTTGAACATTCACCGTCTCGACTTGAGAACGGGTGATGCCGCTCAGGTGACCGATGCCGAAGGCGACATCCGCGCGCTTTGGTTCAGCGGCGATGTTCTCATGTTCGAGACTGCCACGCCGCGCGAGCAGGCGCGCGCCCAGTTGCTTGAGGACGAACGCCGGGGTTTTCGCGTCGATGAGAACTTTCGAGCGGCGTACGGCCTTGCCCGTGTCAGCGATGAAGCGGCCGGTTCGCGCATCTGGATCTACGATCCCTCGTCCGGAGTGACGCGTGCGTCTAACGAAAGCGCGCCTTCGGCGCCTGCGTACATCAGGCCGCTTGATTCGACTTCGACGGTTGCAGAACCCGCGCTTGCTCTCTTCGCGCCGGGCGACGAGCGATGCATGGCCCCTGCATGCGCAGGCGCTCTCGATGCAGCTTGGCCCATGTCAGGCGACGACGCCGAACAAGTGCTGTTCCTCCGACGCGAGGGCCATGGGCGCGTGTTGCACGCCCTCTACATGTGGTCACCAGCGTCGGGCGCCGTGCGTTTGATACGGCGGGCCGAAGACCGCCTCTTTGCCTGCGCGCCCGGGCGCGCCACCCTCATCTGCTTTCAGGAGAGCGCGCTGACGCCGCGCCGTTTGGTTTCAATCGACGTTGCGAGCGGCGCGCTCACGCCGCTCTTCGATCCTAACCCCGGCTTCCGCACGATTGCAGCGCCGCGCATAGAACGCCTCGACTTTACCGATGCCGAAGGCAATGAGAGCTACGCACACCTCGTCTATCCGTTGCGCTACCGCCGGGGCCGGTCTTATCCCGCCGTTGTCGTTCAATATCACTCCCGCGGTTTCCTGCGCGGTGGCGTCGGTAACGAAACACCAATCTTACCGCTCTCAGCGCGCGGCTATTTCGTGATCAGCGTCGAGCGCCCGGAATTTCGCTTGCGCGCAGCGCGCCTGACCGCTGCAGAGGTGCAGCGCGAGACCGAACTCGACGGTTCTGAAAGGCGCGCCAAGCGCGAGGCGCTCAACGCTTTCATCGGCCGCGCCGTTGCCCGTGGCGCCGATCCGGCGCGCATTGGCATTACCGGTTTGTCCGATGGCGCCGAGACCGTCTACGCCATGTTGATGGACGAGCCCAACACCTTCAGAGCGGCCGTCATTGGCTCGCCCCCAACCGATCCTGCAAGCTGGCCGCTCCAAGCGTCGGCTTATCGCGATCGCAGCCTCGCGCGCATCGGCCTTACTTCGCCATGGGTCGAAGGATCGCCTTGGACACAATGGTGGCGCGACAACAGCGCTTCGTTGAACGCTGAGCGGCTCAGCACGCCAATTCTCTTCAACTGGGGCGAGAGCGAAGCTGTGCGCGGCTTTCCCCTGCTGGCGCGCTTGCACGAAAGCGGAACGCCGTATGAAGCCTACATCTATCCCGGCGCCTATCACCTCAAATATCGACCCCAACATCTATTGGCCGCGCAACAGCGGACCATGGACTGGTTCGATCGGTGGCTTCAGCCCGATTGAAGGTCGCTTCCCATCCCTGACGACGCCCCGGCTCCAGCCCGCAAAGCCAGCGCGCACGCCGCTTTTGTTTTAAGGAAGCGCCGGAGCCACAGTTCGGCAATGAAGGCGGTCATAATCTGCGCCTTGGTTTTCGCATCGACCACCACATCCCGCCGAAGCGCGGTCTCCAGCGGTTCGCGCGCCAATAGCCCGAGCTTCACGAGTTCGCCGTCGCACAGCATCTCACGGATGAACGGCAATTGCCGTTCCAGCACCGCGCGGTGATAGCGGGTGGTGTCACCCTTATGGCGCCGCTCCAGAATAACGCGCGGCATTAAGTCGCCAAACGCGGCTCGCGCCAGCGCGCGCTCACGCCCTCCGCGGGTCATGTCATAAGGCGCGATTGATAAACAGCACTCGACCACCGGCTGACATGCGAGCAAGGGCGCGGCGATAAAGCCGCTCAACGATGAGCGCTGGTGATAAAAATGGAGATCCGCCACATGCGCCATGCGCAGCGCTCTGGCTGGAGTGGCCTTATTCATCGCACTCGCCCATGGGTGCGCCGCCCATTCAGCCCTTGCTGGCAGCGATGCATTGGACGCAAGCACGTTGTCGAAGACGCTATTGTAGGGTGAAAACTGCCGCCACGGAGGGACCGCGCCCGCCATGGCTGCGAATACATCCCACACCGGCGCGCGGATGAGGTGTGCGGTTTCGAGCGCGATCCGCCAAAGATCGGCGGGAGGGCAGCCGTCCATCATGGCATCCGCCGCGATCGATGCCGTGCGGCTGCGATGCAGCACTTGATCGCCGCCCTGCCCCGAAGCGACGACATGCGCCCCTGCAGCGTTGATCGCGTCGCCCAGCAGGGAATCAGAGAAGCTGAACTCACTATAGGAAGGCCGTGCGCTGAGACGGGCTTGTAGAATTGCTGGATAGGACACCGCGTCAGGATGCGCGGCGAGTTCCCTGAGCGAGAAGTTCAACGTATCGGCCGCCATGCGCGCGAATGTGCGCTCGTCGCCCTCTGGCGTATCTGCAGGGAATTCGTTGAAGCAAATCACGTCGCGTGCGCCGGCGTGGTGGAGCGCGCACGCGACTAAGGTTGAATCAAACCCGCCGGAGAGCCGAAGCGCGATCGGCCCTCTCTGCTGGCTGTAGCCGACCCACGCCGACGCCGCGCGGTCAACGGCGCGGCGAAGCGCTGCTTGACCACTGACGAAGTCACGCTTCGACTCTGGTATTGACGGTTGCCACAGCAACGCCTCACGCCGGCCAGTCCGCATCAATGTTAGGGCGACGCCAGGCAGCACCTCACGCACATTCGCCAAGCCCGTGCGCGCCGCCACTAGACGAGGTTGACAGAGGAAGGCGCTAAGCATCGTCTGGTCGACGTCAAGTTCGGGATCCACGACGAGCAGATCCTCCGCATCGTTTGCAAAGACGGTCAACTCACCGGCGTCGAGCACGTAGAGCGAACCGGCGCCGCAGGGATCGCGCAAGAGGTGCAGCTCATCGCGGCCGAGGTCATGCAGAACAGCGCAATAGCCGCCCCAATAGTTCTGAACCAAAAGTGCGCCGCCGCTTTCGGCCAGCTTCCAGGCGTCAGTAGACGTTACTGAGGTTACTGGCTCGTCGCGTTCTTCACCGGACAAAAATAGAGGACCAAGCACGACGCCGAGGTCGTCTGGCAGGATTCGCGAATCTGCGTCGGCCGCGGCAAGCGCAATAAGAACGCCGCGCCGCTCGCTTACTTTGGAAAAACTGGGGCCAAGTCTTTCCAAACGAACACGCGCTACGCGTTCGCCGTTTCGATCAGTCGGCCGCCAGCGGAAACCGACCATACGAGCGGTCATAGCCGGACGATCTCTTGCATAGAGGCGCAGTCTTCGCCGCCGTCATCGACAATGGCGCCATCAAGCTCCACCCAACTATGGGCAAGGAAGGGCCGCGCCCGTACGCCAATCACAAGCGTCGCATGCGTGCCGCGCGACAGGAGAAATCGAATGAGACAAAGCGCGTCGAATAAGCAGACGTAACGCTTTGGCAGCCACGGCCGCATTTCATTGAATTGGCGGATGGCTTTGCGGCCTGCGTCCACGTCCTGGCGGGACGCCAGCTTCCATGACCTGATATGTTGAGCCGCACGCCACATGTCTCCTCGCCGCACCGTCGTGGACGCCCACTGCGCAGCCCACACAAACTGCATGATCGTCGGCGCATTGATGCGTCCGGAACGGCCAATCAGCTCTTGTGGAGGGTGCGCGTCCTTTGCAGCGGTCAGCACACCTCGCGCCGCCAGCTTCTGAAGCGCTCCGCTTTCTACGGCCGTCTCGTCATGACGCGCGTTCGCAATACCATCGATGGCCGCCGATTGCGCCGCGCTGACCGCGAAGTATCGATTTGACTTCAGATCCAGAAAGATGAGCCAATCGCCCTCGATGCAGGCATGAACGTGAGGTGCGAGAACATACTTTTGCATCTGCGCGCCACTAGCTTGCTGAGCACGGCGCCGGAGGGCCTCCGGCGCCGGCCGGGATCTCAGTCGCGATGATCCATCTGCCCCGTCGATTCCTCGAACGGGACTTTTGGAATGCCCAGCGTCACTTCGATGACGGCGCCGAGATCGATGACGTCGGAGTGGACGTCTTGCACTGCTTCAGCCATTGCGGCTCTCCCGTGTTGAGCGCGAACTCAATCGCGATAATCGGGCAGGCCCGTCGACTCTTCGGCGAAACGCTGCACGATGCCGCGGGTCACTTCGCTGGCCGCGCCCAGATCGGTGAGTTCGTCTTGTTCGAGGTCTTCACGCATAATTTCCTCCATTGAGGTGGATCGTTCATTCGATCCGGTGGGAGCGTGCGACACTCCAGACAAATAAGAGAGTTTATAAAAATGAATATTAAGCGGGGAAGCGTCTAGGCGCCGTTCGAGGAAAGCCCTAGCAGCGCGGCGCAGTCGCGGATGCGTTTGGCGTTCATACAACGCCGCATGTGATACTTTCGAAGTGCGTTTCTGATCGGAGCGATGTTGCCGCTCAAAATCGCCTTACTGATGGGCGCGAGGTCCTGCTCGACGTTTGGCCAGATTTCGGCTTCCGCGACCCGCGCCATGTGTAGCCGATCATCAGCATTTCGCGTTGCGTGTAAGAGTTCGGCATGTGCGGCGATTGCTAACCCTGCCAATAGGTCTGCGGCCTTGTCGGGATAACTCGCCGCGGCATCCACCATCGGTTGGGCGGCCGCAGCGAAGTTCGCAAGCGCCAGCTCGGCGAGTTCGCCCCGCCATCGATAAAGATCGCGCAGGCCGCTCTCACTCCACATGGCGACAGCAAAACCGTGCGACGGGCGAAAGCTCACGAGCCGTTCTGAAGTCAGCCGCAAGAGAGCCTCGCGCACGGGCGTTGTTGATACGCCGAGGTCGGACGCGATCGCGCTAGCGTCCAGTCGCTGACGCAGCCTGAAGCGGCCGGCTAAGACCCTTGTCCTAATTTCCTGATAGGCGCGTTCAGGTATGGGTAAGTCAGGCGTCCTCGCCATAGTGAGCCTTGAGCTGGCGCGCGATGTCGGGCGTCAACGCGTCCACGTGCGGACAAAGCGTCGGGGTGTTCGTCGCCAACGCTTGGATCGGATCCTGCCCCTCCCAGCCGCCAAGATTGGGCCGGTGCATCTGATAGCCGATGAGCCGCTGCAGGGGTTCTGGGAATGACCGCGCGACGGCGGGCGGATAAGCCAAGTATTGGTTTTCGTACTGCTTCAGCCAACCCAAACAATAGGAGACAATGATGCCGTCGCGCGGCGCGCTTGAGCGGTTCTCGCCGGCGCCGTGCGTCAGCGCGCCAAGGAAGACCAGCGCATCACCGGGCTGCATCTCCGCGGGGATCGATCGCGCTGGATCAATGCTGCGATCCAGCGCGTCCGTGTGACTGCCTGGCCAAAGGCGCGTCGCGCCATTCTCTTCGGTGAAAGCAGTCAACGGCCACATCACATTGATGAGCCAGGGGCGAAGCTTCGGTTCGTGGGGCCACATCTCTTCATCGCGGTGTGGGGCCTGGGCTCGCTCTTGTGGGTGCACGCGAATGGCTTGCGTCAGATTGAGCTGGATGCAATCACACGATGGCTGCAACGCCGCGTGCGTGATCGCGAGCACGCCTGGATGCAGCACAAGGTCTTGTGTTGAAGGCGCCTTGTTAAGAAGACCTCCGACCCGCGTTGTCTTCCATCCGTAAAAATCGCCTACGCACTTCGGCG
>CALBST010000058.1 GCA_937967425.1 uncultured Caulobacteraceae bacterium
GGCCCGTGCGCCGAGGACGCTCGGCAATAGCCGATGAAGCTTGCGATCGCGCCGACGTCGTCGCCGCGGCTTTCCATGAAGGCGTTCAGCTCGACTTCTGGCTGAAACGGCTCGGTGGTGATCGTTGTGCGGATCATGTGGCGAGCGCCACGGCGGCTAGACCTAGAACGACTCCAAGTACGCGCAGCACGCCTTTTCTTCCGAGACCCTTCAGGCTCCACGTTGTGCCAATGAGCGCGCCGATGATCGCGGCGACCGCCAGCCAAGGCAGATAATCGGGCAGAAGCGCCAGCGACGACGTGCGTCCGGCAAGACCGGCGATCGAGTTGACGACGATGAAGCAGGCGGCGATGCCGGTCGCTCTCTGCGGATCGCTCCAACCCGCAAAGACCAGTAGCGGGGATAGATAGACGCCGCCGCCAATTCCCGTGAGGCCCGCGAGCGCGCCCAGTGCGAGGCCGACTGGCAACGCTACGAGCTTCGACGGCGGCGCGCTTGGTTTCACAGCATCGATCTGTGGCCAAATGAGATAGCGGAGCGCTGCCGCCGCCAGCGCGAAGGCTAGAAGCGGTCGGAAAACTTCTTCGGGGACGTCAATGCGTCCGGCTACGAACGCTGCCGGGATTGCTGTAATCGCAAACGGCCAGAACACATGCCAATCAAAGCGGCCATCGCGGAGGAAGCGGAACGCGCCCAGACCGGCGACCAGGATGTTGAGCACCAGGGCCGCAGGCCTGATCTCTTCGGGCGCAAAGCCGACCAGCGCCATCAGTGCGATATAAGCCGAAGCGCCACCGTGTCCGACGGAAGAGTAGAGCGCTGCGGCAGCGGCGATGGCCAAGATGAGCAGCAGAATGGTCTGGTCCATCTCAGCCTCCGCTCATGGGCGGCATGAACGCTATTTCGGACGCGCCCCGCACGGATGTGGCCTCGCTCACGCAGATCGTGTGGTCCGCAGCGACTCGAATATCGCGCGCCATGAGAACGCTGCCGAGTTCCGGGTCGCGTTGATGAAGCCAGGATCGCAGCTCGCCCACGGTCTCGACGCTGCTGGGCAGGTCGCAGATCATCTCGCTGCAGCCCGCTGCATCTCGAGCGCGGCCGAAGAAGAGGAGCTTGGTCATCCGCCCGTCACCGACATGTGCCGCCCAGTCGCGGGCTTGGAGAGGCGTTCGATCTGAAAGTCATGGCCCTTGGGGCGTAGAGCGATGGCGGCGTCGATTGCGGCTTGAATCGCATCATCGTCACCGCCGGCGCGCAAGGGCGCGCGCAGATCGACCGAGGTTTCGTGACCAAGGCACAGATAGAGCCGCCCCGTGCAGGTGAGGCGCACCCGCGAGCAGCCTTCACAGAAATTGTGCGTGAGCGGCGTGATGAAGCCCAGCCGACCGCCAGTGTCTTCGACGCGAACATAGCGGGCCGGGCCGCCGGTTCGATCCGGCAAGTCGGTTAAGCGCCAATAGCTCTGCATGTCTTCGCGCACACGCGTCAACGACAGGAATTGATCGGTGCGGTCTTCGTCGATTTCGCCGAGCGGCATTGTTTCAATGAGCGTGATGTCGTGACCGCGCGCGTGCGTCCATTTGACCAGGTGTGGAATTTCGTGGGCGTTGTCGTGTTTCAGCGCGACCGTGTTGATCTTGACCTTCAAGCCCGTCGCAACAGCAGCCTCGATGCCCTCAAGCACCTGCGGCAGACGATCGCGGCGCGCAATTCTCGCGAACGTCTCGCGGTCGATTGAATCTAACGAGACATTTACTCTGCGGACGCCGGCGGCAAAGAGTGGCGCCGCAAATTCCGCCAGCTGAACGCCGTTGGTTGTGACCGTGATCTCATCGAGACCTTCGCCAAGATGGCGGCGAACGCTATGGAGCAGATCGAGGAAACCTTTGCGCACAAGCGGCTCGCCGCCTGTAAAGCGCAATCGGCGCACGCCTCGCTGGATGAACGCGGTGCACAGGCGATCCAGTTCCTCAATGCTGAGCAATTCTGTGCGCGGCAGAAACCGCATGCGCTCGCTCATGCAATAGATGCAGCGCAAATCGCAGCGATCGGTGACGGAGACGCGCAGATAAGTGATGGCGCGGCCGAAGGGGTCGATCAGCGGCTTCATAGCCGCCCCTCGATCGCCGCTAATGCTTCTCTGGTGTTGGCGTTAGCGAACGCTGAAGTGTCATCGAACCGGACGGCGGTTGAGCCGAGCTCCGCGTGAAAACGTTGCACCGACGGATGACGATCCGCAAGGCGCGCCTTAAGCTCCGGGAGCACATCGTTGCGCCAAACGGCGCAGAGCGGATTGGGGCCTTCCGCCGTCACCGCGAAGGCCGCCGGCGCATCGCGTAGATGGCTTAGCAGGAATGGGAAAAGGTCCAACGGCAGCAGCGGCGTATCGCACGGCGCGGTCGCGACCATGCGCAGGCGTCGATGCTGCGCCCAGGCGAGACCCGCTGCGAGACCGGCGAGCGGCCCGGCAGGATAAGTTGGATCGTCGTGCAGAACGTCGAGCCCGCGCGCTAAAGCATGATGCTCCGCTGCCGAGCCGGGGCGGGCGCTTACGGCAAACTGCGCGAGCGGAGCGAACCGCGCGCACACCGTATCCATCAGCACGCCGCCATGCCATTGCGCCACAGCTTTCTCGGCGCCGAAGCGCGTTGAAAGACCGCCGGCCAGAAGGACGCCTCCCGTTGCGGCGAGCAGCTCGCGCTCAACCATGGCGCTTGCCTGCAGCCGAGGGATCCGACGGATTTGCGCGATACCATTCGGAGGACCACACCTCAGCGTCCGCCTCGGCGATGATCTCGCCGCCGCGCGGTGCGTGATTGTCGATAAGCGGATCGGGTTTGGCCAAGGCTTCGAGCGCGCCGATACTCCGAAGGGTGACGACTGCGCCTTCGACCGTCACGCCGTGTTGCTGCAATGCCGCGAACGCGCGCG
>CALBST010000059.1 GCA_937967425.1 uncultured Caulobacteraceae bacterium
CCAGCAAGCTCGGACACGGCGCGACGTTCACGCTCTATCTGCCGCTTGAGATGCCGGATGCGGCGCCGGCAGCCGCAGCTGCTGCTTAGTTGCCGAGGAAAACCAACTTCACATAGGCGCGGTACTGCATGATTTGCCGGGGTAAAAGGCTCGGGTCGTGCAGGCTCTTCGAAAGAATGATGCCGCCATCGGCAACCGCCGAGAGCATGTCGGCCATATCATCCAGATTGACCTCGATCCGCGCCGGATAGCGCGCGGCGATCTTGTCGAGCTTCTCACGGAAGCGCTTGCGCCAAATCTGGTGGCCCTCGGTCGTCAGCGCGCGCACCTCCTGGCTGAACAGGAAGTCCTGGTAGACGTACGAAGCGACCAAGCAGCCCGGGTGTCCGTTCGGCAGATCGCCCATCAAGTCGGCAAACAGCTTCAGGAAAATCAGGAACGAATGCAGCGGATCGTCGCTGAGTTCGTCGGCTCTCTTGAAGAGCTCGTCGAACACCTTCCACTCTTCGGCCGTGTAGCGCAGCAGCAGCGCCTTCGCGAGATCGTTCTTGTCGCGGAAGTGGTAGAAGAAGCCGGACTTGGTGATGCCGGCTTCGCAAATGATCTCGTCGATCGAGGTCGACGCGAAGCCCTTATGCAGCACCGCGTCCTGCGCGATGTCCATGATCCGCTCGCGCGTTTGCTCGCCTTTGCTGAGCGTCTGAGCCTGAATGCTCATCTCATCGTCCTTCAGCGCCCTGTGCGCTCACCTCGAAAAACTGTACCGCAAGTACAGTACTTGCGGTCCAGTTCTCACGCGTCTGTCATTACGAAATCGCGGTCAAACCGCGCCGTGACGCGCGTAACACCCTCAATCTACGCAAGAAAACAAAAAGTGCATGCGCTGCACCATGAGTTTTCTATCTCCGAGCGGCGCCGAGGAATAGTCCTTTCTCCATCGCCGAGCACGGTGCTCGGGTTTTGCAGTGGAAGAAAACATCATGTCTCGCGCCCTCGCCATTTTGGTGTCTGTCATCGTGCTTTGGCACGCTGCGGCAGGAGCGCTGTCGCTGACCGTAGCGCGCGTCCCACCGCTCTGACGCCCTTTTGTTTCACCTGTTTTGCAACTCCTCCCCGGAGAATTCCCATGTTGAAAGACCGTTATGGCAATTCTGCCTCGACCACATCGCAAGCCGCCCTGGCGCATTACAACGATGCGCTTGATCTCATTCGCCTGTATCGCGGCGATCCGATCGCTGCGCTCGACGCTGCTCTCGCCGAAGACCCCGATTTTGGCGGCGCCTGGGCGGCGCGTGCGGGGCTTCTCGTCACCGCGACCGACAAGGCTTATGCGGAAGAGACGGCGAAGAGCCTGCGCGCCGGTGCGGCGTCGAACCTGAATGACCGCGAAGCGCAGATACTGCGCGGCGCGCAAGATTGGGCCGAAGGCCGCTACGGCGATGGCACGGCGCGCTGGACGCGCGTGGCGCAAGAAAATCCGCGCGACGCGCTGGCGGTCCAATACGCACATGCCGGCTGCTTCTTCTTGGGCCTTCAGGCTGAGCTTCGCGATGTACCGCTGCAAGCGCTTCGCGCCTTCAAGCGGGGCGAAGACGGCTACAGCTACATTCAAGGCATGGCCGCCTTCGGCCTCGAAGAATGCGGCGACTTCGCTCGCGCTGACATTTACGGCCGGCAAGCCGTCGATGCCGATCCGCGCGATGGCTGGGCTGTGCATGCGGTGGCGCACGTCAACGAAATGCGCGGCGATCTCGAGGCCGGCATTCCGTGGCTGGCGGACAACGCGCAGTACTGGGCGCCGGAGAGTGGGTTCAAGTACCACAATTTCTGGCACCTGGCGCTGCTCTATCTCGACAAGGGCGACATCGGCCAAGTGCTGAAGCTTTTCGACGAGGAGGTGCGTCCGGATCCGAACAGCCAAATCGTGCTCGAATGGATCGATGCGTCGGCGCTTCTGTGGCGTTTGCACCTCGAAGGCGTCGATGTTGGCGATCGCTTCGAGAAACTGGCGGCATGCTGGCAGCGGGCAGGCGAGGACGCGTTCTACGCGTTCAACGATCTGCACGCGATCATGGCCTTCCTCGGCGCCGGCCGCGCCACCGATGCGGAGCGCACGCTGAAAGCCATGCGCGCCGCAGCCGCTGATACGGGCGACAATGCCTACATGACGCGCAGAATCGGCTTGCCGCTCGCGGAAGCGTTCATCGCCTTCGAAGCTGGCCGCTACGATGAGGCCGTCGAGAAGATCGCCGCCACGCGCGGCATCGCCCAGCGCTTCGGCGGCAGCCACGCCCAGCGCGATGTCCTCACGCTCACGGCGCTGCATGCCGCGATCAGGGGCGGCATGGCGTCCACGGCTGAAGCGTTCGCCGCCGAGCGGTTGGCGCACAAGCCCCAAAGCCCCTGGGCCGGGCGCCTCGCGCGCCAAG
>CALBST010000060.1 GCA_937967425.1 uncultured Caulobacteraceae bacterium
TGAGCTCCGGCCGATCATGCTCTACAATCCCGGCTCGCCCGTAGAGGCGCGCTAAATGACAGACCTGGCCTGGATCGACGCGGCGCTGGTCTCCGCGCGGCCCCAGGCGGTCGCGGCGCTGTTGCGGTATTTCCGCGACCTCGATCTGGCCGAGGAGGCCTATCAGGATGCGTGCCTGCGGGCGCTGAAGAACTGGCCCAAGAACGGCCCGCCGCGCGATCCGGCTGCTTGGCTCATCATGGTTGGCCGTAACGCCGCGATTGATGTCACGCGCCGCCGCGCTAAGCAGACGGAGCTGCCGGATGAGGACCAGATTTCCGATCTGAGCGATGTCGAAGCCGAGACCGTGCAGCGCTTGGATGAAGCGGATTATCGCGACGACGTCCTACGGCTGCTCTTCATTTGCTGCCACCCGGACTTGCCGGCAACGCAGCAAGTCGCGCTCGCGCTCCGCATCGTCTCCGGTCTTACTGTGCCGCAGATCGCGCGCGCATTTCTCGTGGGCGAAAGCGCGATGGAGCAGCGCATCACGCGCGCGAAGGCGAAAGTCGCTGGCGCCGGCGTGCCGTTCGAGGCGCCGGACGCGGTTGAGCGGTCGCAGCGTTTGGCCTCGGTCGCGGCGATGATCTATCTCGTCTTCAACGAAGGCTATTCCGCTGCCGATCCCGCCAGCGACCGAGCTTCGCTCTGTGAAGAAGCCATCCGCCTCGCGCGCCTGCTGTTGCGCATGTATCCGAGCGAGCCGGAGATCATGGGCCTGCTGGCGCTCATGCTGCTGCAGCATTCCCGCATCGCCGCGCGCTTCGATGCGAATGGTAACGCAATTTTGCTCGAAGATCAGGACCGCACCAAATGGAAGCGCCCGCTGATCCAAGAGGGACTTGCGCTGATCGATAAAGCCATGCGCTTGCGCCGTCCCGGCCCGTATCAAATTCAATCCGCCATTGCTGGCCTGCATGCGCGGGCGCAAACGCCGGATGAAACCGATTGGGCGGAGATCGACGCTCTCTACCAAGCGCTGGAACGCCACACGCCATCGCCGGTCATCACGCTTAATCGCTCTGTTGCCGTCGCGAAACTCAATGGCCCACAAGCGGCGCTTGATCTGATCATACCGCTGGCCGATCGCCTCGACGGCTACTTCTATTTCCACGGCGCGCGCGGCGCCTTTCTGAAAGAGCTCGGACGCAAAGCCGAAGCGCGCGAGGCGTTCAACCGAGCTATCGCGCTCGCCAACACGCCCGCCGAAGCCGCGCATATCCGCCAGCATCTCGACTCCCTGGAAACGAGCGCCGCGCAGAAAAAATGAGCCGCCTTGTAGGGCCGCGCCCCGCCGGTTCGTCCTAAGTTCAGAGACAAGAAAGGTAATAGAAATGTCCCAACACGAACTGGTTCTCGACCTCGAACTCGATGCGCCCGCCGAGAAGCTCTATCGCTGCTACACCGATGCCACGTTGCTGCAGCAATGGTTCGCGCCAGAGCCGTGGACGATCAAAAGCACCGACATCGATTTCCGCCCCGGCGGCAAATTCAATTTCGTTATGGCGTCGCCAGAGGGCCAAGAATTCCCGAACAGCGGCATCATCCTTGCGCTTGAAGCCAACAAGCGCATCATCACCACCGACGCGATCAATCCGGCGACATTCGAGCCCGCAGGTCCGTTCATGATCGCGGAAGTGACGTTCGAGGATCTCGGCAGCGGTAAAACCAAATACCGCGCCGTCGCCCGTCACTGGAGCGAAGAGACGAAAGAGCAGCACAAGCAGATGGGCTTCCACGAAGGCTGGGGCCAAACCGCCCGCCAACTCGAAGCATTGGCGAAAACGATCTGACGCATAGAAAACGAGCCGCCGTTCGCACCCCATGCGCGCGGCGGCTGCATGCCACGCAGCCCAACCGGCTTTTGTTCTTGCGGCGCCCTCTGGCCGGGCGATAAACGAACCGGGAACAAGTATGCGCAAGCGCACGCCGGACGTATTGATGAGACTGCAGGCCAGATTTATCCAATTGCCGCTCAAGTACGATGCTGAGCTCCTCGCCAAGGAAGTCACGAAATTTGGCGAAGAGTGCTGGCTGCCGCACCCGCAGCGTTTTGAGGGCAACGACTTTCTGCCGCTGATCTCGGTCAATGGCGAAGCGGAGAACGAATCCTTCTCCGGCGAGATGGCGCCAACGCAGTATCTGAAGGAATGCCCCTATCTCATCGATGTGCTCGCGAGCTTCGGCGCCTCGCTCGGCCGCACGCGTCTGATGCGCCTCTCGGGCGGCGCAGAAGTAACCCCGCACGTCGACATCCACTATTATTGGCGCGACCGCATGCGCATCCACGTCCCGATTGTGACGCAGCCGACGGTCAGCTTTCACTGCGGCGGTCTGACTGTGAACATGGCCGCGGGCGAGTGCTGGATATTCGACACGTTCTCGCGCCACCGAGTCATCAATGACGCGACGCAGAAGCGCATCCATCTCGTCGCTGACACTGTTGGCGGGGAGGGCTTCTACAATTTGGCCGCGCAAGGCCGTTTGCCGGAGCGCGAGGCGCCGGGCTGGGCGCCGCGTCCTTTCCAACCGGCGGGCGCGACGCTGGATCAGCTCGAATACGAAAGCCAGAACATGCCTGTGGTGATGACGCCATGGGAAATTCAGGGTCACGTTGATTTCCTGTTTCGCGAAGCCGCGCAGCAGCATCCGCAGTTCGCCCAGGTCGCGCACATCTGCTCGCACTTCACCCATGTGTGGCGGGCGCTGTGGTCGACGTACGGCGAGTCCAAAGCTGGCTGGCCGCGCTATCGCAAGGCGCTGGACGAGTTCGCCGGCCAGATACGCGCCGCGCGCGCCAGCGAAGTGAAGCTGCGCAACGGCTCCGACCTCTACGCCACTCTGATGGCGCTCGTCGTCGCGCCGGCGCTTGGCGATCGACGTGATGACACCACCGGTGAAACGCGCGCCGATGTTGCGCCTGTGAGCGCGCCGAACATCAACATCGGCGCCGCTGACCCGCGCTTCGACCGGCCGATCTTCATCGTCAATCCGCCGCGCTCGGGCTCGTCGCTTCTGTTTGAAACGCTGGCGCAGGCGCCGAACGTCTACACCGTCGGCGGCGAAAGCCACGGCGTTATCGAAGGCGTGAAGGGTTTGGGCATCTTCGCCGCGAACTTTGAGTCCAACTGCCTCGATGAGAGTCACGCGCGCCCGGAGATCATCGTCACGCTGCGTGATCGCTTCGATCAATTGCTGCGCAACCGCGAGAACGCGCCGCCGCCGCCTGGCCGTATCCGGATGTTGGAAAAGACGCCGAAGAATGCGCTGCGGATTCCGTTCCTGGCGAAAGTCTTTCCGGAAGCGCGCTTCGTTTATCTTTACCGCGATCCGCGCGAAGTGCTCTCCTCGATGATGGAGGCCTGGGAGTCGGGCCGTTTCGTCACCTATCCGGAGCTGCCAGGTTGGACCGGCGCGCGGCCGTGGTCTCTGTTGTTGACGCCGGGTTGGCGCGATCTGGGGCGGCTGCCGCTTGAGCAGGTTGTCGCCAAGCAATGGGAATCGGCGATGCAGGTTCTGCTCGATAGCCTGGATGCGCTGCCCGCGGATCGCTGGAGCACTGCGCGCTATGATGCGCTGATCGCCGATCCCAATGCGGAGATCGCACGCATCTGCCAGAACGTGGGTCTCGATTGGGATCGGACACTCGCTCAAGATCTGCCGATCGCGCGCCACACGGTCTCCAAGCCGAACTCCGACAAGTGGCGTGGCCGCAGCGATGAGATCGAAAGCGTGCTGCCCTCGATCGCCGCCATGCTTGACCGCGCCGTTAATGCCGCGCAGCGCTGACAAGTCCGCATGAGCGCCGTCTTCGCCTTGTTGAAAGAAGCGATGCAGGCGATGCGCACAGATCCGGCGCGCGCTGCAACGCTGCTCCGTTCTGCCGTGCGGAGTGCGCCGCAAGATCTCGACGCCGGACTGTTGCTCAGTGAGGCGCTGCGCCTCAGTGGTGATCTTAAGGGCGCCCGGGCCATCATCGCGCCCATCGCGGCCGGCAACGGCCGTCATTTTGGCGCGCAACGTCAACTCGGCGTCATACTAGCCGAGAGTGGCGAGCCATTGCCGGCTGCGCTCGCTCTGCGAAATGCCGCAGAACTCAATCCGGTCCACCCCACCGTCTGGCGCGACCTTGCCTTGCAGCTGTCGCTTGGGGGAGATGAATCCAGCGCACGTAATGCGCGCGCGCGCCACGCCAGTTTGCCACGCGCCGAACCGCGCCTCGCGCAGGTTTCTGGCTTGCTTCACGCCAACAACCTCGAAGCTGCCGAGAGGGAGCTTCGCGGGTATCTGGCCGAGCATCCCGAAGATGTCGCCGCGCTTCATATGCTGGCCGAAGCGCAAGCCCGCGGCGATCGGCCCGACGAAGCAGAAATAACTCTCCGCCGCTGCCTCGCGCTCGCACCATCGTACACGCGAGCCCGTCACGCGCTAACGCAGCTGCTCCTCGGGCTCTCGCGTCTCGATGAAGCGCTCGACAGCGCGCGCCAGCTGCTTGCGCTGGATTTCAACAACCTAGGCTCCAAGCGTCTCCTTGCTGCAGTCTATATGGCGCGCAGCGCCTACGACGAGGCGATCAGTATTTACGAGTCGCTGATCAAAGGCGATCCAGGCCGCGCCGGAACCTGGATGAGCTATGGTCACGCCCTCAAGACGCTCAATCGCACCGAAGAGGGTATTGCCGCCTACCGCCGCACGATCGAACTCGCGCCGCAGCTAGGCGAAGCGTATTGGAGTCTCGCCAACCTGAAGACCTTCCGCTTCAGCGATAGCGACATTGAACGAATGCGCCAATTTGCGGCTCAGCCACAATTGTCCGCGGAAGATCGCGTCAGCTTCCTCTATGCGCTCGGCAAGGCCGCCGAAGACAGAGGCGATGTCGAAGCGGCCTTCGATAATTACAGCCGCGGCGCGGCGTTGCATCTGTCGGCATCGAACTACAAGCCTGGTCATCTCAAGACCGTGACGGACAAGACTTGTGAGGTGCTGACGCGCGAATTCTTCGCGGCGCGCGCTGGGTCTGGCGCGCCTGATCCCGATCCGATCTTTATCGTCGGTCTGCCGCGTGCCGGATCGACGCTGCTTGAGCAAATCCTCGCGTCCCACTCGCAAGTGGAAGGCACGGCCGAGCTGTCCGACATGCACCTTGTTGCCGACAGTTTGTTAACGCCGGCGGAATCTCGCGCGGGCCGCATTTTTCTCGACGCGATCAGTGATCTCCCAATCGAACAATTCCGCGAACTTGGGGAAACGTATCTGAAGACGACGCGCCTCCACCGCGTCGCCGGGCGGCCGCTCTTCATCAACAAGATGCCGAACGACTTTATGCATATCGGTCTCATTCATCTTGCGTTGCCAAACGCGAAGATCATCGACGCGCGGCGCAATCCGATGGCGTGCGGGTGGTCGTGCTTTAAGCAGCACTTCGCGCGCGGCCAATTGTTTACCTACGATCTGGGCGAGATCGGCCGCTATTACGCCGACTACGTGCGCATGATGGCGCACTATGACGAAGTGCTGCCTGGCCGCGTGCACCTCGTGATCCACGAGCACTTGGTCAGCGATCCTGAGCCGAATATTCGCGCACTGCTTGAGTATTGCGCGCTGCCGTTTGAAGAGCAGTGCCTGCGGCCGCACGAAAACGATCGTGCGGTGAAGACGGCGAGTTCGGAACAAGTGCGTCGTCCGATCAGCGCCAAGTATCTCGATGTGTGGCGCGCCTATGAGGCGTATCTTGATCCCCTCAAGGCCGCGCTCGGACCTGTGCTCGATGCTTATCCAGACGTGCCGAAATGAGCGCTGCGCTGCTGCAAGTGGCGCAAGCCGCACTGGCGCGGCGCGATTTTGCTGCAGCGAAGCAGGCTGCCGAGGCAGTCCTGCGTGATCGCCCGAGTGATGCCGGCGCCAATCAAGTGCTCGGCATCGTCGCTCTAGAGCAGAACGATGTCGCTACGGCGCTCGCTCATTTGCAACGCGCCGACAAGGCCGCGCCGGGGCAGCCGCACATTCTAAACGCGCTGGGCATTGCGCTCCGCCGAAGCGGCGACATGGCCGGAGCACGGCGGGCGTTTACGCGGGCGGGTGAACGCGGATTGCCGGATGCTTGGCGCAATCTGGCTATTCTCGAAGCCAATGCGGGGGCCGCACCGGCGACAATCAGGGCCTGCGAGAAGGCCTTGGCGCTTAATGCGAACGACGCTGTAGCGCATGCTGGCTTGGCTGAAGCGTTGGAGAAGGTGCATCAGCTCGAACGCGCGCGGGAGCATGCAAGTCGGGCGCTTGCGCTGGATCGCGGCAACGAAGTGGCGGCGTTGACGCTCGCGGCGATCGCGTTGCGAGAGAAGGATTTTACGGCTGCGGAGTCGTTTGCTTCTCCTGTTGCCCGGTCTTCGCGTTCGATAACGAATCAGGCGTTGGCTTGGGGCGTGATTGGCGAGGCGCGGGATCGGACGAACGATTTCTCAGAAGCGTTTGCGGCATTTGCGGCGGCGAACCGGCTGTTGCTTTCGATTCACGGCGCCCATCTCGGCGAGGCGCATTTGCCGTATCATCCGCAGGGTGTTGAGCGGATGAGGGCGTTTGTAGAGGTAGCGGAATTTTCGGCGTGGCCTTCAAGTGACGAACTTGCTCCGGTGTTTCTGGTGGGATTTCCGCGCTCGGGGACGACGCTTTTGGAGCAGGTGCTTTCGGCGCATTCGGGGCTCGTTTGCATTGAGGAGCGGGAGCATCTTGCGCTCGCGGCGGGCGAAGTTGCATCCGATCCAAACAAGCTTGCTGATCTGAGTGAGGCCGAGATTAAAGCGATCCGAGTTGAATATTGGCGGCGAGTGAATTTGGAGACGAAGGTCGGCAAACGGATTGTTGTCGACAAGCTGCCGCTGAACATCATTTTCTTGCCGCTCATTCGTCGGGTGTTTCCGAGCGCGAAAATCCTGTTTGCGTTGCGTGATCCGCGCGATGTGGTGTTGTCGTGTTTTCAGCAGCGGTTTGGGATGAATGCGGCGATGGTTCAGTTTTTGGAGCTGAGCTCGGCGGCTGCCTACTACGATAAAGTGATGAGCCTTGGTGCGCTTTGCCGGGAGCGGTTGGGATTGAGAGTTCTCGAGGTTCGCTACGAGGGCGTTGTGGCCGATCTGGAGAACGTTGCGCGATCGGTGACGTCGTTCCTCGATTTGCCGTTTGAAGAGGCGATGCTGTCGCCGGCGGAGGTAGCGTTGAAGCGCAAGATCAACACGCCTTCGGCGCGGCAGGTGGTGCAGCCGATCTATTCGCGCTCGGTGGGCCGCTGGAAGAACTACGCGCGCGAGCTCGCGCCGGTTTTGCCGGGGCTGAGCGATTGGGCTGAGCGTTTGGGATACGCGCGCTAGCTGGTGTTCCAACTGCGCCGCGCCGTTCCGGTGAAATCGGAGAGATCGACGTGGCGCTCTGCGTTTGGCGGCGGGCGCAGCAGTTCGTGCACGCGATGCGGCGTGGCGTGGAGGCGGCGCGCGAGGCGTTGGGCGTGGGCGTGCGGATTGGCGAAGACGCGGCGCAGCGCTTCGTAGCGTTCGGCCAGCGGCCAGGCGGAGCGGAAGGCGAGCGGTGTTTCGTGTTTCAGCCATTCGCGGTCTTGGCGGAGCACGGGTTTGGCGCGCGTGCGCTTGGCGCGGCGGCGCTGGGCGCGGTTGGCGCGCCCGCAGAGCGGGCGGTCTTCGCGGAAGATGAAGGGCTTCGGGCTTCCGGGTGACACACACGCCGGGCCAAGCCTTCCCGGTGACACACACGCACGCTCCGCATTGGGCCAACTTGGTCGGGTTGCTGGCCGTGCGTGTGTGTCACCCGGAAAGCATCGGAAGCTGACGCGCCACTTTTCCGGCGTTTCGGGGAAGAAGTGCATCAGTTTGCGCG
>CALBST010000061.1 GCA_937967425.1 uncultured Caulobacteraceae bacterium
CGTATGCGTCACCGGCGCGCGGGCGTAGTTCAGAGGTAGAACGTCAGCTTCCCAAGCTGAATGTCGGGGGTTCGATTCCCCCCGCCCGCTCCAAGATCGCCAAGAAAATCGGACAGCCGCGATCGCACGCGCGCGTGCGATCTGCCGTGCGGCCAGAACGATTAGCGGCCGCGCAGCTGATCGTTGTCTTCGATAAGCCCGCCCGATCCCGCCGGAATATCCAGCGTTCCGACCGAAGCCAGCAGCTGCCGTTCCGCAACCACCAGGTCACGCTGCGCCTGCGCCAACGCGATCTGCGCCGTCAGCAAGTCCGCCACCTGATCGAGCACTTCGACGGTCGAACGCAAGCCCGTCTGCTGCTCCAGGCGCACGCCTTCATAGGCTAGCTCGGCCGCATCGACCTGCTCTTGCGCCGATTGCACCGCCGAGCGTGCGCTGGCGAGGCCGGTCCAGGCGTTCGTCACTGTTTCCTGCACTGAACGCTGCGTCGCCGCGAGATCGAGGTTGGCCGCCGAACGCAGCGCCCGCGCCTGGCGCGTCCGCGAGCGAATGGCGCCGCCTTGGAAGAGCGGCACCGAGAGGCGCACGCCAACGGTGTCGTTGGAGCTTTCGGAAAGATCGTCGTCGAAATCCGCGCCGAGCGAATAGCCAGCTTCGGCCGTCACGCTGAGGCGCCCTTGCGCCGCGGCTGAGCTGACATTGGCGTCGGCCAAGCGCGTATCGGCTTGCGCGCTGATCAGCACCGGGCTGTTCTCAACCGCCGTCGCCAACGCGCTTTCCAAATCCATCGGCAAGCCGGTCGCCGCGGGCGGCGCTTGCAGATCCGACGGCGGGCGTCCGACCAAGCGGCGATAGGCTTCCACCGCCGCCGCCAACTGTCCTTGTGCTTGCACCAATTGCGTGCGCGCCTGCGCAAAGCGCGCTTGCGCCTGAGCTTCATCCGTACGTGTCACCACGCCGGCTTCGAATTGCGCATGCGCGTAATCGAGCAATTGCTGCAGGTTGGCGACGTTCTGCTCGCGCGCCGCAACAACCGCCTGCGCCTGGCGCACATTTGCGTACGCCGTCGCCACATCGAGCAGCAGCGCCTGGCGTGCGCCTTCGTAGTCCGCCGTCGCGCCGGCGATCTGCGCACGCGCCGCGCGCGTCGACGCCAGCACACGGCCTGAGCCGAACAGAAGCTGTGAGATATTCGCCGAACTGGTCCAGGTTTCGCTGCGGCCAGTGTCCGGCGTCAACGGATCCTCGTAGTCGCGATCGCTCGCGCTGGCGGAGCCCGAAATCGACACTTGCGGCAATGCGGCCGACAAAGCTTGCGGCAGCGCCTCGCGCGTCGCCCGCAGCCGCTGGCGTTGCGCCGCCAAAGTCGGATTGCTTTCCTGCGCCGAGGTCATCGCCTCAGCCAAAGTGTCGGCTTGCGCGCTTCCGATTGCGGCGCTGAGGGCAGCTAGTGAAACGATCAACGTACGCATCAAGGACTTCTTCCTCACTCCCGCCGTAGCGCCTCGATCGGATCAAGCTTCGCTGCGCGATAAGCCGGGTAGGCGCCGAACAGCACCCCGACCAAACCAGAGAAGGCGATCGCTAACCCCGCATTTAACGGCGACACCACCAAGGGTAGGTTAAATAGTGATGTCATCCCCCAGGCGCCAGCAACACCAATAACTAACCCGATAATTCCTCCCGCAACGGAAAGCGTGATCGCCTCCAGCCCGAATTGATGAAGAATATCTGACTGTCTCGCCCCCAGGGCTTTGCGCAGGCCAATCTCGCGTGTCCGTTCCGTGACGCTGACCAGCATGATGTTCATGATGCCAATACCACCAACAAGCAGCGAGACCGCCGAAATTCCCCCCAAAAGGGCAGTGAATACGCCTGTCGTCTGCGCCATCGTTTCGCTGATCGAACTGAGATTCTGAACGGTGAAATCGTCCTCGCCCTCACGCGTGCGGTGGCGCTGACGCAGCAGGTTCTCGACATCCTCCTGCACGCGATTGAGCACCTGCTCGCTCTCGGCCTTCACCGATATCTGACTGACGGAGTCGGCGCGGCCACGGCGGCCGGCGATGCGCCGTTTCACCGTCGTCAGCGGCGCCAGCACGATGTCGTCCTGATCCTGGAAGCCTGATTGGCCCTTCGACTCCAGAACGCCGATCACTTCGTATGTGCCGCCATTCATGCGCACGGTTTGGCCGACCGGGTCCATGTTCGGAAACAAGTTCTGCGCTACCGTGTTGCCGAGTACGACGATGCGGCGCGCTTGCCGCTCTTCGGTTTCGTCAAACATGCGGCCGGAGGCGATCTCCCAATCCCGCGCGACGAGGAAGTCCGGCGTCACGCCGTTGACTTCCGGATTCCAGTTCAACCCATTCGCGATCACCTGTGTGCGCGCTCGCTGCGAGGGCGCGACCACGGCGACGTTCTCAAGCTGCGCAATCGCCGCCGCATCATCTAGCGTCAGCGAATCCCATCCACCACCGGCGCCCGCTTGTCCGCGCACGCCGCCGCCACTGCGCATCGCGCCGGGCACGATGATCAGCAGATTCGAGCCCAGGCTCGCGATCGAACGCTCCACTTGCGCCTGCGCGCCCGAACCCAACGCCACCATCGCCACAACCGAGGCGACGCCAATGATGACGCCCAGCGCCGTCAGCGCCGAGCGCATCGGGTTTGCGCGCAGCGCCCGCCCGGAGCTGGCGACGAGATCAGCTGTTCGCATCATGGCGCACACTCCGATCGTTGACTTGATCCGAAACAATATGCCCGTCGCGCATTTCGATCGTGCGCTTGGTGGCGCGCGCGACATCGTGATCGTGCGTCACCAGCACTACCGTCGCGCCCTCGCGATTGAGCTGATTGAACAGCGCCAGAATTTCGATCCCGGTATTGGTGTCGAGCGCGCCCGTTGGCTCGTCCGCAAGCAACAGCGCCGGTCTGCCCGCCAGCGCCCGCGCTATCGCCACGCGTTGCTGCTGCCCGCCTGAGAGTTGTGTTGGCCTATGGCCCATACGCTGGCCGAGCCCCACGCGCTCCAGCAACTCAGACGCCCGCTGCTTGCGCTCCTTTGGCAGCACGCCGCCATAGATCATCGGCAGTTCGACGTTCTCGAGGGCCGTGAGCCGCGGCAGCAGATTGAAGCTCTGAAACACGAAGCCGATGGTCTGATTGCGGAATACGGCCAGATCGTCGTCGTTCATCGCGCCGATATCGTTGCCGGCGATCACGATGCGGCCGTTGCTCGGCGTATCGAGGCCGCCGATGATGTTCATCAGCGTCGACTTGCCGGAGCCGGACGGCCCAACGATCGCGCAATAATCACCGCGCGGAATGGAAAAGCTCACACCGTCGAGCGCATGCACGGTCTCTTCGCCCATGCGATAGAGCTTGACCAAGTTCGTAGCTTCAATGAGCGCTGCCATTACGCGCCCCGGATGCGCGGGCCGCCGCCACGGCCGCCGCCGCCAAACGGGCTGCCTTGATTGCCGTTGGTCGCCTGCGGACCGCCGCCGATGATGACTTCGTCACCTTCGTTGAGGCCCGAATAGATGAGCGTATAGCCATTATCGGCGATGCCGGTTTCGACCAGCACCGGCGTCGGCCGGTTGTTGCGCAGCACCCAGAGCACAGCCTGATTGCGTACCTCGCGGCGCGGCCCGGCGCCCGAACGCATCTGCTCCAGGAGCGTGCGTTGTTCCGCCGTCAGCGTCGGCTCGATCGCCGCGATCACCTGCTCTCGAATGCGCCGGAACGCGACGCGCCGGTCACCGCCGCCGCCTTGGTTGGCGGCCATGGCGTTGTCGAACGCCGTCTGCGCCGCGGCGCGTTGTTGTTCATTGAGCTGAAGCTGTTCGGCGATCTGCGCAACGCCGCGGCCACCGCCGCGCTGACCGCCTTGGCCACGCTGACCACGGCCTTCGCCGCCGCCGCGCTCTTGCGCCTGCGCTTCACCATCGCGCGCGCGACGCTCACCACGCGCGCCGCCCATGAGCGCCTGGCTTTGCGCGATCAGTTGCTCGTCAGCCGGGCGGAAACGCATCGCCGTGTTCGGCACGCGCAACACGTCATCGCGCTGCTCCAGCACGATCTCGGCGTTTGCGGTCATGCCCGGCAGCAATTGCCGGCCCGGATTGTCGGCCTCGACGACCACCGTGTAGCTAACCACACCGCTCTCAGCGACGCCCTGCTGGCGCACTTGACTCACGCGGCCTTCAAACTCGCGATCCGGAAACGCATCGACCGTGAAGCGCACCGCCTGCCCTTCGTTCACTTCACCAATGTCGGCTTCATCGACGGTGATGTTCGCCTGCAGCCGCGAGAGGTCCTGGGCGATAATGAACAAGGTCGCCGCCTGCAAGCTCGACGCCACCGGCTGACCAACGTTCACTTGTCGATCAACCACAACGCCATCGATCGGCGATCGAATGACGCTGCGCTCCAAATCCGTGCGCGCTGAGGCCACCTGCGCCGCTGCGGAGGCCACCGCCGCCCGCGCCGTGTCGCGCGCCGCACGTTGCTGCGCCGTCAATTGCTCAGACGCAAATCCGCGCTGTTGCAACACGACGTAGCGTTGATAGTCAGAGTTCGCGACAGCCGCTTGCGCCTGCGCTTGCGCCAACTGCGCCTGCGCTTGAGTGATGCGCTGTTGGAACGGCGTCGGGTCGAGCCGCGCCAATTCCTGCCCCGCACGAACCTGCGAATTGAAATCCACTGAGACGCTTTGCACTGGGCCCGAGACTGTCGAACCGACATTGGCCGACACGAGCGGCTGCAACGTGCCCGTCGCGCTCACCACGCGCGTGATTGAGCCGCGATCTACCGCCGCAGTGCGATAGGGCTCAGCATCGTCCTTTGGCCCGAACAACATCCAGCCGCCGAGCACGACGACCGCCGCGCCGCCGGTAATGAACAGATTGCGG
>CALBST010000062.1 GCA_937967425.1 uncultured Caulobacteraceae bacterium
TGTGTATACACAACACTTCTAGGCATGTCAACAACGTCTGTGGACAGGCAGAAAGGGGCCGCCCATTTCTGGGCAGCCCCTTGTTTTTATTTCGATTTTTTAGCTTACGAGCCGCTGGTCCAGCGGTCGAGCATGCGCTTGGCGGCGTCGCGGCCGCCGATGCCGAAGGCGATGGCCACCGCAACCGCCACCGAGCCCAGGATCAGGCCGAAGGCGAGCGCGATGATGTTGTTGGCGAGGCCCATGAAGGACAAGCCAACCGCCGTCGCCAGCGCAATCACGCCCCAGCGCACCATCGTCGAGATGATCTCGGAAGACGGCTTGCCTTCGCGGCGTGAGGCTGCGGCGAGGATGTTCGCCAACAAGATACCCAACGCGATGATGATCGCGCCGAAGAGCACGCTGCTCGCCAGGTTGAGCACCTCCGTGAGCATCGCAGCCATCGCGGCGAACTCGAGCAGACGCGCCGCTTCGACGGCGGCGAACAGCACGATGCCGATGAGCACCGCAAGGCCGATCATCTTCGACGGCGGGAACTTCGACATGTTCACCGTATCGACGCCGGGCGTCAGGTCCATCTTCTCACGGCCGACACGGATCGGTTCGGCATTGGCGATGCCGGCGATGATGTCGTCGAAGCCGATCGACTTCAGGCCTTCCTCGATCAGCGTCATCACCCAGCGGCCGATCAGGTAGGCGATGAAGATGATCAGCGCCGCGCCGATAACGCGTGGGATGGTGACCAGGATGTCGTTGAGCATCCGGGTCGCCGGTTCGGAGATGGCGGTGATGCTAAGCGCCTGGAGCGCGGCGATCGCCACCGGGATGATGATCAGCGTGAACGCGAGCAGACCGAGCAGACGCGCAAGGCCCGGCCCTTTCGGCGTATGCGTGAGGCCCGCATCGATCAGCCGGCGATCAAGTTCAACCGCTTCCACCGTCGCCTCGACCATGCGGCGGACCACAGTGGCCAGCACGAAGCCAATGAAGAAGATGAGCGCTGCGCCGACAACCGACGGCAGATAGCGCAGGAACTCGCTGACCATGCTGTTGAGCGGCGCCACCACAGACGTGAGGCCAAGCACGTTGAGCGCGGCGATGAGGCCCAGGAGCCAAACCAGCCAGTAGCCGACTTCGCCAATGCGTTCGCCGACATCAACGGTGGGCTTCACGCCAGCCGCGCCGGCGCCGTCTCGGCGCGCGAAGAACGGAATGCGGTCAATGCCCTTGGCGATCGCCCATTTCACGGCCTTGGCCGCGAAGTGCGCGATGACGACAATGGCAAGCGCCCACACAATGTTGAGCGCGTCAGTGCGCAGCCAATTCGAAATGGCCGCTTGGTTTTCAGGCGTAATCATAGGGCACACTCCCTCGCCGAGGTGCATTTGAAGATGCCCCTACGATCACTGGAACGCACGCAAATGATAGGAGTTGCGCGCTATAGGCGTGCATATCCTTTGCTGCATCCGCGAGATATTCGCGCGGCAGGCGCCGCGTGTGCGCTCAGTTCAACGCAGCGGGGAAAGCCGGCATCGCCGTGAAGTCCTCAAGCACGTGCTGGCGAACCACACGCGCGCCGGTTTCGGTGGCGATACGCTCGATCGTCGCCTGCGAGGCGATGGTTTGTTCGCGGTCCGTGTTGAAGCTCGGCACCAGATGACGCTCGCGGCTTTCGGCCAGGTGGAACATGTCACCGGTGAGCAGCACCGGCCCGGCGTTCGGCAAGCGAACGAGCAGAACCGTATGGCCCGGCGTGTGGCCCGGCGCTTGGATGATGGTGACGGAGCCATCGCCGAAGACGTCGTGCTGCGCGTCGCCTTCGATCAGCTGGGTTTGCGCGTTTTCAAGCTGGGAATAGCCTGCGAATGCTTGGCCGCCGCGCGCCTCGTCGCTGAACATGTAGGCGCGCTCATCGGCGTCAACGATCCAGGTTGAAGCGGTGAAAAGATTGCCGTTGCCGGTGTGATCGCCGTGCTGGTGCGAGAATGAGACGTACTCGATGTCCGCGGGCGTAAGGTTGAGCTGCGCGAGTTGAGATTCGAGCGAAGCGCGCATCACAACGGCCGCACCCATCTCTGGAATTTCGAGGCGTCCGCCCGGCATCGCGGCGATCGCATCAGGAAAGCCGGCATCCCAGATCAAATCGCCGTTCGGATGCCGGATGAGGTAGCACGGCACGATGAGTTCGCGGCTTTGGCCGTTCATCGAGCCATCGTCGGCGAACATGCCGACATCGGGGAACGTCGCGCGGCCGCAATCCATGGTGTAAAGCTCGACGGCTGGCGCCTGCGCTTGTTCAGTCGTTTGTCCGCAAGCGGCGAGCATCGCCAACGCCGCGACGGACATCATCAGCTTTTTCATGATCACGCTCTCCCTCTGCGCCGCTGTTCAAGCGTTTGATGCGCTCGAACGCAAGCGCAGAGTGAGACGCGCGTCTTCAAGCGCGTTTTATCACGCGTACAATGAGCAGGAGCACCACAGCGCCAATGAAGGCCGTAAAGATGGTGTTGATGATGCCTGCGCCGATTGCGACGCCGAGAACCCCAAGCAGCCAGCCGCCCAAGAACGCGCCGATGATGCCGACGACAATGTTGCCGATAAGGCCGAAGCCAAACCCACGTACGACGAGGCCGGCAAGCCAACCCGCAATAGCGCCGACGAGAATCCAGATAAGAATGGTTTCAACAGTCATGGAATGTCTCCCTATGGCGCCTCAACGCCGATAGGGAACCTTGGGTTCCAGGCAGGCCGGCGGGCGGCTTGATTCCTAGCCGCCGCCGATCACCGCGAGACACTGCGCAAGCCGCTCCCCTTCCAGGCCTTGAGCCAATTCCAATTGCTGCATGGTGTATGCGCCCTGGCCGCGCGGCATGTAGCGGAAGGTACGCTCAGTGTCGCCATCGCGGACGACGTAGGCGATCTCCACTTCGCTGTTGCCGATTTCGCCGCCGTCGCGGCGAAGAAGGATCATGCCGTCGCGCAGACCGGCTGCATAAGCAGGCAGAGTTCGGTCAACGCCAGTGATGATATTGTTGTTGGCTTGCGTGGCTTGAATATCGAAACCGCGATGGAAATTTGGGACATCGCGCGTGATCACGCGTCCGCAGGGGGCGACCACGTCTTCGGGGAGAAGAATCGCTGCGCCCTGATCCACGTACGTCTCGATGTCGCTACCTAGATCGAGGCCGAAGCTCGGTGCGGCGGCGACGAATGTCTCGACCGCGTACTGATCGCCATTGCGGGCGCGGCGGCGCATGTCATGGACGATGTCATCCATGCTGTGACCGGCGCTGCGCAAGCGCGCATCCCAGATCATCGCCAAGAAGCGTCCGCGTTGGTAAGGCAAACGCTGGGTGTCGCGATCACTCCAGAAGTTCTCAAGGATCTGCGCATTCGAAGCCGTGCGCGCGGGCGATTGCGCGTAGGCGCGCAGCGCTTCGTTGAGATCCGCTACATATTGTTCGACGGTCCACTGACCGCCGCGAACGAGCAAACGCGCGGTGTAAAAGTCGGTGAAGCCCTCCGAGAGCCAGTATTGCAACGCTTGATCATCATTCGGTAGTCCGCCGACTTGTGACGAAATCCAGGTGTGGAAGCTCTCGTGCGCGAGCGTGCGCGCGATCGGGTCAGCTCCGGCGTTCGGAGTCGCAAAGAAAGCGAACGCATCGTCAAGACCTGTGCCGCCGACTGAGAGCCAGCCTTCCGGACCTTCGAGATGCAAGACGGTGACGAGGTACGGGGTCGCCCCATCACCCCAAAAGCTGCGCCCGCTCGAGAGGATGTTGGCGGCGCGGTTGAGGAAATCTGCGTCGGTGAAGCTCCACTCGCCACGAATAGCGACGCGCACCTGCGAACGCGGGTCGCGCAGAATGCGGAAGTCGCCGGCGACGACGATGCTCGACCACACTTCGCTGAGACGGAGATCGGGATGTTCAAGATCTGAAGCGTAAGACCAGCCGCGCGGCAAATCGCGAACAGTGAATCGCACCCGCGTATCGAGAGTGGCGGCGCCGGGCGTGGCCATGAAAGCGTTGCCGATGAGATGGAAGTACGTCGGCTGGATCGTGGGACGATAGACGTTGCCGATTTCGGCGCGTGGCAAGCCGTCCCAATCCTGGATCACGCGGTAGCGGACATGGATACGGGCGTTCGGGCGATGTGTGATGATGCGCACGTTCGCCGCTTCGCCGTTGCGGAGGGCGGCGGCGCCAGAGACGATTTCGAGTCCTTCGATGCCGCGCCAGAGCTCGTTCTGGCCGCCCCAGCTGTCGGGCAAGCGAAGATCGCTTTCGCCATCGGCTTCGCCTCGGAAGCGGAGATCTATCTGCACGGCGCGGAGCGCACTCCCTTCCATGACCGGCGTCAGCGTGTAATCGATGCGCGGGGGCGCCGCGGCGCTGGCGCAAAACAACACGGCGCCGGCGGCGGCGATGGCTTGGATGATCGATCGCATGAAATTCCCCGCTTAGTGCTTCAGCGGACAGATGCGGAGATTAAGGCAAAGTCGGGGCAAAGGCCCGCGCCTCACTCGTCCTCGTAGAACTTCGCATTGATCAGGGTTTCGACCGCGGCCATCGCTTCCTCGGCCTGCGGTCCACGGGCTTCGATCTCAACCTCGTCGCCAATACCGGCGCCGAGCATCATGAGGTCCATGAGAGAGCGCGCGTCTGCCTCGTCGCTTTCCTTGCGGACGCTGATGCGCGTCGACTCATAGTTCAATGCAAGCTCGGCCAGCTTACGCGAGGCGCGCGCATGCAGGCCCTTCTTGTTCGTGATCTGTAGCGTCCGAGTAATGCTCATCGGCCTCGCCCGTGTCTGACGCCTGTTAGGCCGCGCCGCCGGCGAGCTCCACCGAGGCGACTCGAATATAGCGCCGTCCGGCGTCCTGCGCAGCAAGGGCCGCTTCCGGCAGGCTGACCTTATCGCGCACTTCAGCGAGCTTGATCAGCATGGGAAGATTCACACCGGCAATCACTTCGGTTTTCACCTGATTGATCACGGAAATGGCGAGGTTCGAGGGCGTGCCGCCGAACATGTCGGTGAGAATGACGACGCCGTCGCCCTTATCCACGGTGCGCACCGCGTCGATAATGTCGCCGCGCCGCTCCTCCATATTGTCGTGCGGGCCGATGGCGATAGCGCGCATCTGTTCTTGAGGTCCGAGAACGTGCTCCGCGGCTGCGATGAATTCATCCGCAAGCCGACCGTGGGACACAACCACGATGCCGATCATTCCGTTACTCCCGCCACCCGCCAGAGGGCCTGGATAAGGGCGCCTACATAGGCCTTCGCCGCTGTGGGAGGAAGCGAAAGCCGCACCGCGAATGCAGTTTTCGACGGGCAGCCTAGTGAGCTTGCGGCAATTCCACGATCAGGCGAGCGCCGCCGCTCTCACCGCGGCCCAGACCGTCCTTGTTTTGGGCATAGATGCGGCCGTTGAGCGAAGTGATGATCTGGCGGGCGATTGAAAGGCCAAGGCCGGAATTGCCCCCAAACGCCGCCCCCTTTGGCCGTTGTGTGTAGAAACGCTCGAACACCGTCTCAAGATTCTCGGGCGGGATGCCTGGCCCCTGATCGTCGACCATGGCCCGAATGATGGCGCCATCCTTGGCTTTCACAGCTTCGACCGAAACCAAAACCGTACCGCCCTGCGGACTGAAGGAGCGGGCGTTGTCGATCAGGTTACGGAACACTTGGCCGAGCGGGCCCGCCTGGCCCATCACAAAGAGCCCTTCCGGCTTCGCGCCTTTGAACACCACGCTGACAGGCGCCGGTTCGTCAGGCGGCGTAGCGTAGGCGCGCGTCAGGTCGAACAGAAGCGCGCCGAGATCGATGCGCTGTACGTCAAGTTTGGCGGTCTCCGCCTCGATCCGGCTGGCGCGAGCGATGTCGGTAATGAGGCGATCGAGGCGCTGAACGTCTTGCGCGACGATCGAAAGCATTTGCGCTTGTTGCTCGGGCGAAGACGCGGCGCGCGCTGATGCTACAGCTGACTGGATCGAGGCAAGCGGGTTCTTGATTTCGTGGCTTACATCGGCGGCGAATCGCTCATTGGCGTCGATCCGATCGGCCAACGCCCCGGTCATCGCTTCGAGCGAATGCGCCAGCGCGCCGATCTCATCCTTGCGGCGCGAAACGTCCGGCAGTGACAGCCGGGTCGCGCCCGTGACACGCAAGGCATCCGCCTCACCGGCGAGTTTGCGCAATGGCCGGGCGATAAAGAGCGCGAGCAAAAGTGAAGAGAGAAAGATCGCGATCGTTGCGCCGATCATGAACGGGATCATGCTTGCGCGTTCTGCAACGAGAATGCGCTCAACATCGGCGCTCTCAATGGTGATCGTGCCGATCACCTGCTGCACACGCCGGAACGGCACGGTGACCGAAACTACCCGCTCGCCTCGCTCGTTCAAGCGCTCGCCGTTGACGATCTCGCCGCGCATGGCGCGGCGCTGCTCTTCTTCGAGAGTTGTCGTTGGCCGCCACGGCGTCAGGCGCAGATACTCCACCTGCCGCGCGGCGCGGCCGAGCCTTTCAGCCAAGTTCTCATCGCTGGTGATCGGCGTCTCGCGGATCTCATCGTAAATAACGTCGCTATCGGCGACGAGTTGCCCGTCCGCGTCGAACACACGAACACGCGGCTGCCCGACGCCCGGACGCGCGCCCTCGGCGATCGGCGGCAGGATACGGTGCAGCACCAGGCGCACCGCGGTGTCGTTGATGTAGGGGTTCGGATCGCCCTCAACCGTGCTGGTTTCTATGAGCAGGTTGGTGATCAGCTCGCCCTGCGTGCGCAAGTTGCGGAACTGCGCTTCGGTCAGGCCGGCGCGCATTTCGGTCAGCAGCAGCACGCCCAGGATCAGGACGGCGAGACCGACGAAATTCCAAATGAAGATGATGCGCGCGATGCGCGAGCGGAGCAGCGCGCGGAACAGCCCGTCAGGCTTCGTTGTACCTGTAGCCGACGCCATAGAGGGTCTCGATCGCGTCGAACTCGCCGTCGATGTCGCGGAACTTTTTGCGGAGCCGCTTGATGTGGCTGTCGATTGTTCTGTCGTCGACATAGACCTGATCGTCATAGGCAGCGTCCATCAGCTGATCGCGGCTTTTGACGTAGCCGGGACGCTGCGCGAGCGCTTGCAGGATAAGAAACTCGGTGACTGTGAGGCGAACTTGTTCGCCCTTCCAAGTACAGGCGTGGCGGTTCGGATCAAGCGTGAGTTCGCCGCGAACGATCGGCTTCTTGTCATTTGCCGCCTCCCCGCCCGGCGCGCCCGCGCGGGTGCGCCGCAACAGCGCCTTCACCCGCTCGCTGAGCAAGCGTTGGGAAAACGGCTTCTTGATGTAGTCGTCGGCGCCGACATTGAAGCCGACCACTTCATCCATCTCGTCATCCTTCGACGTGAGGAAGATGACCGGCAGGTTCGAACCCTGGCGCAGCCGGCGCAGCACCTCGACACCGTCCATGCGCGGCATCTTGATATCGAGGATGGCGATATCCGGCGGCGTTTCCGATAGCGCGGCAAGCGCCGTCGCGCCGTCCGTATAGGTGCGCACGGCGTACCCCTCGCCCTCGAACAGGACTTTCAGGGAGGCGAGGATGTTCTCGTCGTCGTCGACAAGGGCGATGGTCGGCATGGGTGGGAGCGGTTCCTGACTTCGCTGTAATGAACTGCGACGCGCCTTCTTAGCCTCCAACGGCGCGAAGGGAAACATGTTCTCGCCTCACATGCGTTCGCTCTCTGGAAATTGAGCGGCGCAAGACGCGAAAGGTGTTCGGATGGTGGCGGAATTAGTGCAACCGCCGCCCATTCCAAGGTGCGTCCACGACGTCGCCGTCATCGCTCGACCATGTGCCGAAAAAGCTGTTCGCGTCGGTGAATACGATGCGGAACGTGCCCATGGTGGCGCCTTCGGGCCAGATACTGGCCCAGCGGCCAGTCCAGATCAGTGTGTCGTTCGGGCCCGGCTCGACTTGCCCGGTCTGAACGCCGTCCCAGCCCGGCGCGGGGCTGACGCCATCGAGCGCATCAAGGCTGGAGTCGCGCGTGATGCGGAGCAGACCCGAGCCGACGATCGGGCCGCCCCCCGTATTCGCGAACTGCGTGATCCACTCTCCCACGACTGCCTGCGCCGGTAGAGCTGGCGCCGCGCGCGCGGGTGCTGGGTCGATCGCGATGGGGTCTTGTTGCGCGGCGGCAGGCGCAGCGGCGCATGCGAGCCAAGCGAAGGCGGCAAGTGCAAGGTCTCTCATGTGTTCTCCCCGGCACTTGGCAAAAAAGACGCCAAGCGCGGCTTTTCTAGGACCGGCGTAGCGTTCAGTGCGCCGCACCCCATGTCGGGCCGGCTTTCGCCTCAACGGTTAACGGCACGCTGAGGATCGCGGCAGGTTCAGGCGCCGCTTCCATCACCTCCTTCGCCAATTTGCAGAGCTTCTCGGCCTCGTCCTTCGGCGCTTCGAAAACAAGTTCGTCGTGCACCTGCAGCAGCATGCGCGACTTAAGCTTCGCCTTCGCAAGCGCGGGCGGCAGCCGCACCATAGCGCGGCGGATGATGTCGGCGGCGGCGCCTTGCAGCGGCGCGTTGATCGATTGCCGTTCGCCAAAGGCGCGTTCGCTTGGGTTCTTCGACTGGATCCCCTTCACCCAGATGCGGCGGCCAAAAATGGTTTTCACATAGCCGTTGGCGCGCGCGAAGGTCTTCGTCTCTTCCATGTAGTCGCGAATGCCTGGAAAGCGTTCGAAATACTTCTTGATGTAGGCGGCGGCTTCTTCGCGGGCGATGCCGAGATTGCGCGCGAGACCAAAGGCGCTGATGCCATAGATGATGCCGAAATTGATCGCCTTGGCGTTGTTGCGCACATCTTTCGGCATGCCTTCGACAGGGACGCCGAACATTTCCGACGCGGTGCGCGCGTGAATGTCGACGCCATCAGCGAAGGCCTGCTTCAGCTGCGGAATATCGGCGACATGCGCGAGCAGGCGCAATTCAATCTGTGAATAGTCGGCGCTGACGAGGAGGTTGCCCTTCTCCGGGATGAACGCCTCGCGGATGCGGCGGCCCTCCTCCGTTCGGATCGGAATGTTCTGCAGGTTCGGATCGTTCGAGGCGAGACGCCCGGTGGTGCTGGCCGCGAGCGCGTATGTTGTGTGAACCCGTCGCGTCTCCGGGTTCACGGCCGCCTGCAGCGCTTCGGTATAGGTGGAGCGCAGCTTTGAGAGCTGGCGCCATTCGAGCACTTTCGCTGGCAGATCATGCTGTTCGGCGAGGTCTTCGAGAATCGAGGCGTCTGTCGACCACGCGCCCGTTTTGGTCTTGCTGCCGCCTTGGAGCTTCAATTCGTCGAACAAGATTTCGCCGAGCTGCTTCGGCGAGCCGAGATTGAATTCCTTGCCTGCGAGCCCGTACGCTTCGGCTTCATATTGCAGCATACGCTGCGCGAAATCGCCGGAGAGACGCGACAGCATCTGCGGATCGATCTTGACGCCTTCGCGCTCCATCGCCGTGAGAATGGCGGGTAGCGGGCGTTCGAGCGTTTCATAAACAGTGACGAGACGGTTGCTCGCGAGTTCGGGATTGAGCTTGCGATGGAGACGCAGTGCTGCATCGGCATATTCGCACGAATACGCCGCGGCCCGCTCGACCGGCACGAGATTGAAGCTTTGTTGTGCTTTGCCCTTCCCGGCGACGTCGCTGTACGGCGTCAGTGTGTGGCCGATATGCTTTTCGATCAGCGAAATTTTGTCGTGATCGTCGAGGCCGCCATAGAGCGTGTACGACGCCAGCATCGGATCGTCATAGGGCGCGAGCGCGATTCCGTGTTTTGCGAAGAGCGCGATATCCCACTTCACATTGATGCCGACCTTGGTGACGGAGGCGTCTTCCAAAAGCGGTTGCAAAGCGGCGAGCGCGGCGCTGAACGGAATCTGCGCGCCGGTGTCCGGAGCGACCTTCTCAGACGGCGCCTCCGAAGCGAAGAGTTCGCCAGCGCGCGACTCGGCGCCTTTGTGCTGCAGCGGAATATAGATCGCGTCGTTGGCGGCAATGGAAAGCGCGAGGCCGACGAGCTCGGCGCGGGTGGCGTCGAAGGAATCGGCTTCGGTGTCGATGCCGACGGCGCCCGCGAGTTTTGCACGCCGAATGTAATCCTCCAGCGCGGGCAGATCGCGGACGATCTTGTAGGCGTCGCGTTTGAACTCGCGCTCGATCGGTTCGATCACCGGGCCTGAGCGCTCGCCCGTGTCCGCATGGGCAGGCGCCGGCGGCGGCGCTGCGCTGGCGTAGCTCGCAACGATCTGGACGCCCTTCTCTTTCGCAAAGTGCTCGCGCACGCGGCGGCCGAGGGTGCGGAATTCCATGGCGTCGATGAATTGCAGCAGCATAGAGGGATCGGGCTCGCGCAGCGCGAAGCTTTCCCACTTCTCTTCGACCTCGACGTCATCTTTCAGCGTGACGAGCTGGCGCGAGAGCCGGATTTGATCGGCGAAGTTGATCAGCGTTTCGCGGCGCTTCTGCTGCTTTATCTCGTTGGCGCGTTCGAGGATTGCGTCGAGTGAGCCGAACGTGTTGAGCAACTCGGCGGCAGTCTTGGGGCCAATACCCGGCGCACCGGGGATGTTATCGGTCGAGTCCCCGATCAGCGCCTGCGCGTCGATCACTTTGTCTGGGCCAACACCAAACTTCTCCAAAACCGCATCCATGCCGAGGATGCGGTTCTTCATCGGATCGTAGAGCTGGATTGAGCCTTCGACGATCAGCTGCATTAGATCTTTGTCGGAAGAGACGATGCGCACGCTCGCGCCGCTCGCCGCGGCTTGGCGCGCATAGGTGGCGATGAGATCGTCCGCTTCGAAGCCGCCCATTTCGATGCACGGCAGATTGAACGCGCGCGTGGCGTCGCGGATCAGCGGAAATTGCGGAACCAAATCTTCCGGCGCCGGCGGACGATGCGCTTTGTATTCGGGATAGAGTTTGTTGCGGAACGTGACTTCGCTCTTGTCGAAAATCACCGCGAGGTGCGTCGGCGCTTCGGCGCCTTTCATCTCCTCCAGGAACTTCCACAACATGTTGCAGAAGCCAGCGACCGCGCCGACGGAGAGCCCGTCGCTCGAACGCGTGAGCGGCGGCAGCGCGTGGTACGCGCGGAAAATGTAGGCCGAGCCGTCGATAAGGTAGAGGCGCGGAGCGTCTTTTTTAGCCATGCGCCTATCTAGGCGCTCCGCGCGGGCTGGTCAGCCCTTATCCGCCGAACAGCTTATTGTAATCGGGCGGGCTGCCGCGGCGCTGCCACAGCGCTTCCGAATCGCCGTCGCGCAGGAAATCCTCCGCCGCTTCGCGGGCGGCGGCCATGGCGACATTGAACAGGCCGGTGGCGGCGCTGAGGCGCCGAACGCCGAGTTCGCGCAACTGCGCGGCGGGCGGTGCGCCCGGGCGCGCCATAATGTTGAGTGGCAGGTTTGTGCCCCGCACGACGGCGCTAATCTGCGCGGCGTCAGCAATGCCGGGCACGAACAAACCGCTTCCGCCCGCGCGTTCGATCGCGGCGGCGCGGCGCAGCGCTTCTTCGATCGCCTGTTCAGCCGGCACCAGCTGCTTCAAGATCACGTCGGTGCGCGCGTTGATGAAAAGATTGACGCCCTTCTTCTCCGCGACAGCGCGGATGGCCTCGATCTTCCTCAGATGCAGCTCGTGTGGCTGCTTGCCGTCTTCGAGATTGATGCCGACAGCGCCGGCGTCGATCAGCTTGCCAACATTTTCCGCCGCTTGCTTCGGATCGTCCGAATAACCACCCTCCGCGTCGCAGGTGATCGGAACGCTGACCGCGCGCGCCGTGGCTTCAACGACGGCGATCAGGTTCGCGATCGGGAAATGATGCCCGTCAGCATAACCCTGCGCCCAAGCGACAGCCGCGCTCGACGTCGCGATCGCTTTGGCGCCGGCGTCTTGCACAATGCGCGCTGACGCTGCGTCCCACGCGTTCGGCAGGATCAATAATTCTTCATGCAGCTTGTGGAATGTTGCGGCGTTTTCTGCGGACATGGGGAGTGTCTCCTGGATCATTGCAGGATAGCACGATCCACATCTCCACCTCGCTGTTTTCGGACCTCACTGAAATTTTTTCCGCGCACGCTTGTGTGAGCCGCGAAGCACTCCAATCTATTCTGGTTCGGAGGATTTCATGTTCGACCATCTCTCGCTTGGCGTGCGCGATCTGGAAGCGGCGGCGCAATTCTA
>CALBST010000063.1 GCA_937967425.1 uncultured Caulobacteraceae bacterium
ACCCGCCGTTCGGCCTGCCGGGCGGACGTTTTGCAGCAAAGGCGTTGCGGGCGTGGAACTCCGGAGGCTTTAGAGACGGCAAATCCGAGGTTTGCCGAATGAAATTCCGCCCTTTTCTGATTGCCTGCGCCCTGCTCGCCGCCGCCCCTGCCGCTCAGGCGCAGCGGCAATGGTTCGAGGATGCGGTGACGCCGATCCGCTACGAGATTTCGGTGACGCCTGACGTTGAGGCCGCGACGCTTGCCGGCGAAGCCACGATCACGATTGAAACCAGCGCGCCTCTCGATCGCATCACCATGAATGCGCTCGATCTCGTCGTGCAGCGCGCCAGCATCGACAATGCGGCGGCCAGCGCGGAAGTGAACGCGGACGCGCAGACCCTGACGCTCACGCCGCGCCGCCAGCTGCGCCCGGGGCGTCACACCATCCGCATCGCCTATACAGGTAAAATTTACGACGACGCCTACGGGCTTTTCCGCGTCGAATACCAGAGCGATGGCCAGACCAAGCGCGCGCTCGCGACACAGTTCGAACCGGGCGACGCGCGGCGGTTTGCGCCGATGTGGGATCAGCCGAACCTGCGCGCGGTGTTTTCGCTGACGGTGACGGCGCCGAGCGATCAGTTCGTGGTCGGCAATATGCCGGCCGAACAAACGACGCGGCTTGCAGGCAACCGCACGCGCACGCGCTTCGCCGATACGCCCTCCATGCCAAGCTATCTGCTTTTCCTCGCGGTTGGCGATTTCGAGCGGGTGACGCGGCAGGTCGGCGACGTTGAGCTTGGCGTCGTTGTCCGCCGCGGCGAGGCTCATCGCACGGCCGCTGCGCTCGAAGCGGGCGAACAGTCGCTCAACTACTTCACGGAATATTTTGGCATCCCCTATCCGCTGCCGAAGCTCGACATGATCGGCGTGCCCGGCGCGGGCGGTTTTGGCGCGATGGAGAACTGGGGCGCCATCCTCTATTTCGACCAATATCTGCTGGTGGACGAAAACTCGAGCGTGGCCGAGCGGCAGAACGTGTTCGGCATCGTCGCCCACGAAATCGCGCACCAATGGTTCGGCAATCTCGTCACCATGCATTGGTGGGACGATCTGTGGCTGAACGAAGGGTTCGCATCGTGGATGGCGGCGAAAGCGACCGAAGCGGTGCACCCGGACTGGAACCCGTGGCTGACGCAGCTGACGGACGGCACCTCCACCGCCATGGCGCTCGATGCGCGCCAAGGCACGCACTCGGTGGTGCAGGTCGTCAATACCATCGACGATGCGAACCTCGCGTTCGACACGATCACTTACGAAAAGGGCCTGGCCGTCATTCGCATGCTCGAAGCTTATGTCGGCGAGGAAGATTTCCGCACAGGCGTGCGCAACTACATCAACAGCCGCCGCTATGGCAGCGCTCGCACTGAGGATCTGTGGACCGCGATTCAGGGCGCGTCGGGCCAGCCGGTGCTGGAGATCGCGCGCAGCTTCACCACGCAACCCGGCTTCCCTCTGATCCGCGCTGAGAGCCACGATTGCCGCAGAAGCCGCGGCGCAGACATCAGCTTGGAGCAGCGTCGTTTCGCGATGGACGATTCCGCGCGCACGGATCAGCGCTGGACCATTCCGATCATGATCCGCCGCATTGGCGGCGGCGAGTCGCGCGTCGTCTTCCCTTCGAGCCAGCAGGCTATCAGCACAACGGTGCGCTCCACCTGCCAGCCGTATCTCGTAAATGCGGGGCAGTCCGGCTTTTTCAGGGTTCTCTATGATGACGCGAACTTTGCGCGTTTGCGCGAGGCGTTCGGGCAGCTTGATGACGCCGATCAGCTTGGCCTGCTGCTCGACTATTACGCCTTCGGGCGAAGCGGCGATGCGCCGTTCACGAACTATCTCGAACTGGTCAATGTCATCCCAGCCAACGCCGATCCGGTGATCGTCATGGATACGGCGGCTTCGATGTCAGCCTTTGCGGGGTACACCCACGGACGCCCAAGCGCCGAGGCGGTGCGCGCCTATGGGCGGCGCATCCTGGAACCGCACTTCGCGCGCGTCGGCTGGCAACCGCGCCCCGGCGACGACGCCAACCTCACCAACATGCGCGCAACCCTCATCACCACTTTGGGCGGACTTGGCGACGAAGAGATCATCGCCGAAGCGCGCCGACGCATACGCGCAGCCCAGAGCGACCCATCAGCGCTCCCCGGCGCCATCCGCACCGCCGCGCGATCGGTTTATGCCGCCAACGCAACACCGGCGGATTACGAGGCGCTTTTGGCGCAGGCGCGCGCAGCGTCAGATTTCGTCGAGCAGCGCAGGCTTTGGCTGCTGATTGCGAGCGCCAATGACGACGCCCTGGCGCAGCGCACGCTGCAGCTGACGCTCGGTGATGAAATTCCGCGCCAGATCAGGCCGCAGGTGATCAGCGCCGTCGCAGCGGGTCACACGCGAATGGCCTGGGACTTCCTGGTCGCCAATCGGGCGGCGATTGAAGCCATGCTCGACCCGCTGCAGCGGCTCGAGTTTCCGACTCATCTTGCCGCGATCAGCGGCGACGTGGCCATGATCGATGAACTGGATCGTTACGCCCAGAACTTCCCGGAGGGCAGTGCGCGTGACACGGTAGCTGCGGCGCAAGCGCAGATCCGGCTGCGCGCGGAGACTATCCGCGAGCGCGTCCCGGCGATTGAAGCGTGGATCGCGCAGCATGGCCGCCAGCGCGGAGCGACATCTGGCGGCCCTGCGCGGCGCTGATAACGTCGAGTCTGGACCGCCGGCGCCCCCGCCGGCATCTCCGCCTAGTCGACTACGGACGGCGAGATCTGAATTACCGAATGCCGGCGGGGGCGCCGGCGGTCCAGACTTGTATCTAGCGTTTCGTCAGAAACGCGGCGAAGGCGGCGGCGGCTTCGGGCGAGCGGAGCCGCTCGGCGAAGATTTCGCCCTCTTCCTGCATACGCGCCAATAGGGCTTCGCGATCGCGCATGAGCTTCTTGGTGAGGCGCATGGATTGCGGCGGCTTCGCCGCGAGAGTCTGCGCAGCTGCGCGCGCGCGCGGTTGGACTTCGCCGGACGGCAACGCGGCGTTGGCGAGGCCCCAGGCAGCAGCGTCTTTTCCATGGAGCGGCTCACCCAAGCCGAAGAGCGCGAATGCGCGGGTATGGCCGAGGCGATCGACCATGGTGAGGCTCGATGCGTTCTCCGGCACAACACCGAGATCGATGAACGGCACGGTGAGGCGCGCATCTTCGGCGACATAAACGAGATCGCACTGGAACAGCATGGTGGTGCCGACGCCGACGGCGTGGCCCTGCACCGCCGCGACGATCGGCTTTTCCGCGTTGATTACCACTTCGAGGAAGCGGCCGACATGACGCGGACCATCGAAAGCGCCGGCGGACTGGGCGGCGAAATCCTTGATGTCGTTGCCGGCGGAGAAGAAGTCGCCGACCGCCGTGAACAGCACGACGCGGATGTCGTCGTTCGTCTGTGCTTCGACGACGGCGTCGGCCATCGCGCCGTACATGGCGTTGGTGATGGCGTTCTTCTTGTCCGGGCGGTTGAACTGGATTTCGAGAACTGCGCCGTCGCGGCGGACGATGATGTGCTCTTCGCTCATGGACAATACCTCTTCCCACCCCGCATACACCGGCGCCCATCGCGCGGCGAGAGACGAACGGCACGGTTTGCGCTACGTCAGCGCACATGCGGGACGGCATTCATGACCGGGCGAGCTGGGCGAAGCTGCTGATCGGCTTCGCTGTGTTGTTCGCCATTCTGCAAGGATCGGCGGCGGTCCTGCACAGCTTGCGCGGCGAAGCAGGCTTGGCGGTGGCGGCGGTGACAGTGGGCGCGGCGCTGCTCGCGCAACGCTTCTTCTTCAGCGGCACGTGGAAGGCGGCGTTCGCGGACCTCGGCCTCGGCGCGCCTAGCCCGCGCGGCATAATCGTAGCGATTGGCGTCTGCGCACTGGCGCTTTGCGCCTTCCCGCTCTTCCTGATGACGCAAGGCGGGTTCATCTCGATCTATCCCGGCGCGGCTTGGCTGGCGTTCGGCATATTCCTTCAAGCGGGTGTCGCTGAGGGGATCCTGTTTCGCGGGTTTCTGTACGGCAACATCCGTCGCGGGCGCACATTCTGGCGCGCGGCGTTGCTCTCAATGATCCCGTTCGCGGCCGCGCACCTTTATCTGTTCGCGACGATGGCCTGGCCGATCGCGCTCACGGCGCTGGCGCTCTCGGTGCTGATCGCGTTTCCGTTCGCGTGGCTTTACGAACTCGGCGGTCGCACCATCTGGGCGCCGGCCATTGCGCACGCTGTCGTGCAAGGCGCGATAAAGCTCATCGTGATCGAGGATCCCGCGTTTGCCATCGTCTGGATGGGCGCGAGCCTGGTTGCGATGTGGGTCGTCTTCCTGGTTAGTTCTTCAGCCGGTAGCCGGTCTTGAATATCCACCAGACGGCGGTGAGGCAGATGAGCAGGAAGAAGCTGATCGCCGCGAGGCTGACGCCGATGTTCACATCCGCCGCCTGCTCGCCGAAGAAAGCCCAGCGGAAGCCACTGATCAGATAAACAATCGGGTTGAACAGCGCGATCGTGTCCCAGGGCTTCGGCAGCATCTCGATCGAGTAGAACGTACCGCCGAGGAACGTCAGCGGCGTCAGGATCAGCATCGGCACGATCTGGAGCTTCTCGAAGCCGTCGGCGAGCACGCCGAGAACGAAGCCGAACAAGCAGAACGAAACGCTGGTCAGCACCAGGAACAGCAACACGGCCGGCCAGTTCTGCGCGCTGTACGGCACGAAGAAGTACGCGGTGGCGAGAATGACGAGGCCGATGATCACTGACTTCGTCGCAGCGGCGCCGACATAACCGCAGACAGCTTCGAAGGCCGAGACCGGCGCTGACAGCAACTCGTAAATCGTCCCAGCCCAGCGCGGCATGTAGATGCCGAAGCTGGCGTTGGAGACGCTCTCGGTCAGGATCGAGAGCATGACGAGGCCGGGAATGATGAATTGCCCATAGCTCACGCCGCCAATCTCAATCATGCGCGAGCCGAACACCGAGCCGAAGACTATGAAGTAGAGCGAGGTCGAGAGCACCGGCGAGAACAGGCTCTGCCCGATGGTGCGAAACCAGCGCGCCATCTCGAAACGATAGATGGCTTGAATGCCGTAGACGTTCATTTGGAGTGCACCAGGGAAACGAAGATGTCTTCGAGCGAGGATTGCTCGGTGTGGAGGTCTTTGTAATCGACGCCGATTTCGCCCAGCCGCTTCAGGAACGCCGGGATGCCGGTGTCGTCGGCCTGGGCGTCGAAGCTGTAGATGATCTGGCGGCCTTCATTGGCGAGTTCGACGTGGAAGCCGTTCAAGCCGCCGGGCACTTCGCTCACGGGCGCGGCGAGATCGAGCACCAGCTGCTTCTTGCCCAGCTTGCGCATCAGCGTGTTCTTCTCTTCAACAAGGATCAGCTCGCCCTTGCTGATGACGCCGACGCGATCGGCCATTTCTTCGGCCTCTTCGATGTAGTGCGTCGTGAGGATGATGGTGACGCCGTTCTTCCGCAGCCCGCGCACCATTTCCCACATGTCGCGGCGCAGCTCGACGTCCACGCCGGCGCTGGGCTCATCGAGGAAGAGGATTTTCGGCTCGTGTGAAAGCGCCTTGGCGATCATGACCCGGCGCTTCATGCCGCCGGAAAGTTCCATGATCTTGGCGTTGCGCTTTTCCCAGAGCGACAGATCGCGCAGCACCTTTTCGATGTAGGCCGGGTTCGGTGCGAACCCGAACAGCCCACGGCTGAAATTCACCGTATCGATCACACGCTCGAACGCGTCCGTGTGAAGCTCCTGCGGCACGAGGCCGATCTTCTTGCGCGCCTCTTTGTAGTCGCGGATGATGTCGTGGCCGTCGGCGATGATCGTGCCTGTGGAGAGGTTCACGATCCCGCAGGTCATGTTGATGAGCGTCGTTTTGCCGGCGCCGTTCGGCCCCAGCAGCGCGAAAATCTCGCCCCTCATGATCTCCAGCGACACGGGCTTCAGCGCCTGGACGCCGGACTTATACGTCTTGCTGACGTCTTTAATCGTGATGATGGGCTGCAAGAGGCGACTCGGAACTTGTTGTCTCGGAGGCGCCGACATAGGGGCGCGAACCGAATTGGGCTAGGGGCGTTCGATATTCCGCAGAGCGATTGCGGACATGCGCCGCAACGACCTACGTATTCGAGGACGATGCACCCAGCCCGAATCCTACAACCCAGCCGGCCACGCCTGCGCCGAATTCCGCCAATCCATTGGCGCCTTTTGTCCGTATCCAGCGTTCATACCGCCGGAGACCATGTCGTGCGCCAGATCCTGACCGCCCTCGCCGCCCTAACGCTGCTCTTCGCCGGTCCTGCCGCGGCGAACCCGAGCGAAGTGGCGCGCGCACTGCCTGGTGCGGAGAAGGTTGGCGAAGCGGCCTACAGCGTGCTTTCGATCCGGCTTTTCAATGCGGAGCTCTATGCCAATGGCGGCGCGTTCTCCTGGGAGCGGCCATTTGCGCTGACGCTGACTTATGATCGCGCGGCGCGGGCGGAGACCCTGATCAACCGCTCAATCCGCGAAATGAGTTCGCGTGGCGCCGGCGGCGCGGAGCGGCTAGCGCCGCTGCGCACACAACTGGAGCGCTGCTTCACCAGCGTGTCACAAGGCGATCGCTTCACCGGCGTCAGCACCAGCCAGGAGACGGCGGTGTTCTATCTTAACGGCGCACAGCGCTGCGAGGTGCGCTGGCCGAATTTCCGGCGTCACTTCTTCGGTATCTGGCTCGACGGCCGCGACGGCGCTGCGGCGCGGATCAGCGCGCAGCTGCGCGGCGAGGCCTAAGCCTTCGGTCCCATGCTGACGCCCGGCGGCAGCGGCGTGTTCTCCGGCACGAAGAAATCCGGCATAAGCGATTTGGTCGGATCGATGCGGTACTTATCGAAGTCGCGCTCGCCTTCGGCATAGAGCAGCACATCATCGATGAAGAAGTTGCCGGTGCATTCGCGCGCAGACTTGTTGAAGATCGCGTAGGCGGCGTCGGCCATGATGTCGACGCTGCGGCAATGGCTCATGCCCTCTTGGCCGGCGAGCGCGAACTCGATCGCGGCGGTGGCGATGCCGGTGCGCGGCCACAGCGCGTTAAAGGCGATGCCATCGTCCTTGAACTCTTCGGCCATGCCGAGCACGCACATGCTCATGCCGTACTTCGCCATCGTGTAAGCGACGTGTCCGGCGAACCAGCGCGGGCTCATATCGAGCGGCGGCGACAGCATCAGCACGTGCGGATTCGAGCTTTGCTTCAGATACGGGATGCAGGTGCGCGACGTGATGAACGTCCCGCGCGCGTTGACTTGGTTCATCAAGTCGTAACGGCGGATATCCGTCTGCAGCGTGCCTGTAAGTTGGATGGCGCTCGCATTGTTCACGCAGATATCGATGCCGCCGAATTTCTCCGCCGCCGCCTCTACAGCCGCCTTCACGCTATCGGGCTCGCGCACGTCGACGACGACTGGGAGCGCTTGCCCGCCCGCCTTCTCAATCTCTTCGGCCGCAGAATAGATCGTGCCCGGCAGCTTTTTGTGCGGCTCGGCCGTCTTGGCTGCGATCACAACATTGGCGCCGTCGCGCGCGGCGCGGAGGCCGATGGCCAGGCCGATGCCGCGGCTGGCGCCGGTAATGAATAAGGTTTTTCCGCGCAGACCCATGGGTTCCTCACCTCGTTTTCACCACAATAGGCGGTTCCCGCGCGCAATCTAGCGTGAGCGCGCATAGTCCGGTCTTGACTGTGGGCGACGGAAGGCGAAATTCCGCCCTGAGGGCAGGTTTGGAGGACTACCGGATGCGCAATCTCGCGCTGGCCGCCGTGTTTGGCGTCGGACTTCTGGCGGGCGGCGTCGCCGCGGCCGAACAATACACCGACCCAGCTGGGCGCCTCACTTTCAATGCGCCGTCAGGCTGGCGCGTCCAGCCGCGGGGTGCGGGCGGACAAACGGCCGTGTTGGCGTTCAATCCCACGAACGATTGTTACTTTTTCGGCGCCGATAACCCGAACACAGCAAACAGCTCGGCCGAAGCGGCGATGAACACGCGCGATCCGATCCCCGCGGATGCCTGGGTGACGTACGCGTCCCCGATCCGCGATTTCTTCGAAGGGTCGCCGGCGACCTTGGTCTCGCAAACAGTTGACACGAGCGGCGCCTGGCCGGTGCAGCGGGCTGAATTGCGCGGCCCGAGCAAGACTGTTTACGGCGCGGTGCTGATCCGCCCGGGCGTCGAAATCCGCGCGTTCTGCGCTGGCTCAAACTCGGCCGCAGCCTACGACTCGATTTTTGCGTCGTTGGCCCACCCGAATGATGCGGCTTGGCAACGAGCGGCTCAGCAACAAAGCTCTGAGCGCCTTGCGCGTGAAGCGGCGCAGACGACGTCGCAAGCAGAGGCGACAGAGAGCGAAGCTCAGCCTGAAGAGGAACGCCGCCGTCGCCGCCACCGCGATCCGTCGCGCCGCGATTAAGGCCTCGGCCATTAACGTAAACGCTTGGTTATCTTAGCGTTTACGCGCAATTCACGACGATGGCTCAAACCATGAGCCATGAACGGACGACTCCACCGAGCCCTTGCAGCGCCCCTCCCGGGCGCTGCAAGCCGTTTGGGCGCTGACCGCGCTCTCGCTGCCGCGCTGACGGCGCTCGCGCTTGGCGGGATTTCGCTTTTCTCTCCACCTCTGGCTGTTTTGGGCCTCGCGCTGCTGGCGGCGCGCGTTCTGTTGAACGGCGAAGCGGTGCGTGTGGATTGGCTGGGGCTGGTTGGCCCGGCATTCGCGGCGTTCGTTGTCGGCATGTTCGTGGGCTTGGCCGGGGCTATCGGCACGCTTTTCGTGTGGCGGCTGTTTGCGGACACGCGCTGGAGCGTGGGCGAAGCGGCGCGCCTCGCCACTGCAGCGGGACGGCCGGCTGAAACCACCTTCAAGGCGCTGGCGCACGCTTGGCTGACCCCGGCCTACGGCTTGATGATTGTCGCCTACACGGCGCCGCACATGATTGCCGGGCTGCCGCTCGACCTGCCGCATGTGCCGCTCTGGCTGGTGATCGCCACCGGCGTTCTTGCTGCGGGCGCTTTCTTTGACTGGGGCCTGCAGCGCGCAGCTGACTGGCGCCTCGGCGAACTCGCGGCCGCGCCCGCTTCACACCTGCTCATCCATCACATCATGTTCGTGACGGCGTTCGGTTTGATGATCGATGTCTCCGCTGGCGTGGTGATGCTGATGGCGTGGCGCTTGGCGCATGCCGCGCCGGCGCGTCAACCGAGCTTAACTGCGGTGCCGTAGGCCAGCACTTCCGTGGCTTGGCCCGCGCCCGCATCTGTCGTTTCAAATCGCACGCCGATAACCGCATCAGCGCCAAGCGATTGCGCGTGCTGAATCATGCGATCGAGCGCCTGCTCGCGGCTTTCGGCCAAGAGCTTCGTGTATTCGTGAATCTCGCCGCCAACGATCATGCGCAGGCCCGCTACGATATCGCGGCCAATAAAGCGCGAGCGCACAACGTTGCCGCGCACCAGGCCGAGGTGCTGGGCGATGTTGCGCCCGGCGACTTCAAAGGTAGTAGAAACGATCATGCGTGATTGCCCCTAGCGTTCAACATCGCGATAGCGCTTTTCTTCGGCGCCGCCGCTTTGATCGGCGATGACTTGGCCGATCATCCAGATGCCGCCAATCAGCATCAGCACGAAACCAAGCAACGTGGCGATGCCTAAACTGATTGCCGCCAAAAGGCCGCCAACCACCATGGCGGGATCGCCGCCGGTGAAAAGCGCGCCAAGGACGGCGCCAACACCGAGGAAGTAAGCGAGCACGCACAGCCCGGCGCCCGTGCAGAACAGAATCATCGGGCTCGAGGAGCGGTGTTCGGGGTTGCGTTCAGGTGGCGACATAACGGGCGATACCTTCGCTATCGACGACGCGCTTCGCAAGCCCCCGCCCGATCAGGCAATTGGCGTGCGCGATGGCTTCGCCCGTCGCCATGCCGATGAGATCGGGGCCGATCTTGCGCGCGAACAAGGCGCCAAAGAGATCAACGGCCCGGCGCGGCTCTTTCGCAATGCGATCATGCACGCGCGCGAGCGCTTTTTCGTGGCCGTCGATCAGATTTTGCAGGCGCTCGTGCAGGCCGTGAAACGGCTCGTTGTGCGCTGGAAGCACGAGCACGTCGTTCGGCATGACCTGAAGCAGCTTCTTGCAGCTGTTGATCCAGTCGGCGAGCGGATCGCCGTCTGGTTCTGTTGGGAACACCGAGACGTTGGAACTGATGCGCGGCAGGACTTGGTCACCGGAGATGAAGAGCTTCAGCTCTTCCTGCCAGAGGCAGACGTGTTCAGGGCAATGGCCGTTGCCGGTGATGACGCGCCACGGGCGGCCGCCGATCTCGACGACATCGCCATCCTCCATGCGCTTGAACGCGTCCGGCATTTTCGACACCGCTTTGCCGAAGCCGCCGAAGCGCACCTTGTAGCTATCGAGCGCGTTCTCATCCCAGCCGGCGGCGCGATAAAATTCCACGCCCTCCTCCGGCGCTTCGCGGCCAGTGTCCGCGACCAGCATGCGCCCGGTGATGTATTCGAGGCGGCTCATCCAGAGCGTTGCGTTGAACTTGCGGCAGATCCAACCGGCAAGGCCCATGTGATCTGGGTGCATGTGCGTGCAGATCACGCGCTTGACTGGTTTGCCGTTGAGCTTGGCTTCGAAGATTGCGCGCCAGTGTTCGCGCGTTTGCTCCATGGCGATGCCGGTGTCGACGATGGTCCAGCCGTCGCCATCTTCGAGGAGCCACAGATTGATCCATTGCAGCGCAAACGGCAGCGGCATGCGCACCCAGTGCACGCCGGGCGCAATCTCGCGCGCCACGCCAGGCTCAGGCGGTTCGCCAAGCGGATACACGAGCTGCGGCTTTATCCGCGCCGGTGCGACGTCGTCTTCAAGGCCGTCCATCGACATGGGGCGAGGTTAGCCCGGCTGAGCGATGGGGGCTAGCGCACGCGGCGGAAGCCCAAGTGAGGGATTAGGGATTAGGGACGCGCACATATGT
>CALBST010000064.1 GCA_937967425.1 uncultured Caulobacteraceae bacterium
TAGGCGGTTTGGCGCTCGCCGCCGTCTCGGCTCATGAAGCGCTCTTCCAGCATCTGAACCGTGTCGGCCACTTGTTCCAGCGTGCGAACGCTGCGCGTTTCGATGCCGAGGATGCGCTCCTCGACGCGGCGACGCAGCGCGTCGAACTCGGCGGCGAGGTTGTAATCCACCTCCGTGTGTTCGAGCGCGGCGAGGCGGCGATCGTTGTCGGTGACGAAACGCACAATGTCGGCGCGCAGTGCTTCGAGTGCTTCGGCTTGCCGGCTTTCCATTTGACCCATGCGCTGTTCGATGAGGGCGATGGCTTCAATCGGCGCGCCAGCCGGCGCGGCCGGGCGTTGCTCGATCGCGCTCACACGCCATTGCAGGGCGGCGAGGTCATCCGGCGTGGCGGCCGCTGGTGCGGGGCGTTGTTCGATGGCGCCAATGCGGCGTTGCAGGGCGGCGATATCCTCTGGTGTTGCGACGGCTTTGTCGCTCGAGGCCAGGTGCGCGAGCTTCAGGTCGGCCAGCGCTAGCTCGAGCTTGTGGACGCGATCCTCGGCCTTGGCGGCGGTCTCGGCGTTTTGCGTGGTGACGCGGCCAAGCATGCGAACCAGGTCGTTGACGCCATCGGCGGTGGCGCTGGCGTGAGCTTCGTAAGCCGAGAGGCGGCCGCGTAATTCCTCGATGCGCTGGAGCAATTCCTCGTCGGTGCGTTCGGCCAGCGCTTTGGTCAGCGTGCTAATCTGGGCTTCAACCGAGGCCAGCTTGATTTCGCCGGCGCCGTCAGCGTGTGCGGCTTCGAGTTGGGCAATGCGCTCCGCCAACTGTGTCTGCGCGCCAAGCGCGAGGTCGATCACCGTGAGCCGCGCGGCGGCGCCGGCTTGCTGCTCGTTGAGGGCGCTGAGCTCGCCGTCAAGGCGCTGGCGAAGATCCTCGATCAGCGATGTATTGGCGGCGTCGCCCTTGGCGATGTCGCTAGCGAGCTTCTCAAGCGAGGCGATGACGGCCGTCTCTACGCGCTCGGTTTCGGCGCGTAGCGTGAAATGGGTTTCGGCGCTGTCGCGCTCGTAGCGCGTGAAGCGTGAGGTGAGGGTGTCGAGTTCTTCGCCAAGCTCGCTCTGCACGCGTGCAACGAGTTCAGCCGCGCCAGTTTCCGCTTCGCCGATGCGGCGCAGCAGGGTTTCACGCAGCGCAGACAGACCGTTAGCGGTGTTGTTGGCGGCTGCATCGACCTGCTTCAGGCGCGCGAGACCGGCTTGCTGGCGTTCGCGTAAGTCGGCGATCTCGCTGGCGAGGTCGTTGTGGACGCTTTCCAGGGCGGCGCGGCTCTCCTGGACCGAGCGTTGCAAATCGGCGGCGAGTGCATCGCCCGCCTGTCGTAGCGTTTCGGCCGTCTCCTCAAGCGCGGTTTGCGCGGCGTCCTCGACGTCGGTGATCTGGATGCGAAGTTGCTCGTTGGCGCGAAGACTGACGATCTCAACCTGATCGACGCGGTCGGATAACGCGTCCATGCGCTCCGCAGCTTCGCTGAAGGCGGTGTGGATGCGGCGGCGGGTTTCATCGACCCCATCGGCAACGCTCTGCTCAAGCGATTCCCGGACGCCGCGCAGTTCGACAATGAGATGGGCGACAGCGGCGTCGGCCTGGGCCGCGGCTTCGTCGGCAGCGGCGGCGACGTCGCGCAGGCCGTGGCCGAGACGCTCGTTGATATCTTGCGCAAAGGCGCTGAAATCGTCGGCGACGGCGTGTTTCAATTGTTCGTGCGCATCCGCCAATACCGCGGCGTTGGTGTCGGCCCGGCGAGCGACGACTTCGATGTCATCGACGCGTTGACCAATCGTCTCGGTGCGGTAGTTGAGGCCGGTGAAGGCCTGCGTGAGAGAGGCGTGCGCGGCGGAGCCTTCTTCGTCACGCGCAACGGAATTCTCCTCCACGTCGGTGATGTGGAGACGGATGGCGGCCAGCTGGCCGGCCATCTCGTTCAGCGCCTGTTGAAGGGCGTGGGCGGTATCGCCCGCCAAGCCTTCCAACTCGCCGACCCGCGAAGTGACGTCGAATAGGGAGCTGTCGAGGGCATGAAGTGCCGCTTCCAGGCTGCTTACCGATCCTTCGAGGCGGCGTTCCAGGGTCTTGAAGCGATGGCGAACACCAAAATCACTTGGCTCGGCCGGCGGCGCGGGTTCGGCCACGGCGGCGATCACGCCGATTTGCTCATTGAGCGCGCTCTTCAACACCTTGTCGGTCAGGTAGTCAGCCAGGCTGACGCCCAAGCGCTGTGCTTCTTCGACCGCGCGGTCGCGGGTCTCAGGGTCGATGCCCTTTAGCACCCATGCACTGTCACTCATTGGTCAGCCTCTTGCGGTCCCCAGCCCCAATGGGATGCCGCAACGTGCTTAAGGCCGCGTAAAATCGAAGGTTTTGTCTTCGTTAAAGTCGCGCATCGAAGCGCATGCGCCACAATTCGTTCAGCTTTCGCTCACTTATGACGCCTGCTGAATTTTTCCCGAGTTTTCCGGCCACAGCGCCGCAAATCATGTCATCCTGTGCGTGTTGTTTGGGCGGATCGTGCGCGGCGTCACAAACCTCACCTTATCGCCGCCAGATTTGCATGGCTTTTTGTTAAGCGTCTCGGGACCGGAGTTCTTATGTAAGGTTGGCGAGACGCGGACGGAGGCACGATGTCTGAAGATCTTTTTCGCAGTTACGCTCGCTCGTTTGAGCAGCGTCGAGAAGCGGAAATGTCGCTGCAGGACTTCCTCAGCCTGTGCCGCGACGATCCTATGGCGTACGCGAGCGCGCATGAGCGCCTGCTCGCCGCCATAGGCGAGCCAAAGATGGTCGACACGTCGAAGGACGCGCGTCTTGGCCGCATCTTCATGAACCGCACGATGCGGTTCTACCCGGCTTTCGCGGAATTCTACGGCATGGAGGAGACGATCGAGCGGATCGTCGCCTTCTTCCGTCACGCCGCGCAGGGATTGGAAGAGCGCAAGCAGATTATCTACCTGCTCGGTCCTGTTGGCGGCGGTAAGTCTTCGCTGGCGGAGCGTCTGAAGGCGCTGATGGAAGATCAGCCGATCTATGTGCTGAAGGCCGGCGATGAGCTCTCGCCGGTATTCGAGCATCCGCTCGGCCTGTTTGACCCCACTGTGTGGGGTCAGCGTCTGGAAGACGATTACGGCATTCCGCAACGCCGCCTCACAGGCTTGATGAGCCCCTGGTGCATCAAGCGCCTTGATGAATTTGGCGGCGACATCACCAAGTTCCGCGTCGCGAAGATGAATCCGTCGCGCTTGCGCCAGGTTGCGATCGCAAAAACCGAGCCGGGCGACGACAACAACCAGGATGTCAGCTCGCTCGTCGGCAAGGTCGATATTCGCAAGCTCGAAATGCACGCGCAGAACGATCCCGATGCGTATAGCTATTCAGGCGGCTTGAACCGCGCCAACCAGGGCATGCTCGAGTTCGTCGAGATGTTCAAAGCGCCGATCAAGATGCTGCACCCGTTGCTGACGGCGACGCAGGAGGGCAATTACGTCGGCACCGAGAATATCGGCGCGATTCCCTTCACTGGCATCATCATGGCGCACTCGAACGAGGCCGAGTGGCAATCGTTCAAGAACAACAAGAACAACGAGGCCTTCATTGACCGCATCTATGTGATCAAGGTCCCGTATGTGCTGCGTGTTCAGGAAGAGCAGCGAATCTACGAGAAGCTGATCCGCGGTTCGGAGCTCTCAGAGGCGCCGTGCGCGCCGGGCACGCTTGAAATGCTGGCGCGATTCTCAGTGCTCTCGCGCTTGAAGGAGCACGAGAACTCAAATGCGTTCGCAAAGATGCGCGTCTATAACGGCGAGAGCCTGAAAGAGGTCGATCCGAAGGCGCGTACGCTGCAGGAATACAAGGATGCTGCTGGCGTCGATGAAGGCATGGAAGGCATCTCGACCCGCTTTGCCTTCAAGGTGCTGGCCGCGACCTACAATCACGACACCACCGAAGTCGCCGCCGATCCAGTGCACTTGATGTATGTGCTCGAGCAGCAAGTGCGGCGCGAACAATACCCCCAAGAGCAAGAAGCAAGGCTCCTGGAGTTCATCAAGGCCGATCTGGCGCCGCGTTATGCCGAATTCATCGGCAATGAGATCCAGAAGGCCTATCTCGAATCGTATCACGACTTCGGTCAGAACCTGTTCGATCGCTACGTCGATTACGCGGATGCGTGGATCGAAGATATCGACTTCAAGGATCCAGACACCGGCCAATTGCTCAATCGCGAACTGCTCAACCAGGAGCTTTCGAAGATCGAGAAGCCGGCCGGGATCGCCAACCCGAAGGACTTCCGCAACGAGGTCGTGAAGTTCACGCTGCGCGCGCGCGCCGGCCATGGCGGTAAGAACCCATCGTGGACGTCGTACGAAAAAATCCGCGAAGTCATCGAGCGGCGCATGTTCAGCCAGGTCGAAGACTTGCTGCCGATCATCACCTTCGGCTCGAAGAAGGATGGCGAGACCGAGAAGAAGCACGAGGAGTTCGTTTTGCGCATGGTCGAGCGCGGCTACACCGAGCGGCAAGTCCGCCGGCTGGTCGAGTGGTACATGCGCGTCAAGCAAGCGGGGTAAGGCGGCCGTCCATGAACATCATCGACCGGCGCCTTAACCCGGGCGGGAAAAGCTTCGCCAACCGTCAGCGCTTTTTGCGCCGCGCGCGTGCGCAGGTGCGCAAAGCGGTGCGGGAGGCTTCGTCGAGCCGTTCGATCAAGGATGCCGGCAAGGGCGGCGAAGTTTCGATTCCGAGCGGTGGCGTTCACGAGCCGCATCTGCATCGCTCGCGGCAGGGCGGCGTGCGCGATTACGTTCTGCCGGGCAACAAGAAATACATTGAAGGCGATTCCATCGCGCGGCCCGAGCAAGGCGGCGGGCAAGGTTCACAAGCGAGCGATAGCGGCGAAGGCGAGGACGAGTTTCGCTTCGCGCTGACCGACGAGGAATATCTCGATCTCTATCTGGAAGATCTAGAGCTGCCCGA
>CALBST010000065.1 GCA_937967425.1 uncultured Caulobacteraceae bacterium
AGAACGCCGCCTGCTTCGATGGCCGCACGCGCTTTGGCGCGGCTCGCGGCGAGGCCGCGCGCAACGAGCAGCAGATCGGCGCGTATCCGGGACATCGCCGCCTCCTCGCTTGCGCTTGACGCGAAGGCAAGCCTCTTTTCCCCGCTTGCGAGTGAGACCGAGCTTGCGCCAGACTTCCAGCCAAGGCCGCGAAGCAGGCCAAGGGGGAAGCCGATGACCATTTCACGCCGCGGCCTGATGGCCAACGCCGTCGCACTGGGGGCGCTCACCACGGTTGGTGGTTGTAGCGATTGGCCGCCGCAGTTCGGCACGCGGTCCGATGCGTTGGGCGATTTAGACGCGACCGGCGTCGCGGCGGCGGTGCGGGATGGCGGCATCACGGCGGCGGAAGCACTCGAAGCGGCGATCGCGCGCAGCGAAGCCCTGAACGGCGAACTTAACTTCATCGCGACGCCGCTTTACGACTATGGGCGCGCCCGTGCCGCCGAGACGTTGAGCGGCCCCTTCGCCGGCGTACCGACCTTGATCAAGGATCTGCTGCCGATGACGGGGCAGCCGACGAAGTACGGCAGCCGCGCTTTCGCAAACAACATCGCGCAAGAGCAGCCGCCTTACATGGATGCCCTGCTCGCCGCAGGCCTCGTTCCATTCGGTAAATCGACAACGCCGGAATTCGGTTTGACGGCAACGACCGAGACGTTGCTCGGCGGCGCGACGAAAAATCCGTGGGATGTCACGAAATCCAGCGGCGGCTCTTCTGGCGGCGCGGCGGTCGCCGTTGCCGCGCGCGTCGTGCCGATCGCTCATGCCAGCGATGGCGGCGGTTCGATTCGCATCCCCGCCTCGTGCAACGGCCTTCTCGGCCTCAAGCCCTCGCGCGGGCGCAGCGTTCCGCAAGGACGGCCCGATAGCGGCATCGACCTTTCAGTAAGTGGCTGCGTGAGCCGCAGCGTGCGCGATACCGCCGCTTGGCTCGCGGCAACCGAAGCCAGCGGCGAGGGCGCTGCGTTCGCGCCTGTGGGTGTTGTCAGCGGGCCAAGCACGGAGCGCCTGCGCATCGCGCTCGATGTTCCGAATGCACTTGGCCACGAGCCCGATGCGGACGTGCGCGCCGCGGTAGAGGCGGCCGCCGAGCTTTGCCGCTCGCTTGGTCACACGGTGATTGAAGGCCGCCCCCAGATTGATGGGCCGCAATTCAGCGCGGATTTCATTCTGCTCTGGGCGTTCGGCGCCGCTGAAGTTGTGCAGCTGGTGCAACGCCAGGCCGGGCCGGACGCGCCGCTCGATCAATTGCTTGAGCCGCTGACGCTGGAGCTGGCGCAGCACGCGCAGCGGCAAGGTCTGCCCGCGCTGCAAGCGGCGATTGGACGCCTTCGCACTGTCGAAGCGACATACGCCGCATTTTTTGAAACAAGTGCGGATGTCTATTTGACGCCGGTTCTCGCCAGTCCGCCTGTGCCGCTTGGAACCATCGATGGGTCCAAGGGCATGGCCATGTTCGATACGCTGAATGAATATGTGGGCTACACGCCGCTGCAGAACGTGGCCGGCGCGCCGGCAATGAGTGTGCCGCTTGGATGGTCGTCAGCCGGGCTGCCGATCGGCATCCACTTCTCATCCGCCAAAGGCCAGGAAAAACGGCTCCTGGAACTTGCCTATGAGCTTGAACAGGCGCAGCCATGGGCCGATCGCAAGCCGGGGGTAAGCGCGGGCTAACGGCCCGTTTCCACACTCCCGCCCTGTTTGGGAGCTACGCGCCGAGCCATGAAATTGCGTACTTTGCTATGCGCCGCGCTGATCGCCGCTGCCGCCTTGCCGGCGGCGGCGCAACAGCCGCGCCGACAGCCGCAGCAGCAGCCCCAAACCGAAGCCCCCCGCGGCGAGGAATGGTATCGCGGCCAGCTGGTTGAGCTTTCTGAGGTGCTGGGCGGCGCGCACTATCTGCGCATCATCTGCGACGGCCGCGACGATCAGCGCTGGCGCACTTACATGCGCGGCGTGATCGAGCGCGAGCCGACCTACAACGCCCTGCTCGTTGAAGGCTTCAATCGCGGTTATCGCCAAGAAGAGGCGCGTTTCCCGACCTGCGATCAAACCACGCGGCAGATGGAAGCCGAATTGCGCGCCCGCGGCCTGCGCATCGCGCAAGGCCTGCGCGCGCGGCACACGGGGCGCTGATGTCAGCGGAAGATCCGGAAAAGAAGGGCCGCGCGCTGCAGCTCATTCTTGATGCCTGGGATACGGCTTTGCAGGAAGGCGCCGAGGCCGAGGTGATTGCCTCTGTCGCAATCTATGCGGCGCTCGCGGACATGGTCGATCGCTACGGCGAGGAGGCGGTGGCGGAGTTTACGGCCACGCTTCCGGAACGCACGCGGCGCGGTGAATTTACGCTACGCACGAACGAACCTTAATATGGACCGCCGGCGTCCCGCTGGCCTGCGCCGGAATCTGAAAGTTGGAGCGCGCGCCTCCGGCGCGCATGCGGGGCGGAGCCCAGCGCTCCAGTCCCGAGGTCTGAGTGAGCCGGCGGGACGCCGGCGGTCCATATTTCTCAGCGCGTCGCCCAAGTTTGCTCTAACCATTCCCTCGAAGGCGCGCCCTCTTCCGGCGCGCCTGCGCGCGCAAGAAAGAGATGGCGCGCAATCTCGGCTTGGCGTTCGATGTTGTAAGCGCTGATCTTGGGCGCTTGCGGCTTGTAGGCGTAGGCGCCCTTGCCGAGGGCGCCGAGTTTCGCGGCGGCGAGAAAGACGCCCCGCGCCGCTTGCCAGACGTGAGTGAGTTCGTGGACGAACCAGCCTTTGTCCCACATTGAAGCGGCGCTGAAATCGTGGGCGGCGCGCCATTTTGAGAAAACGATAGTGCGCCCGATCGGCACCATGGCGCCGAAGCCCAATGCCGGCGCCTGGTGGATGCGGATTTTGCCCCAGGCGATCTCGTCGCCAAAGACCGAGCGGCCGAGCGCGATTTCGCCGGCTGTAAGCGCGCGGCTTTGGCCGGGCTTCATGCGGTCCTGCTTTTCCACGAGCACAGTTTGCGGGGTGACACACACGCGCGCAACCTGAGTCACCAGCACTGCGGTCGCGATTGGATGCGTGTGTGTCACCCCGCAATGAGATAAGGTAACCGCGCATGAGCGCACCGTTTGAAATCATGGTGGGGCGGATCGAGACATTGGCGCTCGATGCGGTCGTGAATGCCGCGAACCGGCAGCTGGCGCCGGGCAGCGGCGTCGACGGCGCGTTGCGCGCGGCGGCGGGGCCGCGGCTGACGGAGGCGACGAACCGCATTCCGCCGATCCTCACCGGTGAAGCGGTGATCACGCCGGGCTTCGACGCGCCGATGAAGTTCATCATCCACACCGCGGCGCCGATCTGGACCGAGCCAGGCCCTGAAGGGGCGAAGGTCGCGGGGCTGGCGAAGTGCTACACGTCGTCGATCAAGATGGCGGCGTCGCGCGGGTTCGAGTCGATTGCGTTTCCGTGCTTGGGCACTGGCGTCTACGGCTGGCCGCGCGGGTTTGCCTGCGGCATCGCGGTGGCGGCGTGTGAACAGGAATTGCCCAACGCGCCGAAGCTGAAGCGCGTCGTGTTCTGCTGTTTCACTGAAGAGGACGCGAAAATTTATCGGGATGGGTTGGGGGTGAGTTGAGTCCGAATGGTCCGCCGGCCTTCGA
>CALBST010000066.1 GCA_937967425.1 uncultured Caulobacteraceae bacterium
AGCGCCACGTCGATCTTTCCGATTTCACCGAAACCGCGCGGCGCAGCTGGAACACCAGCTAGCGCGCATATCCCAATCGCTCGGCCCAATCGCTCAGCCCCGGCAAAGCCGGCGCGAGCTCGCGCGCGTAGTTTTTCCAGCGCGCCACCGAGCGCGTGTAGATCGGTTGAACCACCTGCCGCGCCGAAGGCGTATTGATCTTGCGCTTCAACGCTGTTTCAGCCGGCGACAACATCGCCTCCTCGAACGCCAAGCCGAGAAAAGTTGTCACCGATCGCGCCACGCGCTCAAGATCAGCAACAACATCCTCATAGCGCACCTCAAGCATGCTCAATCCGAGACGCTCACGGCAGAGCAAGCCGAGGCTCATCACTTTATCGTAGTAAGCGGCCGCCGAGTTCAGATCCAGAAACTGAACCATCGCCGCGTTCATGCCGAATCGCTGCTGAAAACACGAAAGCACCACATCGCGCGGATCGCGCAACGCAAACAGGATCTTCGCGCTCGGAAACACCCGGCGAATAAGCGGTAAGAAAATGATGTTCAGCGGCAGCTTGTCGACGACAATCCGTTTGCCGACCTTCGTCTCCATATTCACCCGCCGCCAATACTCAACTCGTATCGCTTCAATGTCGGCGTCACTCAGGGCAGAAAGCTTGTTTGGATCGGATGCAACTTCACCCGCCGCGAGCGCAAGATGCTCTCGCTCCTCAATGCAAACGAGCCCCGAATGCGCCGACAGCACCTGCTCCAAAAGCGTCGTCCCCGATCGCGGAAATCCCACCAGAAACACCGGAGCAAGTTCGTCACTTGAAGGCCACGCCGAAAATTCCGCTACCTCTACAAACGCCCTCATCCGCTCAACACCCTGCGGATGATACGGCAAATGCGCCTCGCCGAGATGGGCGCCGTGAATCGAAAGCAACAGCCGGTTCGCCGCCGCAAATGCCGCAAACGCTTCTGAGAAATCGTTCGTCCGATCCCGCGCCTCGCCAATCACGCCCCAAGCCAACGCCTGATTCGTTATCGAACGCGAAGACCGGGCAACAGGAGAAGCAAACGACTCCGCAGCCGTAAAATCCTTCTCTCGCAACGCGATCGCCGCGAGCGTCAACGCCGCCACTTCGTTGCCGCGATCCAGCGCAAGCGCCCGACTTGCATGCTCCCGCGCGCGTTCGAGCTGATGCACCTTCTCCAACGCTTCAGCCAAGCCAGCATGCGCGATCGCATCGTTCGCATTGAGCGCCAACGCCTTTTCGCAAGCCCTGATCGTCGCCGCCGAGTCTCCCGCGTTGGCTTCGACAATCGCCAGATTGCGCCAAGCATCCGGCAATCCGCGTTCACCCGCTCGCGTGAAGGCCCGACGCGCTCCAGACGCATCGCCGCTTCGGCGAAGTGCAATGCCGAGCGCGTTCAGGATATGCGGCTGCCCGGGCGCTGCCTTGTCGGCGCGTCGCAAATGAGCGAGCGCGGTCGCGACATCGTTCTGCTCCAGCGCGACGATACCGAGCACTTGATTAGCGCCCGCATCGCTCGGTCGATCGCGCAGGACTTTCTCGGCGACCAGTCTAGCTGCGGCAAAGTCGCGCCGTGCCAATGCGGCTTGCGCCGCTTGCAGCAGCGCAGCGCTCATTTTGGATACGCGTCAAGCACTGGGCCTAGCGCGGCCCTGAGAGGAGCAAGATAGGTCTCGAATGAGCGCCAGTCGTCGAGCCCTTTTGCACTGATCGGCTGTCGTACTTGCTCGGCGCTGGCTGTATGAACGGCGCGCCTGGTTTCGTGCGGGCGTAAGCACTGCTCCTCGAACGGCAAGCCGCAATGATCGAGCAGCGCGCGAATGTGCGACCCGGGATCGGTAACGAGCTGTTCATGGATCACGCGATACACCCGTCCCGGCAAGACTACATCATAGTGCGCCATCAGGCGCACATAGTCCGCGTAATAGCGGCCGATATCGGTTAGGTCGTAGCTGAAATCCTGCCCCTGCGCGAAGTGTTGCTTGAAACAGGACCAGCCGCACGCCATCGGATGACGCCGGGCGTCGACAATCTTGGCGTTGGGCAGCGCCAACTGGATCAGCGCTATGTGGGTCCAGTTGTTCGGCATCTTGTCGATGAAGAACGATTTACCCGGTGTACGGCGGCGCTTGGTCGTGCGCAGATAGGTTGCGCCCATCTCGCGCAGAAGGTTGGCGTCAGCGGCCTGCAGTCCGTCGAGATAGCCCGAGGCGAAACCGCGCACGACATTGGTCAAGTCAGGCAGCTCCATCGTGCCTTCGACTTGCGAATGTGACGCCAAAATCTGCTCTATCAGCGTGGAGCCGGAGCGCGGCAGGCCGATGATGAAAATCGGATCGGGCGCGGGATCTCCTGCACCGGCGCGCTCGGCGAAGAACTCAGCATTGTGGCGCGCAATGCAATCATCAACAAAAGACGTCAGCGCATTCGCATCGTGAGGATAAGTTCGCGCTCGTATGGAAGCGCCTTCTGCGTAGGCGCTGAATGCGGCGGCGTTGTCGCCCCGTTGCTCAAGCGCCTTACCCAACGCGTAAAGCATCGCCACGCGATCGTCGGCCTTCAAGTCCCGTCGCGTCAGCTGCGTCCGCAACGCCCCCACTTCCGCGTCACTAAGCTTCACGGTTTTGAGATTGGCGAGCCCCCAATAGGCATCGCCCATATGCGGCGCGAGCGCCAAGCTCCGGCGATAGGCCTCGACACTTGCTTCGCTATCACCCAGTGTTTTCTGAATATGGCCGACGGTCGTCCAGGTCGCCGCGCGGTTGGGATCTTCGCGGAGCAACTGCAGATAGATCTGCAGCGCCTCCTCGTACTCACCAGCACTGTTCAGCACCGCCGCCAGCGCCCGGCGCGCACCAGGACTGCGAGGGTCGATCCGCACGAGTTCGCGTGCTTCCTGCAACGCCTCATCAATTCTTCCCAACCCCATTAGCATCGATGCAAGATCATGGCGTGTTGGTTGGAACAGTGGCGCCAGTTCAAGCACGCGGCGCATCGTGCGCTCCGCATCCTTCACGTTGCCGCCCCTCGCGTACGCTTCGGCGAGCATACGAAGTGCAACGATGTCCGTCGGATGCTGGCGGAGAAAGTCTTGCAGCAAAGCCACAGCGCCATCGACATCATTGGCGCGCAGCTTCGCGCCCGCAGGGGCAAGGCCAGGGTCCATGTTCGCGGAGAAGCCATGACGCAGATAGGCGCGCTGCGCGCCCGGTGCATCACCGGCCAAGCTCAGCTGATCGGCGAGGTCGCGCCAGATCGTTGGGTGCGCCGGGTTGAGAGCTACGGCGACGCCAAACGCAACCGAGGCCGGCAGTGGCGCGTTGTCGGCCGCAAGGATCAAACCCAGCTGCCGCTGCGCACCGAAATGACCGGGATTAGCTGCGGCAAGCGGTGTGATGATCGCGCGCGCGGCCTTGATGTCTCCGCTCAGACGTAGCGCTTCACTCAGCAGCAAACTTGCATCCAGATTACTGGGCTGACTTTGCAAGGCCGTTCGCAGCAAAGCCGCAGCGCGTGCGGGATTACCACGCATGATCTGCATCGCTTCGTTCAACATGACCGGAACCGCGCTCATGCTGAATCAGTGCTCAGCGGCTTTCGCCGCGCGCTCCAGCATGGCCGAAATTGAAGGCAGCACCGACTCGACTTCCTTCTGTCGTCCGCGCCACTTGTCGGCACTCGGCTTCGAGACGGTGTGACGCGCCAGCGGCAATTCCCGTCCGAGCTTACGATCCCATCCCCACTCGACCGCCTTGCAGATGCGCACAACCTCAGCATTCGGATCAGCGATAAGCGCATCGTAGCGCGCCGTGCTCCACCGATTGCCTGGCAATGCATCAAGACTATCGAGCAAAACCTGCATCGCCGACTCCCATTGCTTGGCGACGATCTGTTCAAGCGGCAAATGCCCGAGATCCCGCCAACCCGGCGTCAACAACAGCGACCATGGACGCTCGCCCGTCCAGCCCGGCAGTTCGGGATAGGTGACGAAGCGCCTAGATTCCCAGGCCTCCATCATCGAGGAGAGCACCTCGCGTGGATCGCGATAGAGATAAACGAAGCGCGCCTCCGGAAAGACCTTCGCCAGAAACGGAATCCGGAGCGCGTTCTTCGGCGTCTTTTCTAGCATGCGGATGCGACCTGGCGGCGGCGGCGCGCCGTCCCGATTGCGCAGCAACTGATCAAAGCGATCGCGCAACGTGACCACGATCTCGGGACGCGCATGGGTTTCGTCGAGGCAGTTCGAATCGAAGTTGGCGGCGAAGATACCGAGCCCTTTAACTCCTTCAATTACGCCATGGCTTTCACCACCCACTGTGTAGACGTTCGGCGCCTGAGCCAGTGTTTCAAACAACAAAGACGAGCCAGAGCGCGGCGGGTTGACGATGAAGATCGGACGATCAAAGCGCGCATCGACCGCACCAGTCATTATGTTCGGGGCGCTTACGGGCGCCGCCGCAATGTCGGCGCGCGTTTCACCCGACATATCATCGCGTCTGTCGCCAAGCGCTGGCGTCACGACGAGCGCCATTAGAGTGGCGTAGAGGTCGGAGCCGTTGCGCAGCTTTACTTCGCTGGCTCGCGCGGCGCGGATCTGGCCCGCGAATTCGTCCAGCGCCTTGCGATAACGCTGCCAGCCCGCCTTGGACTCGCCGTAGGTCGACCAAAGCGCCCGCCAAACATGCGTGAAGTGCGAGCAGATGTGCGCCACCTGCGGGAATTGCGGGTGCTGCTGCGCCGCTTCGCGAAAGAGGAAGTCGACATGGCCCTGAATTTCCCACGGTGTCATCACCGCGGGCATGTTCTGGCTTTCGTACTCGAGCTGATCGAGCGTCGCGCCCGTTGGCTGGAACGGACGCGGCGTCCAACCTGGCGTTTCACGCTCGGGCAGACGGCCTTGCGCGGCTAGCCTGTAGAAGCCCTCCCCGCCAACTGTGTCGGCGACGAGGTGAATGCGCTTCTGCGTCGCGTCGTTGATGACGCGATGGCGCGAGAACGTATCGAAAATCCAGCATTCACCAGCCGCCATGTTCACGGTGAGGCCGCCACAGTGAAAACTGACCGTCGGCTGTGTCACGATCGGAACGTGGATTCGCATGCGATCGCGCCAGTAGTAGTGGATGTCGACGTGCGGAGTGACCTCAGCACCGCCGGAGAGGCGCATCAGCCGCGTACGGCCGAGCGAGGCGCCGAAGCTCGCGAGCACCTCGACCAAGTAAGGGCACTCTTTGAGATACTTCGTCGGCGCCATCTGGCCGGCGAAGGACTCATTCGCCTCTTCGCCATTGACGGAGATCAGCGGCAGGAAATCGTTGCCCTCGAAACGCTGCGGGTGTGGTAGCCAGCACTCCTCACCAAATTTGGTAACTTCCTTGGCGAGGAGCTCGGCGTCATACTTGACCGGCAATTGAATAAATCTGGCCTGCAGTCTCATCGTGCGTCCGGCGCGCATTTGCGCGTATCTGTTCCCGGTTCGTTTATCGCCCGACGAGAGGGCGCCGCAAGAACAAAAGCCGGCTGGGCTGCGTGGCAAGCCGCCGCCGCGCGTATGGGGAGCGAGCGGCGACCGTTGTCCTTGACCTAAATCGTCTTCGCCAAAGCTTCGAGCTGGCGCGCGGTTTGGCCCCAG
>CALBST010000067.1 GCA_937967425.1 uncultured Caulobacteraceae bacterium
TGACCCGGAGAGCCTTTTGATCTCATCCTTCTGCGTATCGGCCAGTTGCGTCTCAGCTTGCAGCGCCTCGCGCTGCGCGACGCGAAACGCGTTGTTGAGCCTCGCGAATTCCGTGGTGATGAAGACGTTGAGGCTTAAGGCGTTCGCGCGCTGAATGTGCGTGTAGGAGAACCAATAGACGAACGCAGCGAACACGACGCCAACGCCGACAGCGATGCCGCCAACGGCAAGCCTGGTGGCCTCTTCAGACGCAACCGAGCCCATGAATTGCGTGAGGGCGAGCTGCTCCACGAACAACAGCGTGACCGCGTACGCCGCAAGCACCAACAGCAAGACCATCGGCGTAATCTCGCAGAAAAGCATGCGCGTGTTGTCATTGGTGATCTTGCGCGCGGAATCGAGCGTAGCGAGGAATTGATCCTTCTCGCCAGCGTTATCGATGCGCGTCACCTTATCGATGAACGCTTCCTCGACCTGCTCGTAGAAGATGTCGTCGGGCGGAAAGAGATCGGCGCGTAGCTTGTAGAACTCATTCGCGCGTCCAGCCATTTCCATCGCCACCGGCACGTCGTTCGGTCCGATCGTCGGCTCATCGCTGTCTGGGCAGGTGAAGATTTTGAAGAACACGCCGTAGCGGACGTCGATCAAATCCTGCGCTTTCACCGTGCGCCCCACGGCGCCGACGGCAGGTGCGCCGGCGGAGTGCTCCGCGCCCCTCGCGCGCCTGAACAGCCGGTTCGCCAGCATGATCGGCAACCGCACCGGCAACAGCAGCAGCATCAAGATGCGTACAAAGAGCATGGCGACTCCCCCGAAAGCGCCTTACATGCCCGTAATGGTTAACCAGATACGGTAACGACGCAAGGGAAAGCGGTAGGTCGCTCTGGAGCCAAGATCTGGCGAAGCGTGAATTCACTCCGCTACCTGGTTCGTTTGGACAGGCCGCTGGGCGACCTGCCGATCGGACACGGCGACCCGTTCGAACGCCGCTTCGCCGCGCCAGCCGGCGAGTTAGGTGTGAGCGCCCAACCTACTGTAGCCGAAAGTGAATCACGGTTCCCGCACCTTCGCAGACTGACTCCCTGGGCGCATATCGCGCGATCTGCTGAGTGCGCACGCCGGCCTCACCAAAGCCCTGGCCGGTTGGCATCTCGTCGACCACCGTTGGATCAACGACCGAACCATCGGGCGCAATCGAGAAACGCAACACCGCCATGCCGGATTCGCCGCGACTGAGAGCGGCAGACGGATAAAGCCGCGACGTCGCCTCACTCATTTCTATTCGATTGATCGGCCCACTCTCCTCGCCGCAATACGCGCCCACGCGTCTTGACCTCAGGAGATCAACTGCAGCGGCGTTGAGGGGCGGAACAGGGGGCGAGGATGTCACAATGCCGCTCAACACGCCATCGCGGTTTCCGTCGTACACCCGAAACTGAAGCCGCGCCCTCAGGCTTTCACAATCTCCCATACCTTCCGGAAAGACAAAGTTGTTGGCGACGATCAGCGCAACATCGTCAAAAACACCAGCGGGATCGGCAGCAAAAACGCGCGCATTCGTTATGGAGAGCACACCCGCGTCATCGACCTGGGTATCGAAAGTGAGCAGCACATCGCCGGAAACTTCATCAGCCAATGCGTCAGCGGGATATTCGAAGCTACGACCGCGGTACCGGCCAAAGTATTTCGTCTCGCATGCATGGCCGTTCGCTGCTTGCTCCCATTGTCTGAGGGTGTCGGCAGAAAAACGCTCCTGCGCCCAACCAGCGCCAGAAGCGCACATAAGTGCGGCAAATAACGCAATCCGCGCTAGGGCAAGCGCGCCCCTCACGCCACCTTCACCCGCGTCGCCGCTTCCGGCAGGTCTGCCCCGAACGCGCGCTGATAAAACTCCGCCACAGTCGGCCGTTCCAGCTCATCGCATTTGTTCAGGAACGTCATCCGGAAAGCTAAGCCGACATCGCCGAAAATCTCGGCGTTCTGCGCCCAAGTGATCACCGTGCGCGGACTCATCACGGTGGAGATGTCGCCATTCATGAACGCGTTGCGCGTCATATCCGCGACACGCACCATCGCCATGATCGTACGCTTGCCTTCCGGATTGTTGTAGCTCGGCGCCTTGGCGATCACGATGTCCGCTTCGGCATCGTGATCGAGATAGTTCAGCGTCGTCACGATAGACCAGCGGTCCATCTGGCCTTGGTTGATCTGCTGGGTGCCGTGATAGAGCCCCGTTGTATCGCCCAAGCCGATCGTGTTGGTCGTCGCGAAAAGGCGGAAGAAAGGGTTGGCGCTGATGACGCGGTTCTGATCGAGCAAGGTGAGCTTGCCGCTCGCCTCCAGCACGCGCTGGATCACGAACATCACGTCCGGGCGGCCCGCGTCGTACTCATCGAAGCAAATCGCCACTGGCCGCTGCAGCGCCCACGGCAGCATGCCTTCGCGGAACTCGGTAACCTGCTTTCCGTCCTTCAGCACGATCGCGTCCTTGCCGACGAGATCGATACGGCTGACGTGGCTGTCCAAATTGATCCGCACCATCGGCCAATTCAGCCGCGCCGCCACCTGCTCGACGTGCGTCGACTTCCCCGTGCCGTGATAACCCTGCACCATGACGCGCCGGTTGTGCGCAAAGCCCGCCAGGATCGCCAACGTCGTCTGCGGATCGAAGCGATAGGCCGGATCGATTTCGGGAACGTATTCCGTCTTCTTCGAGAAGGCGGGCACTTTCATGTCGCTTTCAACGCCGAACTCGCGGGCAGAAATTGTCTTGTCCGGCTTGGCGGAGAGGAGATCGTCAGCAGCTGTCATGAGGGAGATGTGGCCTTGGAGGAGTTCGGAAGCCAGCTTACGGCGCCGTAGCGCGTCAGGAAAAGCGGCAATATGACGAGTCGCTCAGACGAGGCCGCCGGCCTTTAGCGTCTGATAGGCTTTGATCGCCTTTTGCAGATTCTGCTCTGCCCCACGGTCACCGCCGTTGGAATCGGGATGCCAGCGTTTCACCAGCTCCGCGTACTTGGCGCGGATCTGCGCCTTGGTTGCGTTTTCCTCGAGCTCCATGGCCTCAAGCGCCAGCGCTTGGAGGCGCGTCAACCGGCGGCGCGCCTTCACCGGAGCAGCGCCCGGATCGCCGCCAAACATGCCGAACGGATCGCTAGCGCCGCCGACGCCCCTGCCGCGGCCCGCGGCAGCCAGGCGATCGCCCCGTCCGCCACGGAAAGTCCACGTGGGGCGATGGCCGACTTCTTCCTTCTTGCGATACTCGTCGAGCTCGGCGTCGGTCATGCCCCTAAAGTAATCCCACCGCTTATTGTACTCGGCGGCGTGCGAGGCACAGAAATGCCAAAACTGGTTGGCGTGCTCGCGGCTCTTCGGCGCGCGATGGAGCCCGGCGCTTTTGCATCCTATATGATCACAGGGGCGCTCTTCCGGCTCACGCGCCTTCGTCGCCGCGTCAGGCTTCTTGACGCGGATGTCGACGAACTTGGGGCGGTAGGCGAACGTCTCTGACATCGGATGGTCGAGTATGGGCGCCAGAGGTTAAGCGGACAAGGAATTGACAGACAACAAAACGCATCTTTCGCGCGCCGAACGCATTGAATCGCAGCTGCGCGAACGGTTTGAACCCGTTCACTTTGTCTTGACAGATCAGTCGGCCTCCCACGCCGGCCATGCCGGCGCGCGTCCCGGTGGAGAAACGCACTACCACCTTGCCATGCGCGCGAGTGCGTTCGAGGGCCTCTCCCGCGTCGCGCGTCAACGCTTGGTTTACGATACACTTCGTGAAGAATTTGACACGGGCTTGCACGCTTTGACGCTCGTCCTCAAAACACCGAATGAGGTGTAAGTTCGCGGCGTGGGGAGCGGAATGCTGCGGCGAATATTGGCATGGATCGGCGCTGTGATAGCGGGCGTTACGCTCGGGCTGGCGTCGGCCTGGGCGGTGCTGCAGTTCGGCAACGCTGCCTTCACCGAGCGATACGGCAACTGGGTCCATAGCCGCGCGGCGGGATCGAGCGCTGCCGATCCGTATACACGCGCCATCATCGCCCGCGCCGGACTGCTGGCGCTGTCGGCGCGCGAAGCAGTCTATTTTTCGCTCGATCGCGACGAGCACGGCCGCCCCCTAAACGAAAGCTGCATTTATGAAATTCAGGGACGCCCGCTCGACGCGCGCTGGTGGTCGGTAACGCTCTACGCGGACGATAACTTCCTTGTTCAAAATACCGACCGCGCGCATTCCGTCGACGCCTCTCGCGCCGGCAATGACGCGCCGTGGGCGATCCGCGTCTCCCCTGTTCGCGGCGATGCAACCCACTGGCTCTCCTCGCGCGAGGCGCGGCGCGGCTTCATTGTCATGCTGCGCGTCTATAATCCGCAGCGCGATTTCCGGCCGAGCGAGCAAACGCTGCCCCGGCTCACCACGGTCTCGTGCGCGGGAGAACCGGCATGAGCTGGGGCAAATATGTTCTCGGTGCGCTCGTCATCGCGGCGGTGGTGCATTTCGCGGCGATCTTCGCAGCACCGCGTGTGATCATGAACGTCGCCATCGAGCGCATTGGCGCCGCCGGGGTGAACACTTGGCATATGAGCGAGCGCGTGACCGCGGCGTCGCGCCAGATCGTGCGGCCCTCGCCTGACTTTGCCTATTCCGCCTGCGTTTTCGATCTCAGCAACGGGCCGGTTATCATAACCGCGACGCCATGGGAGGATTATTGGTCGCTCTCGCTCTACGCCGCCAATAGCGACAACTTCTTCGTTATCGACGATCGCGAAGCGCATTACGGCGCCGAGATCACTCTGATCCGGCGCGGCGCCGCGCACCCCGAAGGCGCCTCGACTATCGTCGAAAGCCCAAGCATGCGCGGCATCGCTCTGATCCGCCGGCTTGCACCAACACCAGGCACATATGACGCCGCAAAAGCCGTCGCCGCCGATGATGTTTGCACCAGCGCGGCGCGGCCAGTGGGCTAAAACTCCGCGGCACGAAGCGCCGCGAGCCGCGCGAACAGCAGCGTCACCGCCTTGCGCCGCGCGCCGGCGAGCGGACGCACCGGGCTGTCGCGCAGAATTGCTCCGCCAAAGCCATCGGCGACAATCAGCCCGCACTCCTCCGGAATAAGCTCACGCGGAAACGTCTCGGTCACGCCAAAGAAAAAGCGGTCGCAGTAATCGACGTACTCAGGCCACTTCGAGTCGCTGGCATAGTCCTCCAGGCACGACTTGGTTTCGACGATCCAGATTTCGCCTTGCTGAGTCAGCGCCATCACGTCCGCGCGCCGGCCATTCGCGAGTGGAACTTCCAAGATCGGCGCGAGGCCGCGCTCCACCAACATGCGCGTAACGCCGCGCGCCAGAGCCGCGGTGACGTCCGGCCGGGAGAGTGGCAGCGCGTCATCCATGCGCCATTCTCCCACTCCACACACGCGGGAACAAGCACCCGGAACTGTCATCGCTTCGCACGCGTCCGATGACGGCAGCGCGCACCCGCGCCGAACGGCTAATCCTCGTCCGCCACGAACAAAAACGCCCACTCTCGCGAGTGGGCGTTTTCAGTTTGCGTACGGTTCGGACTTTACTCGGCGGCGACCGCGGCGGCTTTCACATCACTCAGCGCGCCAGTGTTGATGCCGAAATTGATCGTCTTCAGATATTGGATGCCTTCGTCGGCGATCGCATCGCCGACCATTTCTTCGCCTTCGGCCTTGAACTCATCGAAGTTCACGTAGGTGGCGTAGAAGCCGCGGGTGCGCTCGGTGATGATGCCGGCGTTCCAGAGCGTCTTCACCAGCACGCGGAAGATGTTGGTGCCTTCCCTCATGTTCTCACGGCGCATGTCGTCGGTGACGGCGGCCTGGAAGCTTTCCATCACCTTCTCCGGGTCCATGCCAAACTGCACATAGATCGAGGTCATCTGGTGCGGCGCGACCAGATTGAACAACAGCGTCTGGAAGCAGTGCGCCGCCCAGTTCTCGACGATCTCGTGCTCTTCAGGCGAGAGCTTCGGAATGGTGCGATCGGCCCAGATCTTCCCAAACTTGTGGTGGAAGGCCTCGTCCGTCATCACGAGTTGAGTCAGTTTCTTCGCCAGCGGATCGTTCCACTCTTTGAAGATCGTCGCGAAGGCGCCCATGGCGAGACCTTCGACCAGCATCTGCATGCCGATGATCTTTTTATAGACTTCAGGCGCGTGCACGATCTCTTGCAGCAAGCCGGCAAGCACGGTGCCGCACGGCAGCGGCGTGCCCCAGCGCGCGATGATGTACTTGGCGAACGCGGTGACGTGGCGGCCTTCTTCGCGCGTTTGGTTGGCGGCGTATTCTTGCGCACCGGGATCGCGCAGCACGTGGCAGAGCGAAGCGGAGAGATTCAGCGCGCCCTGCTCACCGTGCAGGATCGAGCTCATCACCCAGCGGCCAACCTGGCTCTTGAAGCGAATGCGCTCAGCCGGCTTATCCTTGAAAAACGCCTCGACGTATTCGGTCTGCAGCGCCGGCACCATGACGTCCGGGATGAAGTCGGTCGTGTCCGGATCGAAGTCGTCGTTGAAGTCGATGTATTTCTTGTCGAGCGGATCCCAGAAGTGATCGTGGGTCGCCGAGATGATTTTATCGAACGCGGTCGAACGGTTCAGGTGGCGATCGATTTCCAGCATCTGGCTGAAATCGGTCGGCGGGACGGCGTCATAGACTTCGTCCTTGGTGATCTGGCGGATAGGGGCGGCGGAATCGGCCATCGCGTCGTCTCTCCCGGGGGTTCTGGCCCGCTGGCTACGCGCGGGACCTCGTTCTGGATGATCCCACCCTAACCGAAGGGACGTATCGTTTCAAGAAAAATGACGGGGGCGTCAACTTAGCAGGTGCAGCATTAACTGCCTCCGCCCTGAACGCCTATATCCAGGGACCATGGCGCAGCTCCCTCCTTCTCTCGACGATCTCGACGGCATGGCGCGCGAGGCGTGGGCGGCGCTGCCCGCGAGCTTCCGCGATCTTGCCGGCGATGTGCTCATCCGCGTTGAAGACTTCGCCGACGAAGACGTGCTCGCCGATCTCGGTATCGATGACCCGTTCGAACTCACCGGGCTCTATTCAGGCGTCGATCTCACGCAGCGCTCGATCATGGACCCCGCGCCGGCGCAGCCGATGGTGTTCCTCTATCGCCGGCCTATTCTCGATGAATGGATCGAACGCGGAGACGTCGATCTCGCCGAACTCGTCGCCCACGTCCTCATCCACGAAGTCGGCCATCACTTCGGACTGAGCGACGATCACATGGACGCGCTGCTGGGAGACTGACTGCAATTGAACGGCGCGTTCAAGCGCCGCTCATGTAGGCGCGATTACCTTTGCACTCGTTGGATCGCTCGCGAGGGAAGCGCGTAGTCCACGGGAGCATAGATTATGAAACGCCTTCTCTCAGCCGTGGCTGCGGCTGCACTTCTTTCATCTCTCGCTGTCGCGCCGGCTGCTGCGCAAAACCGCACGGTTGTCGCGCAAAGCGGTACGGATAACGGTGTCGCCGCGTATCAGGACGGCCGCCGCAACCAGGCCAATATCGGTCAAAACGGCCGCCGCCACTACAGCCGCGCTGTTCAGTCCGGCTACAACAATTTCCTCCGCATGGAGCAAGGCGGCACGCGCAACGAAGCCGTCACCGAACAGAATGGCAGCGACAACGTCGCCGTCACCGGCCAAGAGGGCCGCAACCTCGCCGGCGGCATCTACCAAAGCGGCCGCGGCAACATCTCGGGCATCGCCCAGATCGGCAACGGCAGCATCGCCACCACCGATCAGGTCGGCCGCAACAACACCACCGGCGTCATTCAAGTCGGCAACAACCAAGATGCCAACGTCGTCCAACGCGGCAACGGCAACATCACCGTCGTCATCCAAGGCGGACAATAACGCGTCGGTTTTGGGAAGGGCGTACGCGCCCTTCCCGCCCCTCGCACGGGAGCAACTACGATGAAATCGCTCTTATTCATTGGCCTTAGCGCGCTCACCATGGCGTGCGCCGCAAACGCCAGCCCGGCCCCGCAAACGCTCGCGGAAGCGCAAGCTCACGAGGCCGTCTCTTATGCGCCGCAAAGCCTGACGTGCGACATCATCCGCACCCGCACGTCGCACGGCGTTGAATTACGCGCCGTTGCTTCAAGCGATGTCAGCGCGTTCGGCGAATACGAATTCGTTATCACCAAGCGCGACCGCGGCGGTTCGTCCGACATCATGCAATCGGGCGAATTCGATCTCTCTAACGGCCAAAGCGCCGATCTCGGCAGCGCCGAAATCAGCGTCGCACGCGGCGGCAGCTACGATGCCCGCCTCGAACTGATCAGCGTCGACGGCGAAAGCTGCGTCGCGGAGGAAAGCAGATGAAACGCAAACAGCTATTTGTCAGCGCGATGGCGGCTACATTGATGATGACCATCGCGTCCGCGCACGCGCTCCCTTTGCGCCTACGGGCCAACCAAGTCACCGTCGAGCAGACGGGCGTGAACAACGGCGCAGCCGTTGCGCAAACCGGCCGCGGCAATCGCGGCGTCGTCACGCAAAATGGCGTCGATAATCTCGGCGTCGTGCAGCAGAGCGGCAACGTCAACTCGGGCGGCATCCGCCAAGTCGGCACGGGTCACACCGCCACGCTGACTCAGAACAACAACAATAACACCGGCTGCATCGTGCAAAGCGGCACGGGTCACAACGCCGACGTCAATCAGAATGGCGGCGAATACACTGCCTTCATCCAAACCGACCGCGGCGTGCGCCCGATCTCGGGTTGGCTCGCCAACCGCCTCTGCCGGCGCTGATTAGCGCCGGCGGCCGATCGGCACCGCGGTGCGTCCCGACATGCCGAGCGAGGTGGAGCAATATTCTTCAGGCGTCGTCAGTTGTGGGCGCATCGGGTCGCTGTCGAACGCGCTCTGCACCTGCATGACGCACTGATCCCAGGCGCGGATATCGGCGCGGCGCTCCTCATTGGTGCGCGGATCGCCGGCCGGCGGCGGCACCTGCGTCGTCACTTGGCCCGGCACCACAATATCTTCATCGGCTGAACGCGGGCGCGACGGCGCTGCCGTTTCCTGCGCCGGCGCCGGCGCTGGCACACTCACTTGCGGCGCGGCTGCGGGCGGCGCCGTTGGCTGCGTGCGCTGAGGCGGCGGCGTGGTCGCGACTGGCGCCGGCTGTTCGCGTTGCGCCGCCGGAGGGACGGTGAGCTGCGGCGCCTGTTGGGGGGCCGGCGTTGTCGCCTGCGGCGGCTGGCTTGTTTGAGGCGGCGGCAACGCTGCAGTGCGCTGCGGCGGCGGCGCGGACGCTGCCGGAGCCGGTCCAGACGAACGCGCGTTGCGCCCCGCAGGCTCGAGCCCGGCGCAACCCGCCAGACCCACGGCCAAGGCGACAATCGCCAAACGTCCTATCATTTCGCCTGCTCCTCTCTTCGCCACGAATTACATTAGCCTGAAAACGGCGCCCGCCTAGCCCGCGACGGCCACCATTTCCGCAACCCAAGCAGGTACTTGCTCGCTTGCTTTCCCGTAACGTCCGAGATTGAAGGCGTGTGCGTTTTCCGAGGGTTCAAGATTTATTTCCATCGTCGGAATGTCAGCCGCGCGCGCGGCTGATACGAACCCCGCTGCTGGGTAAACATTACCGGACGTGCCGATCGAGACAAACAAGTCGGCGGCCGCCAAGGCTTCGTAGATCTCATCCATGAACAGCGGCATCTCGCCGAACCACACCACGTGCGGACGCATGCCCCCGGTCCGTCCGCACGCCCCGCAACCGAGGTCGAGTGAAAGATCACCGTCATAGGGCGCGAGCGCTCCGCAATCGTGACACCGCGCTTTGGCGATTTCGCCGTGCATATGGATGACGTTTGCTCCGCCTCGTTCATGGAGGTTGTCGACGTTCTGCGTGCAGATCGTGACGTTCCCCCCGCGCGCGGCCCAATGGGCCTGTAATTGCCCAAGCGCGATGTGCGCCGCGTTCGGTTCGACGCCGCCATGGGTGTTTCTGCGCATGTTGTAGAAGTTGAGCACCTTCACAGGATCGCGCTCATAGCCTTGAATCGAGGCGACTTCTTCGATGCTGTATCGAGCCCAGATGCCCCCCTGGTCGCGAAACGTCGAAAGCCCGGACTCCGCCGAAATCCCGGCGCCGGTCAAAATGAAGATGCGCTTCGCGATCATGGAACCTCCGCCGCTGCTCAAAAGGCAGCCAGACATAGGATTCCCCGAAACCGCGACAAGTGTTGACGCGTTTTCCCCGATCCGCTTTGGGGTCCTGCGGGGGCAAACAGAGGGAAAGGCGCCAGAATGCGCATCGCTTCAATCTTCGCCGTCGTGGCCCTGGCCACGCTGGCAACGGCCTGTGCGAACCGCACCGGCGACATGACCATCGCTCAGTGGTGCTCGCAGGACGCATCGCGCGGCAATACCGATATCTGCAAGCAGCATCGCGACACCGAAGAAGTCCGCACCAGCCTCGGCAGCCGCATCGCCGAGGTTTTCGGCGTCGCCAACCGCGCCCAGGAAACGGCTGACCAAGCCATGGCGCGAAATGTTGTTTGTGTCACCCGGACGCTCAACCGCACGCGCGCCGGAACCTGCGATCCGGGCTACACGCTGACCGGCTGCACCCAGACCCGCTATACGCATCGCGCTGGCGGCATGGCGATCCTGCGCCAAATCAACGACACCGAATGCCGCTTCAATTCTCAAGTTCTTGAAGTGCAAGTGCGCTGTTGCGCTATGGGTCCGAACCCGCCGCCGGCGACGATGGTGCGCGACACCGCTCCGCCCACGCCCGAAACCCCGCAACCCGCGCCGGTTTCGTAAGCTTCAGCGCCTAACCCAGTAACGGATACTCCGCTTCGAGCCTATAAAGGCTCGGAGCGGATTTTCGCGTGACGCTCGAATAGAGCCCAAAGCTCTCCACCCGAAACGGCGGCGCTTCAAACAAGCCCCACCGCGCCTCGAATGCCTGCACCCGATCAAGTGAGGCGCCGCTCAGATACGCCAGCGTCACGTGCGGTGTGAATTTGTGCGCCTCCGGCTTGAGCTTCACCCGCCGCGCCGCTTTCTCACACGCCGCCGCCAACTGTTTCAGCGCATCACTTTCCGCCACGCCGATCCAGAGCGCATGCGGATCGGCGCCGCCGAATGACCCCGCCCCTTTCAGCTGCACCTCAAACGGGCCAAGGCCGCGCGTCGCCGCTTCAAGTTCGCTGTCGAGATCTTCCGCCACGGGCTCGATGAGTTCGCCGAAAAAGCGGAGCGTAAGATGCAGGTTTTCACGCGGCCGCCATTTCGCACCGGGCACGCCTTTCATCAGCGCCAGCAAACGCGCGGCGGCGTCATCCGGAATGGCGAGAGCGGCGAAGAGGCGAAGCGACATCATCAGGCAATTGGCAGTAGGCCGCGGCAATCACAACGAGTGATGCGCGATTCTTCTGCTGCCCATTGCCGAATGCCTACTGCCTCCTTCACATGCAAAAAAGCGGCGACCCAGTTGCCGCTTTGTTCGAGCATACATCACCATACGCTGTAACGTCGCCTGACGCCGGCCGAGACGAAGTGGCCCGCTTCCCTTGCAGCACCATTGCTGCGCGCGGTGTTTTCATCGGACGGGAAGACAACTCAGCGCGCGCCGTGGCCCTGGTGTTGTGTGCTGCATGAGCAATGCGAGCGGGAACCGGCGGACGGCGCCGATGTCTTCCGACATGCCGATGGAATACCCATCGCGTGGTTGCGTCAAGCTTCGAACATCAATTGTGATCGCATTGAAATGTGCGCGCAGCTGCACGCACATCTCACGCGCGCTTCACTCCGCGGCGCGCGGCACTGTTGCGATGTAAGCGGCAACCGCGCGCGCGTCCTCTTCATTCAGACGATATGGCGGCATCGGCGGACGCGTGTGCGAACCATCGGGACGAACGCCGGTTTGCAGGAACGCGATAAACTGCTCTTCGGTATAGTTCACCGGTCCTCCCGCCAGCGGCGGGGCATAGCTTGCGAAGCCCGGCGGGCCCGCGCCGATGTCTGCGCCGCGGAGCGCCTCCGCAGTGAGCGGCTCGCCTCCAGCGCCCCGTGGCGTATGGCAATCGCCACAGAGCACGACGCCATTCACGAGATAATCTCCGCGCGCGACCAGCGCGTCGCCTTCCAATGGCGCCGGCGGCTGTTGTGCGCACGCGCCGAGCACGGCCAACGCGGCCGCTCCAAGAACCAATCTCCGCATGACCCACTCCCCAGTGTGTTGCGACGAAGAGCAGTAGCGCCGCGTTCTGATCCGCTCAACGGGAAAACGAACCACAAGGACGGCGTTCGCGTTCGCACAAGACGCGGCGGCGTAAGTCCGGCAAGTTAGAGCGCGTCGATCGGCAGTTTCAAATAGCGCACGCCATTATCTTCCGGCGGCGGCAGCTCGCCGGCTTGAATGTTCACCTGGATCGAGGGGAGGATCAGCACTGGCATCGCCAGCGTCTTGTCCCGCGCTTCTCGCATGGCGACGAATGCATCCTCGGTCACGCCGTTGGCGAGATGGATGTTCTTGGCCCGCTCCTCGCCGATCGTCGTCTCCCACTTATATTCGTCACGACCGGGCGCCTTGTAATCGTGGCACAAGAACACACGCGTCTCGTCCGGCAGCGCCAGCAATTTCTGGATCGAGCGATAAAGCGTGCGTGCGTCTCCACCCGGAAAGTCAGCGCGCGCTGTGCCGTAATCCGGCATGAACAACGTATCGCCCACAAACACCGCATCGCCAATGCGATAGGTCACGCACGCAGGCGTGTGGCCAGGCGTGTGCATCACCTCAATACCTAAGGCGCCCAGCTCCAGTTTTTCGCCGTCACTGACCAGCTTGTCGAATGGTCGCCCATCCGCCGTGACATAGCCAAGATTGAACACGCGCTTGAACACCTGTTGCACGGTTCGGATGTGCTCACCGATCACGATGGGCGCGCCTGTCGCCTGCTTCAGAAACGGCGCCGCGGAGAGGTGATCGGCGTGCGCGTGGGTCTCCAGCAGCCACTTGACGCTGACGCCTTCCGCCCTGGCCGCATCGAGAATGGCCTGCGCTGAATCCGTGCCGGTGCGGCCGGACTTCTGGTCAAAATCGAGCGCGCTATCGATGATCGCGCCATGTTTTGTCGCGCTATCCCAGACGAGATAGCTCACGGTGAAGGTCGGCTCATGAAAGAAGGCGCAAACCTGGAGCGTTGTCATGAATAACTCCTATCGGCCTCTATATTAGTGCTTGCTAAATTACATTCAACGTCTATATGTGCGACACGATGACGATGACCGATCTCTCCCGAGGCTGAAAGTCATGCCATGGAATCGCTCTAGCGTGCGCGCGTGACCACACCGGACATCCTCGCCATCCTCAGCGGCGCCGCCGTCGGCCTCATTCTGGCGCTGATCGGCGGCGGCGGCTCGATCCTGGCGACTCCCGCTCTGCTCTACATTGTCGGCGTCGCCAATCCGCACGTCGCCATCGGCACCAGCGCGCTCGCGGTCTCGGTCAACGCCTTCGCCAACTTCCTGAACCACCTGCGGCGCGGCAATGTGAAATGGAAGTGCGCCGTCGTCTTCGCCGCCGCCGGCGTTGCCGGCGCCGCCATCGGCGCGGCCATCGGCAAGAACACCAACGCTGACATCCTGCTGCCGCTCTTCGCCGTGCTGATGATCGTCGTCGGCATCGCCATGCTGATCCCGCGCAAGCACGAGGGCGACGGCGACGTCGTGCTCAACGCCAAGAACGCGCCGAAGCTCATCGGCTACGGCCTCGGCGTCGGCTTGCTTTCCGGCTTCTTCGGCATTGGCGGCGGCTTTCTCATCGTGCCCGGCCTCATCGGCGCCACCGGCATGACCATGATCCAGGCGATCGGCTCGTCGCTGTTCAGCGTCGGCGCCTTCGGCGCCACCACCGCCGGCAGCTACGCCTTCGACGGCCTCATCGACTGGCGCATCGCTTTGCTCTTCATCGGCGGCGGCCTCGCCGGCGGCCTCATCGGCGCCAGCTTCGCGACGCACCTCTCCAAACAACGCGGCGCGCTCCAGCGCGTCTTCGCCGGCGTCGTCTTCGCGGTGGCGGCCTACATGCTCTACCGCAGCCTGCTCGCGCCGTAGCCGCTCAGCCCACTCCGCCGCAGATCAAAATCGAACGAGCGCACGCGCGGCCCTTCACCGCCATTCATCAGCGCCGTCAGCGCCCACACCAGCGCATCCGCGCGATCGAGCAAGCCTTCGCTCTCACTCACGCCCAGCGCCAGCAGCTCTTCCTCCAGCGCCACAAACGCACCGCAATGCGTCACCCGCCCCTGCTCGTACAAAGCCGCGATCGGCTCCGCCCGCGCGCGCTTGCCGCGCGACGCATGCACCAGCCGCACAGCACAAGGCGCACCCGCTTGCGCCAGAGTCGCGCGCACCATGTCGCCGCCCTGGTTCGCCTCGGCGACAATCTCCGCCGCGCCAAACTCACGCGCCGCCTCACACACACGCTGCGCCCACCCAAGCGGCGACAACCCCAGCGCACTCCGATCCGCCAGCACGAACGCTTGCCGCCCCACGCGCCCCGCCACCACGATCCCGCACGCAGACCCGCCCGCGCCCGCCGGCGGATCGACGCCGACCACCACGCGTTCGCAACGCTCCGGCGCAATGCCACCACGCGCCCGCTCCAAATCAGCGACAGACCACAGCGCCCCATCGCCATCGAGCAAGCGCCCTTCCAGCTCCTGCTCCGCCAACCGCGTGCCGCCATAGAGCGCACTAAGCCCATCCAGAAACGACGGCGCCAAATGCGCCGCGTTCACCTCCGTCGCCGCCTGCGTCACCACGCACGAGCTCTCCGCCCGCAACACCCGCAACGCCGGCAACGGCTTCGGCGTCGTCGTCACCACCAGCTGCGGCGCATCGCCCAAGCGCAACCCCATGCGCAAAATCGCCAGCGTCTCACTCGGACGCGGCCAAATACAAAACTCATCCGCCCACGCCGCCTCGAATTGCGGCCCGCGCAGACGCTCCGGCTCCTCCGCCGAAAACGCGTACGCAATCGATCCATTGTCCCACAACAAGCGCCGCCGCGAGCGCTCGTACCAAGGCCGCTCGCGCCCCGGCAGATTGCGCAAGCCGCTCGGCCCATCGACCATCACTTCGCGCACGTCATGCTGCGTCGGCCCCACCAACGCATAGAGCCCAGGCTTCGCTTGCGCCCGCGCCGCCAACCATTCCGCGCCCGCGCGCGTCTTGCCGGCGCCGCGGCCACCCTGAAACAACCACGTCGACCAAACACCGCCCGGCGCCCGCTGCGCCTCATGCGCAATCTCATCCCACAGCGACGCAAACTCCGCGTCGCCAACCTTCACCGCCTGCTCCGGATCGGGAAACGCCAACAGCGGCGCCGGCGGTTTCTGCGCCGCCACATGATGCGCCTTGCACCATTTCTGCAGCGACGCGCGCTTGCGCAATGCGTCAACGGTCACGCCATAATGCTTTGAACATTCGCTGGCGGTGAAGCCGCCAAGATAATCGCGCCGCACCTGCGCCCAGGTTTCTTCGCTATGATGGCGGCGGATGCGGATCGTGCGTTTGGGCTTAGCGTCCTCAGCCAATTTTCAGCGCGTCCACCGCCTTGGCGAACTCCTCAAGCGTGCCCGCGATCACAACTGAATCGCGCCCGATCGAGCCTTCCGTGTAATTGATCCGCACCCCGCCCTCGACTTCGACGGCATGAAAGATGTTGCACGTATTAATAACGCGCCCGCGCCCTTGGCGAATGTCGCGAACCATAATGAGTGCCATGTCTTCCTCCTAAGGTTTCAGAGAAAGACATCGTAAGCCCGCCCCGGCGCGGTCGGATTGATTCAGCCCCGATGCTTGGTTTCCAAGGACAATTGCCCCGAA
>CALBST010000068.1 GCA_937967425.1 uncultured Caulobacteraceae bacterium
TTCTCGGCGTTGACGCGATCGATGAAAATGACGCCTGGTTCTGCCGCATCGTAGGTCGCGCGCATCAAGCGGGCCCAGAGATCGCGGGCGCGAACGGTTCGGTGAACCTGACCACCGAATTGCAGCGGCCAGTCCTGGTCTGCGGCCAGCGCGGCCATGAAGGCGTTGGTCACCAAGACTGACACATTGAAGTTACGCAGCCGCGCCGGATCGCGCTTGGCGTCGATGAATTGCTCTATGTCCGGATGATCGATGCGCAGACATCCCATCATGGCGCCGCGTCGCTGGCCGGCGGACATCACGGTTCGACACATGGCGTCCCACGCATCCATGAAGGAGAGGGGTCCCGAAGCCTGCGCGCCGACCCCGCGCACAGGCGCGCCAGCGGGACGGATGGTTGAGAAGTCCATTCCCACCCCGCCGCCTTGCTGCATTGTCAGCGCGGCTTCGCGAAGATGTTCGAAGATCCCGTCGAGATTGTCGGGGATCGTCCCCATGACGAAGCAATTGAACAACGTAACCGCGCGGCCCGTGCCGGCGCCGGCGATAATTCTCCCGGCGGGTAGGAACTTGAAATCGGAGAGCGCCGTTTCAAATTCAGAGCGCCAGTGCCGACGCGCGCGTGTGGTCTCCGCCGCGGCTATGGCGTTTGCGACGCGCGCCCATGTCGCTTCAACTGACTCGTCACCCAGGTCGCCCGATCGGAAGCGATACTTCGCATTCCAGATTTCCGCTGAGATCGGTGCGTCGAACGGCATACGTCTGCTCCATTTTCTTGTCTACGCCGGTCAGTCTCCATGAGTCGAAGGTAAGGCAGCGGTAAATTGCATACGTCAGCGACAACACAGCGCGCTTCTTGGCGAATGTTCGTCCTGCGTTTGATTTGAATCAATCAAGTAAAGGCGCAGAGGGTTTTCGCCGCACCTCTGCCTAGAGAAGCCCGGTGGATCAACGCTAGTACGACCCCCACCGGCGAGATGTACTCGGCGTTTGTCGAGACTAGCGTCCGTTATGCGGCACCAACGCGCCAACGACCGCTTCTGGGATCGAACGGCAGGAATGATCCTCCATTTGCGCCGTAGGTAAGGTTGTGTCCGTGGGGCAGTGATTGGCCCAATTGAGACATTGGCTTGTGAGGGATGCACTCCTTGGCCAGGTTCACTCGGTTACGCTAGTGCCCTCGCGGATCGTTTGCGGCCCAGTAATCAAGAAACGCGAAGAATAGGCGGATCGGCAATCCGGCGAGCGCGCTCAGCGCGAATGCCGAGGCCAGACAAATGAACACCCATTGCCAGATGGCGAGGCGCTTCTTGGGGGGTGTGGCGTCGGGCACCGGCCATTTCTTCCATCGGTTGCCAGCGACCGCAATCGGCGAATTCCGGCCTGATTACCAGTTCATGACCAACGGCAGGGATGTGCTCGATAGCTTCCCTTAGCCCCGTGGTCGACGCCGCCGGCAGGCGTCGTCGACTTATGTGAGGGACGCCCCGCGGCCCGACGCTTTCACGTCAGCAATCGCGCGCAGTGCGGGTCAAGGGACGCGCGAAGCGCGGCGCGGGACGCGCTTGCCCTTGGCGCGCGCGAGCACGATGGCACTCTCATGCCTGCTTACAATCGACACCAGAACCGTCGCCAATGGTTGCGGAGGGGGCAGGACGCGCCCGAGTGATGATCAAGTCCCAATCGTGGGCGACGATCGGATGGAGCGGACGGGTACATCGCTTGATCGTCCCGCTCAACGCCGTGATGTCGCCTTCTTGCAGCGTTTTCTCCAATCGATCAGCCAGATTGGCATCGACGCATAGACAGGGCGCGAAATGCAGGTCGTCAAAGCGTCTCCCGTAGAGGAGGACATATGGGCACCGCAGAACCAGGTGCAGGCCATAACGAGACCGCCTGATGGCGCAGACGCATCCGGCGGCCGCCCAGATGCCCTTAGCCATCGCGCCGGATCGCACGCAGGTCTGAGATGGCCGCCAACAATACGCGATACGCAGCCGGATAGTCTTCCGGGTCGACGATTTCTGCCACAACGCTCAGCTTGGCGGCGGCGCTCACCGCGCTTGTGGCTGGAACAGATCGCAACCGCCGTACGATGCGCGCGCCTGCGCGTACGCATCGGTCGTATTCTTCATCGATCGCTTGGAGCAATGCCGCTTCCGGCACCGTCTTCTGATCAGCCTTGCTCAAAGCAAACCAATTGTGGGCGGGCGTCCCGCTAATCAGTCGCTTGGGTAGCCCAAACGGTGTCGAACGGAATGCGCTTCCCGCGGGAAGTTCCGGGTGATTTGCCGAGCAATGTGCGTCCACATTATTTCTTTCCGCGACACATCGGTTTTTCTTGAGTGCGAACAACGCGCTGACACGCACCGCAAGGTGCGCTTTATCTTGCCCTCGCTTCTCTTTCTCTGTTTGTCGGGTTTTTTGGCTCCAAACGAATCCAGCGCGAACTCGCCCCATGAATGCGTGGCCGAGCATCCTTCTCATTCGCGTGGCATTATGCATTCTGCGTTGAGAGACGCTTGTTGAGCATGCCTCGGACATTGGAGGCGCAACATTATGAGACGCCCGAAAGGTTCACGCGGTGCAGTCCAGCTTGGGCTGTTTGACGATCTGGTCGTCGCGCGCCCGAACGCTGTTGAGCGAGCACCACGCCCGTCCCGCGATCTGGCGACGCCGGCAGAGTCGTCAATCGTTAGCATCCGAACCGATGATCTACCGTGCTATCCAAGCGAGGTGATCGATCTCGTCGAGCGGTCACTGCAGAATCTTCCAAGCGATAGCTGCTGGTTTACTTACAAGGACATCAGACGCTGTTTCGGCGTATCGCGGGCGACAATCGCTCGAAGGCTCAAGGACGGCCTGGTGCCCGGTGTACGCTTCTGTGAAGGGCGCATGCTGGAAGACGGCGCAGTGCGGCGCTTGGACAGAGAACAATTACGCTGGCTTCTCTTAGCGGTCAGAGGCGCCGGTCAACGCGCGCGCCTTACTGCACACCGAAGCACTACGCGCGCCCGCTGACATTTCGCCGGATGGCGCGACCATGCGCGTAACTGGCGATCTGAGACGATTTGAGCTACAAACGTTTGCTTCCCGCGCACGCTAGTCACGGTTTGCGACTGGTACACAGGAACACTTTCAGCGTGTTGGGAATGTTGGGAAATCGCGCGTTGCCTGATTTAGGCAACACGCGGAGAAGTCAGTGGATTTTTTATGCGCCCGAGTCACGCAAGCGCACCATTCTCGCTCAGCGGATTTCTTCGACTTCTTCGGCGTCCACGTCGTCCGGCGCCCGCTCGGCGCGGAGTTCGGCTTTCGGCGGCGTCAGCACCGCCGTCGGCATCGCCATCACCGGGCCGAGCACGTCATTGCCGCCGCGCTCCATGCGCGGGTGGATTAGTTGGCCGCCATCGCCGAACGCGTACACAAGCCGCGCCCAGTCGCTATCGTCATAGAGGAACGCCGGGCCTTCCGGATCGAGATCCGACCAATCGGCTTCACGCGGCGCAGCTGCGGCTTGCGCCAGCCACGTCCGTGCAGCGTTCTCGTCGCCGCGACCGCGCGCGACTTGCGCGAACAAGATGCAGATGCGTGAGGAGGGGTTCTCTCGATACGCGTCCTCGAGCGCCGCCTGCGCGCCGCCCCAATCTCCGCGTTCCATCGCGAGCTCAGCGAGCACGATTTTGGTCTCGCGCGAGTCACGGCGGCGTTCGGCAAACAGGCGCATGCGCTCGGCGCGTTCTTCGCGCGTCTCGCCCGGGGCCAGATCGCGATAGGCGTGCGCCAAGGCCGGATGGGGGCCGTTTTCCCAGGCTTCTTCCAGGATCGCCGCCGCGCGCTCGTTCTTGCCTTCGCCAACCAGCAGCCGCGCCGCCAGCGCGCCTGCCGGCGCGAATGCAGGCGCCATGCGAAATGCCTTCTGCGCCATCTCCGCCGCCTTATCCGGGCGGCGCTCGCGCTCAAGCTTCTGCGCTTGCGCGCTCATCAGCACCGCACGGCGGCGCTTGGCGACCTTGTCCTCGATCTGCTTGCGCTTGTCGCCGGTATCGAGCGTCTCGATCGCGTTTTCCCAATCGCCTTGTTGAACCGCGAGATCGAACGCGTACTGGAACGGCCAAGTCGCCGTCTTCGACGCTTTCAGCGCCGCTTCCGCGTGTGCGCGCGCCGCCACCCGGTCGCCGCGTTTCAACGCCGCCGCCATCAGACCCTTGCGGCCCAGGACTTCGGTATCTTCATTTTGTAGCATGCCGGCGTAGGCGCGCTCCGCCGCCGCCGTATCGCCGCTCACTTCCGCCGCGCGCGCTTGCAGCAGCAGCGCCAGACGCGGCTCATCGATCAGGTCCTCGGCCTTGTCCGCGTGACGGCGCGCTTCCTCAAATTCGCCGGCTTCCGCCGCGATCAAACCGAGCGCCAAAGCTTCCTGCCCACGGCGCACCTTGGCGCGCTGGCTGACTTTGCTCAGCCGCCCCGGCGCATCCATCAGGAACATCAGCAGCCTAAGCAGCGGCAGCGCCACCGCCACCGCCAACACAAGCACAAGCAACCCAAACAGCGCGCTGGTCGTGATCTCCGTGCCGAACCAGGTGATCTCGACCGTGCCCTGGTCGGTCGTGATCACTTGCCACGACACGAGGGCCGCGAGCACCGCGATGATGAGCAGGAAGGCGACACGCAACATGAGAGATTAGCTCCGCGACAATTCTTGGCGGATGGCCGCGATGCGCGTGTCGATTTCCAACCTGCGCTGTGCGTCATTGATCCAGGGCTGTGCGGCGCGCTTCGGCGCCGCGGGAAGGCGATTCAACTCTTGAATGGCGTCAGCCAAGCGATCGGCCGCGAGATATTGCTCCGCGCGATCGACAATGCCTTCCGGCGTGTCTCCCGAACCAGCCTGACGGATGACGATCCATTGCGCCAACGCCGCCTGGATGCGGCCCCAGAAACCAGCGCCGGCTTGGCTTTGCCGTGAAGCGCGAATGATCTCGTTGTCCAAGCGTGCGAACTGATCCCGCAACTCGATCCGTGTCGGCGCGCCAACGCGCGAGAGCGGTTCGAGCGCCGCCACATTAGGATCGTTCGGAAGCAACGCCGCCAGTGAAGCGTGCGCTTGCTCGAACGGCCCGGACGAACGCGCTGCTTCAGATGCAGCCACGACCGCATACGAAGCCCGCGCCGCGGTCGCTGCTGTCCGCGCTTCCGCCGCCACTGCCGGCAATTCTTCCTGTAGACGGCGCACTTCGGTCACCAACGCCTGCACTTCCGCCGTGGACGGCATCGTGCCCAGGCGTTGCTCGACGTCGCGCAATCCAGCTTGCAGCGCGAACACGCGCGCCGCGGTGCCGCCATCGCCGGCTTCCCCTGCGGCGGCTGTCGCCAACGGTGCATTCATCACGCCCTCGATCGCGGCCAAGCGCTGTTCCAGCGAAGCCGTGTCCGTGGAAGGCGATGTCGCACTTGTCTCGCCGGGAGCCGGGCCGATCGTGTTCAGCGCTTCCTGCACAGCCGGAATCCGGGGCGCGACCGCGCCGCCAGCGGCGCCGACGCCAGCCGCCACAAGCGCCAAGACCAGCGCCGTGCCCGTGCCGACGCCGCGCCCGCTCTCCTCGCGGTACGCCGTCTCATACTCAACGTCGATCGGCTCGCCGCGTCTGCGGTCGTCCTCGTCGTCGTCCCTGCTCATGCTATTCCCCAAGAGCTGCCCGGCATTTTCCCGAGACTTTTCCGCTATTTCGTATCGGAAATGAGTCGGCTCACCACGCGAAACTTAGGCGCGCGCGAGAAGGGGCTCAAGCGCTTGCGCCAGCAGGGGAGATTTACCCCCCGAGTGTGGCCGTAAGGAGGTCGTCTTCGCGCGGATGGGGCGCGGTAATGATGCGCTTCCAGGCGGCCTTTCCCGCCGCCTCGGCGATTGCGGGGCTAAGGCAGCCAGCAATGAGCCGCGCCGCGTTCGGCGCGCCGAGCGCCACAAATGTCTCGGCCGCCCGCGCGCTGTGGAAAAGCACGATGTCGAGCGGCCCGCTCAGCGCCGCAGGCAACGCGTTCGCCGCGACCGACGCGTAAGCCCGCCGTCGTTCAATGCTAAACCCCGCCGCCCGCAGCTCGCCACCAAGATCGCCAGCCACGTGATCACCCGCAATGTGGATCAGTTTCCCGCGCGCTGGATCAAGCTCACGCTTCGCTAGCGCCGCCAGCGAGCGCACATCGCCACTGGCCGAACGCACATCAGTGAAGCCCGCCTCACGCGCCGCCGCGGCCGTGACATCGCCGACCGTCAGCACGATGCGATCACGTGCGCCGCGCGCATCGGGAAACGCGCGCACGCCGTTCGAACTCGTGAAAATGATCGCCTGCGCGCCTTCGGTGTTGGTGTCGTAGCTACAAGGCACGATGGTCAGCAGCGGAGCGACGATCACCTCATGCCCACGCGCCCGCACACGCTCCGCCGTGCGCCATGCTTCCGGCTCCGCGCGTGTGACGCCGACGCGCATCATTCTTGGACCGCCGGCGCCCTCGCCGGCAGCGGTGCTTCACGCTGCACCGCTTGTGAAAATCTGGCCACCGTATGCCGGCGAGGGCGCCGACGGTCCAAGAGAGTGCTCATGTGTCTAACACAATCGCGTCGCCGGCTTCCAAGCGGATATCTTGACCGAGGTCGAAACCCACCCCGCGCGCCGCGAAGATCGCATCAGCGCCTATCTCGATTGTTTTTTCACGCCGCCAGCGTTGCGTCCCATCCGGTGTCAGTGCTTCGCCTACAAACCTCAGTTGCGATCCAACGACGCGGGCGAGCGCGCCAATCGGTGTCCGGCATGAACCATCCAGCGCATCGAGAAACGCGCGTTCCGCTTCAATCTCGATGCGCGCGGCTTTGTCTTCGCATTGCGCCAACGCCTCAAGCACGCGCTCGTTATCGGTGCTTGCCGTGATCGCAATTGCGCCCTGGCACGCTGCGGGCGGCGACTCATGCGGATCGACAAGGCTTGTGGCGCGGTTCTCCAAGCCCATGCGCTTCAAGCCTGCGAGGGCGAGGAACGTCGCGTCCGCGGCGCCGGCTTCGAGCTTGGCCAAACGCGTATCGACATTGCCGCGCAGCACTGAAACCTTGAGATCGCGCCGCGCGAACAACACTTGCGCCTGCCGCCGTAAGCTCGCCGTGCCGACAACTGCGCCGGCAGGCAATTCCGTCAGCGTCTTCGCCTTCAAGCTCACAAACGCGTCGCGCGGATCTTCGCGCTCCGGCACGCACGCCAACACAATCCCGTCTGGCAACCGCGTCGGTAAATCCTTCAATGAGTGCACCGCCATGTCGATGCGCCCATCGAACAGCGCCTCATCGAGCTCTTTTGTGAAGAGGCCTTTGCCGCCGGCCTCGATCAAAGTGCGATCTTGAATGCGGTCGCCGCTGGTGACGATCGGCACGATCTCGAACGCGTCTTCGCTCAAGCCCAGAGTCGCCGCCAAACGCGCACGCGTCTGCCCCGTCTGCGCCAGCGACAGTTTCGAACCGCGCGCGCCGATGCGGAAAAGGGGAGAAGTCATCTCAGCCTATATGGACCGCCGGCGCCTTCGCCGGCCAGCACAGGCGTATGCCGGCGAGGCGCCGGCGGTCCATATACGCACTCGCGCAAAAGCGCCGCAGTCTCTATGTCGGGCGCTACATGAAGCCGCTCACCGTCCTCGGCATTGAAACCAGCTGCGACGAAACCGCCGCGGCAGTGCTGCGCCTCGATGACGACGGCCGCCCGCACGTCATTTCTGACGTAGTGCTCGGCCAAGCCGCGCATCACGCGCCCTATAAGGGTGTCGTCCCCGAGATCGCCGCCCGCGCCCATGTCGAAGGCCTTGATGGGACGATCGCCGCCGCCATGGCTGACGCGAAGCTCGATTTCGCCGATCTTGACGGCGTCGCCGCCACCGCCGGCCCGGGTCTGATCGGCGGCGTCATGGTGGGGCTGCTCGCCGGCAAGGCCATCGCGCTGGCGCACGATAAGCCGCTGATCGGCGTGAACCACCTCGAAGGCCACGCGCTTTCCCCGCGTCTAGCCCCAGGCGGCGCGACGTTTCCGTATCTCTTGCTTCTGGTGAGCGGCGGCCATTGTCAGTTCATCGCCGTGCTCGATGTCGGCCTCTACAAACGCTACGGTTCGACCATGGACGACGCGCTCGGCGAAGCCTTCGACAAGCTCGCCAAGCTTCTCGATCTCGGTTTTCCCGGCGGGCCTTTCGTCGAAAAAGCCGCGCAAAACGGCGATTCCAAGCGCTTCGCATTGCCGCGCCCATTGCTCGGCCGCGAAGGCTGCGACTTCTCTTTTGCTGGTTTGAAAACCGCCTGCGCGCGCGAAGTCGAGCGCTTGGGCGCCGCGATCACCGATCAGGACAAAGCCGATCTCTGCGCCAGCTTTCAGGCCGCCGTGCTCGATATTGTCGAGGATCGCACGCGCAACGCGATGCGTATGTTCGATACGGTGTGGGGCGCGAAGGGCCGGCTGGTGGCTGCGGGTGGTGTCGCGGCGAACCGGGCGATCCGTAGCCGTTTGGAGGCTCTGGGGGAGGAGCGCGGCTACGATTTCATAGCCCCGCCGCTTCGCTGGTGTACGGATAATGCCGCCATGATCGCGCTCGCGGGCGCTGAAAGGTTGCGGCTCGGATTCAGTGACGACCTGTCATTTCCAGCGCGTCCTCGTTGGCCGTTAGACGAGGAAGCGGCCCGCTTGCGCCCCAGCCATCAGGCGGGGCGCAAGGGAGCTAAAGCTTAGGCGACGACGCGGGCTGCCGTGAACAGGAGCGGCGCGAAAGCGGTCGCGACCAGGGCGATTGCGATGACCACAGAGATCGCGCGGGCGGTCGCCGGAAGGTCTTGAGCGGACATAGTAGTTGTTTCCCTGAAGTTGGTCAGATGTTGCACATGCGAACATCAGTAGGGGTGAAATGGCCCCTTTAAGACGCCGAAAGAAGGCATATTAAGCCAGCGCAGATATGCATATTTGACAGATCATCATTAATATCGCTCCGTTAATGCAGGCAAAGAAAAGGCGCGAAGGACTTGCCTTCGCGCCTGCAAAAAGACCCGAGATGCGCTGGGAGGCGCGATTCTGGGCAGACTTACGCGACCACGGAGGCCGCGATTTGAATGAAGGGCGAGGCTGCCGCGGCGAAGAGGGCGAAGGCGGCCAGAACGAAGGTGGCGGACAGGACGATCGAGGGGCGGGTTGTGGTCATTTGAGTGTCTCCAGGGGTGCTCGGGCTTCGATGGACTATGTGTACCATCACCCCCTGGAGTGAGCAATGAATAAAATAGATTCCGTTCAATAATTGCGTAGCGACAATTACGCCGACGCGTCCTGCTTCGCCCGCGCCTTCGCTGCCGGCGCTTCGGCGCCCCGCGCATAGAGGCCCTGCAGCACCAGATTCATTACGCCCTCGAACTCGCGCTCTAGCTTCGGCAGCGTTAAGCGTGAGATCAGTTGTGGGATGCCGAACTTAACCGTCGCGGCCTGCAGCATCTCGGCCATGAATTCCGCGTCGCCCTTGGCGAAGATGCCGTTGTCCATGCCTTCCTGGATCACCGCAGTGATGCTGACGCGCTCAAGCGCGATCAATTCATTCATGAAAACCGGGCGTTCGCGCGAAAGAACTTCCGCGACTTCCAAGATTTTTGCGTTGTCCGAGAACATCTGGAAGTTCTCGCGCATGCGCTTCAGCAGCATTTCCTTGAGGCGGCGATCGGCGGGCCAATCCTTGCGGCGGCCGACCTGCGCCATCGCCGTGTGCTCTTCCGCGTAGTGCTTGCGGGCCATGGCCTCAGCGATGTCGATCTTCGCTTCGAAGAAGCGATAGATGTTGCCGGGGGACATGTCGCAATCGGCGGCGATCTCGGCCATGGTTGTCTTGCCGTAGCCGTAGTGCTTGATGCGGGCCATCGCCGCCTGGAGAATGCGGTCGCGGGTAGCGGATTTATCGTCCATCCCTACAGGTTACCGGGTTTCTACTGAACGTTCAATGAAGGATTCAGGATTGCCAGCCCCTTTTGAGACTGTTTCCGTCCTCGGGGCGGGCGCATGGGGCACGGCGCTCGCCCAGGTCGCCGCAGCGGCGGGCCGGAAAGTTCTGATATGGGCGCGCGAGGGCGAGGTCGTCCAGAGCATCAATAGTGACGCCGAAAACGCGCTTTTCCTGCCCGGAATCAAGCTCAACGCCACGGTCCGCGCCACTGCCGACCTGGCGGACGCGGCCAAGTCCGAGCTGATCCTAGCGGTTCCGCCGGCCCAGCACATGCGCGCCGTGCTCCGCGCCGTCCGTCCGAACCTCCAGCCCGGTCAGCCGCTGGTCCTATGCGCCAAAGGCGTCGAGCGCGGGTCTCTCGCGCTGATGACCGACGTTCTGGCCGAGGAAATTCCCGATGTCGGCCCCGCGGTCCTCTCAGGCCCCGGTTTCGCCAAGGACGTCGCGCGCGGCTTGCCGACCGCCACCACGATCGCCAGCCCAGACGCCGAACTTGCGCAGCGCATCGTCGCCACCATCGGTATCCCGACCTTCCGCCCCTACGTCGTTGACGATCTGATCGGCGCCGAGATCGGCGGGGCGGTGAAGAACGTCATCGCCATCGCCTGCGGCGTCGCCGAAGGACGCAAACTCGGCGACGGCGCGCGCGCCGCACTCATCACGCGCGGCTTTGCCGAACTCACACGCCTCGGCCTCGCCATGGGGGCGAAGGCGGAGACGCTCTCGGGCCTCTGCGGGTTGGGCGATCTCGTGCTCACCTGCGCGTCGCTTACCTCGCGCAACACGTCGCTGGGCGCGGCGCTCGGCGAGGGGCGCAAGCTGAAGGACATTCTGGCGGAACGCCGCTCTGTGGCAGAGGGCATGGAGAGCGCGCCAGCCGTCGTCGCGCTTGCCGCGAAGTACAAGGTCGAAATGCCGATCTGTGCCGCAGTGGACGACATCATTAGCGAGCGCGTTTCGATCGATGAAGCGATCGCTGCTTTGCTGTCGCGGCCCTTCAAGGCGGAGAGCGAGTGAGCTTCGAACGCGGCATTGTGCTGGCGCCGCTGGATGCGCTGCCTGATCCCGGCGCCATCGTTGTCGTGCCGCATCGCGACGAGCCGTTTGTCTCGATTCTAGTCACGCGTAGAGGCGACACCATCTCCGCCTTTCGCAACAAGTGTCCGCACGCGGGCTACCCGCTCCAGCACTCAAGTGGCCGCGTCATCGTGCAGGAGGGGCGTTACATGGTCTGCGCCGCCCACGGCGCGAGCTTTACGCTCGATGGCGGCGAATGCGCCGGCGGCCCATGCAACAATGGCGACGCGCTGGAGCGCATCGCCATTGAAGTTCGTGATGGACTTGTCCGCGTAGCTTAGGCTTCGTCGTACTCTTCGTCGTCGTTGCGACGGCGCATGAGCATATAGCCGCCGCCCGCCAAAATAACGACGCCAAGCGCGATCCACGGAAAGTACCCGGAAAGCCCGCCAAACGCGGTTTGGCCGGAGCCGGTTGTGTCGGCGACGTTGACCAGTTGCGGGCGCGAGACCGGCACGCCTGTCACCAAGCCCGGCACCGAATACTCAGACACCGTGTCTGACGCCGCTTGGAAATCCGCGTGGCGTTCGCCTTCGGGGAAGCTGAGCATGGCGCGAAGCTCGGCAGCGGCCGTCGCAATCGCAGGCTGCTGATCGGCGCTGCCGATCGAAGTCATGCCGGCGACGCCTCTGCGCGCCAGAATCTTTTGCTCGTAGCGCAGATCCTTGCCGCCGGCGCCGCCGGGCGCGGCGACCCGCTCGGCCCACACGACGTAGGGCGCTTCGGCATTGAACGATGGCGCCGTCGCGAAGCCTTCGAAACGCCGGTTTTGCGTTTGACGCGCCTCGCGCACCTGAGTTTCGAAATTTGCGTCGCTCAGACCAGACGCCGTTTCCGGCTGCACATAGCCGATCGGCTCGTAGCTCACGACAGTGGCCCATGTGCCCGGCGCGCGGATGTCTTCGCCGTTGCGGGCGAGCAGGCCATAGATTTCACCGCTCGGCGCTTGCTGGTTGGCGCGCTGCAGATAGGCGCGCGCTTCGGCGGCGGAGTAGAAGCGGTAGCTCGCAGGTACGTTGAGCGAGAGCCCGTCATTGCCCAGCGGAATGATGCCGGAGCGGCCCTCGGGCGCTGCGTCGGGCTGAGCCGCTGGCGGCGGTGTTGTCGGCGCCGCGCGAACGGGTGGCGCTGCTTCATTTGGCCCACCATCGCCCGGACCGTCGGCATACGCCGGCGCGACCATAAACAACGCCAGCGCTGCCAGCATGGCGCGCGTGAGGTTCTTGCGCATGGGTTTCTCCCTCGCTCGCCCGTTTCGGGCCGCATCCCCGAGTCGGGTTTAACCAATCGAGCAGGGTTTGTCGCGTGTCAGGACGTACAGGCGGTACGGAGTTCGCCTGCCGCTGCAGCCATGGCTTCATTGATCGCCGCGCGCCACTCGGCGATGGTCGTCGCGGTCTGGGCGGCTTGGGGATAAAGCACTGCCCGCGACGAGCTGACGATACCGCCTTCGCGCATGCGCCCGCCCTGAACGAACCCCGCTACCGCATCCTGCGCGCTGGCGCCCTGGGCGCCGTAGCCGGGGATGAGGAACAACGCTTCCGGCATGGCTTCGCGAAGCTTGCGTGCCTCTTCGGGATAGGTCGCGCCGGCGACAGCCATGAGGCCGGACCAGCCGCTCGCGCCCCGCAGACGCGCGCATTCCGGCGAGAGCATTTCCGCCACCCGTTGCCACACCGGTGCGCCGCCGACTTGCAGATCCTGGAAGTCGCCGGCGCCCGGATTGGAGGTGCGCACCAGCACGGCGACGCCTTTGCCCTCGGCCTGCGCGCGCGTGATGAACGGCTCCAGCGTGTCCTTGCCCATGTATGGGTTCACGGTGACGGCGTCGGCGTTGAAGCCGGGCGCGGCGCCGATGGTGGCGCGTGAATAGCCCTCCGCGGTCGTGCCGATATCGCCGCGTTTGGCGTCGAGCAGCACCAGCATGCCTTCCTGCTGCGCGTAGCTCGTGAGCATGCGCGCGACGGCGTAACCCATCTCGCCGAATTGCTCGAACAGCCCCAGTTGCGGCTTCAGCACGCACGCGTGTTGGCGGGCGATGTCGATGATGGCGGTGCCGAATTTCAGGACAGTGGAGGTGTCTTCGCGGGCGTTGCCGAACAGCGCCGGGATTTTGTCGGGGAAGGGATCGAGGCCAACGCAGAGCGGGGTGTTCTTGGCGCGGACGCCTTCGATCAAGCGATCTGCGAACGGCGTCGTCATGATCTCGGCATATCCTCCGGCGCGACACAGACCACCTGCGCGACCGCGAGATTGCGGCGCAGATCATCGGACGCTTGCCCGTAATTATCTGGGGTGAGTCGCTCTCCTGGCGTACCCTGGGCTTCGACTTGTTCCACCCGCAGCAGCCGCAGGATCGAGGCGGGCGAGGCGGTGTAGATGCGGCCGCGGCGCGCGGACTCCGCCACCGTAATCCCGATCACCTGGCCGTTCGACGCCAGCGCCGGGCCGCCGCTAATGCCGGCGAGCGAGCCGCGCAGACCCGAGGTGCGCCCGAGTTCGGCCCACGCAAGCACGGATTCTTCGAGATCGTAGCGTCCTCGCGCGATCAAGGTTTCGCGGCCGATCAAGCGTGAATACGCCTCGCCTGGGCGGCCCTGCGGGAAGCCGACATGGAACGCACGTTGGCCGATTTGGAAACGGCGCTCGGAGGTATCGAGCGAGAGCGCCACCGGCGCGCTCTCGGTTCGCAGCAGCGCGATGTCGGCGAACTCGGCGCGCTTTACGTCAACGACACGCGCCGCCGCGCCGCGCGAGACGATGAGGCCAACCGCCTGGCAGCCGTCGACGACATGGCGCGCGGTGAGCCACCAGCCTTCCTGCGAGATCGCGAACGCGCTGCCCATGCCGGAAGCCACCGGCCCAACTTCGACGAGCACCGCCGGATCGTATTGCGACGGTGGCGGCAGGAACGAGCCTGTCTCAGGCGCGTCGGGCAGCGCTTCGGGCGCGTCCTGGCGCTGGTCGACCCGAAACAGGACGAACACGATCACCGTGATGACCACGATGTAGAGCAGCCAATCCGGGATGAGCCGCATCATATGTTAGCCGGCCCGGAACAGCTGCACGTTAGGGTCAGCTACGGCGCCGGCCATGATAAGCGCGAGCCCGATCTTGATCGACATCAGAAATACGGCGGCCGCGACATCGCCTTCCGCGATGCGGCGCGGCAAGCCGCGGAGGAAGATGTCGGCGAAGCGGAAGGCGAGCAGCTGAATGAGCAACGTGACGATGCCCCAGATCAGCAGGTCGACGAGGCCGAACGCGTGAGCAAGACATGAGCCCAGCGGAATGGCGAGGCCGACAATAACGCCCCCATAGGCAAGCGAGGCGGACGGGTTGCCGGCGCGGATCAGCGCCAGCTCTTTGTGCGGCGTCATCACCGTGTAGATGAACAAGGATGCGACGAAGAGTCCGAGCGCAACACCGAGTTGGATGATGAAATCCGGAAACCCGGCCACAAATGCGTTAAGAGGCGCGCTCAAATCCATAGGTCCCTCGCCAGGCCGCCAATTCGTATGACGCTGCGCTAGCGGTTCCGGCGCGCCCACGCAAGCAATGAGGAGCAGACAAGCACATGAGCGAACGTAAAGCCGCGCTGGTGACAGGCTCGACCAGCGGCATCGGCCTGGGGATTGCCACGGCTTTTGCGAAAGCCGGCATGGATGTGACGCTCAACGGCTTGGGCGACGCGGCGGAAATCGAAAAGATCCGTTCCGGGCTCGAGCGCGAGGCTGGTGTCACTGTTCGTTACGATGGCGCCAACCTGATGCAGGCCGAAGGCTGCGCCAGCCTAGTCGAGGGCGCGATTGGCGCGTTTGGCCGCCTCGACGTGCTCGTCAACAATGCCGGTATCCAGCACGTCTCGCCGATCGAGGATTTCCCGATCGAGAAGTACAACGCCATCATCGCGCTCAATCTGTCTTCGGCGTTCCTGACGATCCGCTCGGCGATGAAGGCGATGAAGGCGGCCAAGTATGGCCGCATCATCAACATCGCCTCCGCGCACGGGCATGTGGCGTCGCCGTTCAAGTCGGCCTACGTCGCCGCCAAGCACGGCATTATCGGCCTGACCAAAACGGTCGCGCTCGAAGGTGCGACCTTCAACGTGCGCTGCAACGCGATCTCGCCCGGCTATGTGCTGACTGGTCTGGTCGAGAGCCAGATCCCCGACACCATGAAGGCCCGCAACATGACGCGCGAGCAGGTGATCAACGACGTCATGCTGGCGGCGCAGCCGACCAAGCAATTCGTCACCGTCGATCAAGTCGCGGGGTTGGCGCTGTTTCTGACGACGCCGGCGGCCGATGAGATCAACGGCGCCGCGCTTAGCATCGATGGCGGCTGGACCGCGCAGTGAGCAAGGCACGCAAGCGCATCTCGCTGGCGCTGCAAGGCGGCGGCGCGCTCGGGGCCTACACCTGGGGCGCGCTCGACCGGCTCTTGGAGGATGATCGTATCGAGATCGCCGCGATCTCGGGGTCGTCCGCCGGCGCCATGTGCGCGGTTGTCGTCGCCGACGGATTTCAAGAGGGCGGGGCCGAGGGCGCGCGGCGCCAGCTCCGCCAATTCTGGACCAATGTCGCGCGCGCGGGTGAAGCGAACCCGTATCGCCGCACGCCGATGATGGCGTTCCTCAACGCATTCAAGCCAGGCTGGGCGGCGGAGAGTTACATGGCGCTCTGGGCCGACGTCGCCAGCCGCTTTGCCTCGCCATACGATTTCAACCCGCTCAACGTGAATCCGCTCAAAGAGGTGCTGTCGGAGCTGGTCGATTTTGAACGTGTCCGCAAATGCGCGGACATCCAGCTCTTTATTGGCGCCACGAATGTCGAGACGGGGCGCATCCGAATCTTCAACGGCGCCGAACTCACGGCTGATCATGTCATGGCGTCGGCGTGCCTGCCACAGCTCTTTCAAGCGGTTGAGATCGATGGCGAGGCGTATTGGGATGGCGGCTTTACCGGCAATCCGGCGCTGTTTCCTTTGTTCAGTGTCGAAGGGACGCGCGACATCGTCATCGTGCAGATTCACCCCGTCGAACGGGAAGGCACGCCGCGCACGGCGACGGACATCACCGCGCGCATCAACGAGATCACGTTCAACACCAGCTTGCTGAATGAATTGCGCGCTATCGATTTCGTGGCGCGTCTTCTCGATGAGAGCCGGCTGCCTGAGGATCGCTACCGCAAGATGCTCATTCACAATCTGAGCGAAGCGCAGGCGCTGACGCCGCTTGGGCTGGGCGTCGATCTCAATACCGATCTCAGCTTTTTTAATTCCCTGTTCGATACCGGCCGCGCCGCGGCGGAGCGTTGGCTGGGCGAGCACTTCGATGCGTTGGGCGAACGCTCCACGGTCGATCTCTCGGCCATGTTTCGCGATGCACCCAAGGGCGGCGAAGCCAAGCCGCTGCGCTAACTTTTCCCTAACCGCAGCGGCGCAGGTTCGGCGTTCATGCGTGTTGCCGGACCTCTCCTTGCTGTTCTGCTGGTCGCCGCGTCCGCAGCGCCGGCGATCGCGGCTGGCGGCGGCAGCTCTTCATCCAGCGCCCAGCAACAGGCGCCGGCGACGCGCCAGGAGCGCCTTACCTCGGCTGAGACGTACCTGCCGATGCCGACGCTCTCGGCCGGGGTGCTGCAGCGCAATGCCAATCAGGGCACGATGGTTGTCGATATGGGGCTCGATATCCCCGACGCCGCGTTGCGCCGCCGCGCGCAACTGAATGCGCCGCGCATTCGCGACGCGCTCCGCACGGCTCTGGCCAACTACTCGTCAGTCTATTACCGCGTACACACCGCGCCCAATCCGACCGAGCTGACGCGGCAGATGCAGATGGCGGTTGACCGTGTGCTGGGGGCTGAGGGCGCGCGCGTGCTGCTCGCCAACATCATCTACCAGCGTTCGCAATCTTAAGCGGCGCGGCAGGCGACCGGCAGCATGTGGCGGGCGACGCCGCTCGCCGGCGTTGCGCGGTAGATTTGCTGGGGCGAATCTCGCGCCACGACCTCGTCGTTTGAGCCCATGATCTGACGCTCGACGATCACGAACGTCTCGTCCGCGCAGTTGAAGCGATAGTGCATGCGCTCGACATCGAAGCGGATGGTGCGTTCGGTGGTTTCGTCGCTCGCGTCCCAGGCCTGAGTATGGCCGTAGCGGACCTGCAGCCAGATATCGGCAAAGCCGTTCTCGCGGGTAATTGTGCGCTGATTGAAGTGCACGGTGCCGCCTTCCGTCGTGCGCAGCACCAGCAGCCAATCGGGCATGTTACGCGTGGTGGCGAGTGTCACCGGGCCGCCACCCGATGTTTCGGCCGCCGGCGCCTCGCCCTGCGGCGCAGCCGGCTGGCCGCAGGCGGCGAGGGTGAACAGGCAGATCAGTGCAGTAAGCTTGCGCATGAGGAAGTGCATACCTTCGATCTTGGGCGTCGCCGGGGCGCCGGCAAATCACATAGCTGAGATTCCGCCATCTACTTTCAGTTCCGAGCCGGTGATGAAGCGGCTTTCGTCCGAGAGGAGATAGATTGCCGCAGCAGCGATCTCCTCTGGCTTGCCGATGCGGCCGAGCGGCACCTGCCGCCCGAGTTTCGCCTCGGCCTCGTCCTTGCCGAACATGTTGCGGATCGGATCGAGGATCGGCGTGTCGATGAAGGTCGGGTGGATCGAGTTCGAGCGCACGTCGAGACCCTTCTTGGCGCAATAGAGCGCGATGTTCTTCGAGAGCAGCCACACGGCGGCTTTGCTGGCGTTGTAGCCGGGGGAGGTGTGGTTCGCGATCAAGCCGGCGATCGAGCTGATGTTGACGATCGAGCCGGGCTGGTTCTTCGCCAGATATTTGATGCCGTGCTTGGCGCCGAGGAAGACGCTGTCGACGTTGACGCTCATCAGGCGGCGGAAGCCTTCGAGCGAGAGCTCTTCAACGCTGCCTTCACGCGACGAGATGCCGGCATTGTTCACGAGGCCTGAGATGCCGCCCATCGCGGCGTTCGCGCCTTCGAGTGCGGCGAGCCATTGCTCTTCGTTGGTGACGTCGTGGCCGAACGCGAACGCCGTGCCTGCGCCGTGCGCTTCGTTGATCTCAGCCGCGACTTTCTCGGCGCCGGCTTTGTTGATGTCTGTGACCGTGACCTTCGCGCCTTCGCTGGCCACACCCTTGGCCATAGCTGCGCCTAGACCCTGCGCGCCGCCGGTGATGAAGATCTTCTTGCCCGCCAGACGCCCGCTCATGTCATTCCTCCTGTTGGACGCGACTCTGTGGCGCGGCGCGGCAAACTGCAAGCTTGGCGTGAGGGCGCCCCAAGCGTAATCAGGTGCGAGCGAGGTTCGACATGGAATGGGACGCGCTGCTGCTGTCGCGGCTGCAATTCGCCTTCACGATCGGCTTTCACATCATCTTCCCGGCCTTCACGATCGGGTTGGCGTCGTTTCTCGCCGTGCTCGAAGGCTTGTGGCTCTTCACCAAAAAGCCGGTGTTCAAGAACCTCTATCTGTTCTGGGTGAAGATCTTCGCGCTGTCGTTCGGCATGGGGGTCGTGTCGGGCGTCGTCATGTCCTACCAGTTCGGGACGAACTGGAGCGTGTTCTCCGCCATCACCGGCAGCGTGATCGGGCCGCTGCTCGCGTATGAAGTGCTGACGGCGTTTTTTCTCGAAGCTTCGTTTCTCGGCATCATGCTGTTTGGCTGGAAGCGCGTGGGACCGGGCTTGCACTTCTTCTCCACCTGCATGGTGGCGATCGGGACATTGTTCTCGGCGTTTTGGATTCTCGCGGCGAACTCCTGGATGCAGACGCCGCAAGGCTGGGAATGGGCCGAGGACGGCGCCATGGTCGCGACCAATTTCATGGACGTGATCTTCAATCCCTCGATGCCGTCGCGCTTTGCGCACATGGTGCTGGCGGCGTTCTTGACGACGGCGATGGTGGTGGCGGGCGCATCTGCGTTCGCTTTGCTGAAAAAGCGCGCGATCCCCGAGAGCCGCATCGCTTTGCGCATGGCGGTGCTGATGATGGCGTTGGTGACGCCGGTGCAAATCATGGCCGGCCACGAGAGCGGCATCGTCGCGGGACATCATCAGCCGGCGAAGGTGGCCGCGCTCGAGGGCTGGTGGACGACGCGGACGCAACAGCCGACTGTGCTCGTCGGCTGGCCGGATGAGGAAGCCGAGACCAATCACTTCGAAATCGCGATCCCTGGCTTTGGCTCGACCGTGAACAATGCCGGGCCGGATGTTGTGTTGCCGGGCCTCGATCAATTCGCGGAGGAAGATCGGCCGCCGGTTTGGCTGACGTTCTGGGCGTTCCGTGTGATGGTGGGCATGGGGCTCGTGATGCTGGTGCTTGGCATTTGGGGCGCGGGCGCGTGGGTGCTGAAGCGGCTCGATAGCGCGACCTGGTATCATCGCGCGCTGGTGCTTGCGGCGCCGAGCGGATTCATCGCCGTGCTGACCGGATGGATTACGGCGGAGGTCGGGCGCCAGCCTTATGTCGTCTACGGCGTGCTGCGCACGGCGGATGCAGTCTCGCCGGTACCGGCTGCATCGGTAGCGACGTCGTTGCTGTTCTTCATCGTTGTGTACTCGATCGTATTCACGGCGGGCGCGCTCTACATTCTGCGCTTGATGGCAAAGGGGCCAGACACTGAAGAGACGCCGCCGCGATCCGATCAGCCTCCCGGCACGCCGCTTGGCGCAGCGATCGAGGAGGCATGAGCAATGTTTGGGCTTGAGCTTTCGATGATCTGGGCGGTGCTGATCGCCGTCGCGGTGTTCCTCTATGTGGCGCTCGATGGCTTTGATCTCGGCGTCGGCATTCTCTTCCCGTTCGCGAAGGACGCGCGAGAGCGCGACCAGATGCAGGCCTCGATCGCGCCGGTGTGGGACGGCAACGAGACGTGGCTGGTGCTCGGCGGCGGTGGTTTGTTCGCGGCGTTCCCGAAGGCGTATGCGGCTTTGATGCCAGCCCTGTATCTGCCGATTTTCCTGATGCTGCTGGCGCTGATTTTCCGCGGCGTCGCGTTCGAGTTTCGCCATCACGGGCGCGGCGCCGGCAAGAAGTGGTGGACGTTTGCATTCGCCGCTGGATCGATCGTGGCGACGGTGGCGCAAGGCTTGGTGCTGGGCGCATTCGTGCAAGGCGTGGCAATCGAGGGCGGCGTGTTCGTTGGCGGGCCGTTGGATTGGCTGACGCCGTTCTCGCTTCTGGTCGCGGCTTCGCTGGTGGCGGGCTATGCGCTGCTGGGCGCGGCGTGGATCGTGTTCAAGGCGCAAGGTGAACTGGCGGAGCGGGCGCGCGGCTGGGTGAAGCAACTGGCTTTGCTGACGGCGCTGGCGATGGGCGCGGTCAGTTTGGCGACATTGGGCGTCGATCCGCG
>CALBST010000069.1 GCA_937967425.1 uncultured Caulobacteraceae bacterium
TCAGCAAGATTTGCGGCTCGATGGTGACCGTCGAACTCGCGCTCCGTGACGGCGTTGTAAGTCAGATTGCAGTGCACCCGAAGGCATGCGCACTCGGCCAGGCCGCCACCGGCGTCCTCGCCATGCATGCGATCGGCGCAACGCCGCAGGAGATCCGCGACGCGCGCGACGGCCTGCGGGCCATGCTCGAAAACGGCGCTGCCCCGCCGACGGGCCGCTTCTGGGAGCTGCGCCACCTCGAAGGCGTTCGCGATTATCCCGCCCGTCACAAATCGACGATGCTCGCGTTCGACGCGGCGGTGGAAGCGCTCGACCAAGCGCAGAAGAAGGCCGCGTGAGATGGGCGCGTCGGTGAAGCTCAAGAACGCTGCCGCCAAGGAGCTTCGCGAAGCAGCGCTCGCCTATCCGGAAACTGTCGAGGATTTTCCCTGGGGTCACAGCGCTTTCAAGATCGCCGGTAAGAAGGCGTTTTTATTCATGGGCGAAGACGAAGAGGGCGGCTGGTCGTGCTCGATGAAGCTGCCGTTTCGCAACGAGGAAGCGCTTGCGATCAAGGGCGCGAAGCCGACTGAATACGGCCTAGGCCGCTCGGGCTGGGTCACATTCAGGTTTACCGCCAAAGGCAAGCCGCCAATGGCGAAGCTCACCGATTATCTCGATGAAAGCTGGCGCGCCGTGGCGCCGAAGAAACTCTCGGCTACTTTTCAGCCGCCTGCGGTTCCCGCGCGCCGCAAAGCGTCCTGATCGGCTTTCGGGCGGCGCACTTTGCCGCTAGCTTCCCGGCCTTGGGGATCCCTGGGAGGACGCTGTCATGAAATGGATTGTATTGCTGCTGATCATTGCCGGCGTCGCCGGCTATTTCACGCGGCCCGAAGAAGCGGTGATGCGCGAAGCGGCCGACGCCGTGCTCAGCGATCCGCAAAGCGTATCGGAGGGCTTTGAAAGCCTCGGCGCAACACTCGCGGGCGATCGCGCATACAGCAATTACTATGTCGCCGCGAAGTACAACGTAACGCTCGATGGCCAGCCGGTCGTGACCTGCTGGGGCGCCTTCACGCAAGTGCAGTGCAACCGCGCCGCCGATACGCGCACGGGCGGTTAAGCCATGCGCTTTCTGCTGCTGCTCATCCTGATTGGCGCCGCTGCGTACTTCACTGTGCCGGCGCGCGAAACACATGAAGCAGCGGCGCGCGCCTTTATGGAGGCGCAGGCGCAAGCGGAAACGAGCGAGGTGCGGCGTCAAACCGGCATCTCGCTCGATAGCGCTCTCGATTTCTTCACCGGCATGATGGCGGGCCAAGGGCGCTACGAGAGCTTCTACGTCGCCTCGAAGTTCACCGTGGACATGCCGGGCGCGGCCTACCTCGAATGCTGGGGCGCCTTCACGCAGGTCCAGTGCCGCCGCGTCGATCGAGGGGCTGGCCAGGGTTGAGCCAAATCCGCGAAGCATCTATGTTGCGGGCCATGAACCCGCGCTTCGTTACGACTACGACCTACTGAAGCCGGCGGCGCGAGATCGGGCGCGCCGCAGCGGCTGCGCTTGGGCCCGGTCCTACATCAACAAATCGCTGATCGTTATATGTGGCCGAGCTTACCTGCCCGGGGCCTCTTGGGCCTTATCCAGATTTACAAGTGGACGCTTTCGCCGCTGATCGGCAATGCGTGCCGCTATCGGCCGACGTGCTCGTCGTACGCCGCCGATTGCGTTCGCATGCACGGCGCCTGGGCAGGGAGCTGGATGGCGGGCGCGCGCCTGTGCCGGTGTGCGCCTTGGGGCGGGCACGGATGGGACCCGGCGCCGCGCGAGATCAAGACGAACTCGTGGTGGCGGCCCTGGCGCTATGGCGATTGGAAGGGCGGCTATCGCGAACCGCCCGAATCCTCTCCCGCAAGCGGGGGAGGTGCTGAGCGAAGCGAAGCGGAGGGGGTAAGTCCGGCAGATGCCAACGCTCGCCCCCTCAGTCATCACGCCGCGCGTGCTGACAGCTCCCCCGTGAACGGAGGAGCAGTTTGCGACGCACTCAAATCAAGCAAGAGCAAGTCATGAGCATTTCTCTCAAGTTTCCCGATGGCGCCGAGCGTAGCTACGACGATGGCGTCACGCCGCTCGCTGTGGCCGAGGGCATTTCCAAATCGCTGGCGAAGAAGGTCGTCGCCGCCAAGATTGATGGCGCGTGGTGGGATTTGACGCGCCCGCTCGAAGGCGGCGGCAAAATCGAACTGGTCATGCGCGACAGCGCCGATGGTCTCGAAATTCTCCGCCACGACGCCGCGCACGTCATGGCGCAAGCGGTCCAGGAGCTTTTCCCCGGCACGCAAGTGACGTTCGGCCCGGTGACGGAGGATGGTTTCTATTACGACTTTGCCCGCGAGGAGCCGTTCTCGACGGATGATTTCGAGAAGATCGAAAAGCGCATGAAGGAGATCGTCGATGCCGATCTGCCCATCATTCGCAAGGTCTGGGAAAAAGAGGCGGCGATCGCGCACTTCAAGTCGATCGGCGAAATCTACAAGGCCGAGACGATCGACGAAGTCATCAAGCCCGGCGATCCGATCACGGTGTATTCGCACGGCGACAAATGGGGTGATCTCTGCCGCGGGCCGCACCTGCCTTCAACGGGCAGGCTCGGTAAAGCCTTCAAGCTGATGAAGCTTGCCGGCGCCTATTGGCGCGGCGATCAGAACAATGCTCAGTTGCAGCGTATCTACGGCACGGCTTGGGCGGATGAGAAACAATTGGAGGACTACCTCCACCGTCTCGAAGAAGCCGAGAAGCGCGACCACCGCAAACTCGGCCGCCAGATGGATCTCTTCCACATGCAGGAAGAGGGCAAGGGCATGGTGTTCTGGCACGAAAAGGGCCTGACGCTGTGGCGCACGATCGAGGCTTACATGCGCCGCCGCTTGGAAGCGGCGGGGTACGTCGAAGTGCGCACGCCGCAAGTGCTCGACCGTGTGTTCTGGGAAAAGAGCGGCCACTGGGCGAACTATCGCGCCAACATGTTCGTGTGTGAGACGGTCGAAGGCGAAGAGCTTTCGCTGAAGCCGATGAACTGCCCTGGGCATGTGCAAATCTTCAAGTTCGGGCAAAAGAGCTATCGCGATCTTCCATTGCGCATGGCCGAGTTCGGCGCGTGTCACCGTTACGAGCCGTCAGGTTCGCTGCACGGTCTCATGCGTGTGCGTGCATTCACGCAGGACGATGCGCACATCTTTTGCCGCGAGGATCAGATCGAGGAGGAGGTTGCCTCCTTCATCCAACTGGCATCCTCCATCCACGAAGACTTCGGCCTTACGCGCGATCACATTACGCTCGGCACGCGCCCCGAGAAGCGCGCCGGTTCTGAGGAGTTCTGGGACAAGACGGAAGCACAATTGCTGAACGCCGCGCGCAAGGCCGGCGTCGAGCCGGTCATCGCGGAAGGCGACGGCGCGTTCTATGCGCCGAAGCTCGATTTCCAACTGAAAGACGCCATCGGCCGGACGTGGACGTGCGGCACGATCCAGAACGATTATGTTCTGCCCGATCGCTTGGGCGCGGAGTTCGTTGGCGAAGATGGCCAGAAGCACAAGCCGGTGATGCTCCACCGCGCGATCTGCGGCTCGATCGAGCGTTTCATCGGCGTCTTGATCGAGAACTATGCAGGCGCGTTCCCGATGTGGCTTGCGCCGGTGCAGGTGGTGGTGGCGACGATCACGTCGGACGCGAACGCCTACGCTGAGGATGTGGCCAAAACACTACGCGCGGCGGGGCTGCGGGTGGAACTCGATCTCCGCAATGAGAAGGTCGGCTACAAAATCCGCGAACACTCGCTGATGAAGGTGCCAGCCATTGCGGTTGTCGGCAAAAAAGAGGCTGAAGATCGGAGTGTTGCAATCCGGCGCTTTGGCAGCCAGGAGCAGAGCGTTCTTGCTCTCGCGGCTGCACAAGACGCCCTTGTCGCCGAGGCGACGCCTCCCGACCTGAAGCGTCGGTAATGGGTCAAACTCTGGATTGCAGCCGCTGACCGTCTTTACAGACAGCCGTACGGCAATCCAGGATGGCGACGGGTTCTGGGGGCGGAGAAGGCGTTGGATAGGCATCCGTCACGCGCGCGATCGGCGTCCGCTACGCTGCAGCCGCGCGTTTCAGCCATCGTCGTGGCGCACAAGGTTCGCGCCAGTTCCTCGGGGCGCGCGCCGCTTGATCTTTGCTTACGCAGCGCGCTTGCCGAAGATTGGATCGATGAACTCATCATCGTCGATCACGATAACCTAGAAGAGATTTCTTCCATGTTGCGTGCGTTCGAGGCGGATCGCCGCGACGTGCGCGTGGTGAATGCGGATGCGAGCTTGAGTATAGCGGCGGCCGCCAATATCGGCGCGAACGCCGCGCTTGGCCGTTGGCTGCTGTTCTTGAATGCCGATGTTGTTCTGCAACGGGGCGCGGTCGCGCGCTTGGCTGCTGCCGGAGGCGGCGCCCAGCAGCCTTGGATCGTCGGCGGGCGCTTGCTTGATCTCGAAGGGCGCGAGCGCATGGCGGCTCGAAGGGGCGCACTCAACACATTCTCGGCAATTGCGGTTGCTGTCGAATGGCCGGCGCGTCCCGCGCGCCGCAGCGGCGAGGACGCGACGAAAGTGGGCGCTGTGTCTGGCGCACTCATGCTGATGCCGCGTGGAGACTTCGAGCAGCTCAACGGATTCGACGAGCAGTTCGATACGGACTATGCCGATCTCGATCTCTGCCGCCGCGCTGCGGCCGCTGGCGGCAGCGTGCTGTTTCAGCCTGACGCCTCCGGCGTGCAGTTCGCGTACACGCAAACGCGCAAGAGCCGCAAAGTGCAGGGGCTCACGCGCTTTGCCGTGAAGAGCGCCAAGACGCCAATGGAGCGGGCGTTTGCGCGCGTTGCCGGGCCGGCGCTGACGACCTTGGTCATGTTGAAGGATTTTATCGCTGGGCGTCCGCCGGCGCGGCGCTAGCGGCTTCACGCACGCGCCCAATATTGAGCGTCATGTATTCGCCGCGGCCGATAGCCATGCCGCGCGCCGGCTCGTCGGCCGCCACAAATTCCAGTCCTCGTGCGCGTAGCGCCGCCTGCGCCTGATCAAAAACGCGCCCTTCTATAATGATGCCGTCGCCCGCCTCGATCGGTGCGCTAGGCGCATCGTCGATCTCAACCAAACGCACCCAAGTGCGGGTAAGAAAAATGATGCTCGGCTGTTCGTAGCCGATGATCCAGAACGCTTGGTCTTGCCGGGGCATCAGGCGGGCGCGCGTGATCGTCGCCGCTGCCTCGTTGCTGACGAATAGCGAGCGGGCTTCGGGCAGTAATCGCTCGCGTAGGCTGAAGGAGAGAACGAGCGCGCATGCGACGAGCACGGCCGCGCGCGTAGTCGGCCGGCGCAGCAGGATCAAACCAGCGATCGCCGCTGCGAGCGTGCCAGCGCCGATGAGCGCGGTGGCGACAGCACGGCGCACGCCAGCATCGGCCAGATAGCCGGGCATGAATGTGGAGACCGCCGCCATCAGCGCCACGACCAGCGCCCCGAATACGCCGAACAGCACGAGGCCCGCCGGATGTGCGGTGCGCCAGCGCTTGCCACGCATGGCGAAAAGACCCGCGGCGCACATGAGCGCAATCGCGGGGTAAGCGGGCAGCGTGTAGTGGATGAGCTTCGCCGGCATGATTTCGAAAAACGCAAACACCGGCGCGGCCCAGGCGATCAGGAAGCGAAACGCTGCGCTGGCTTGATCATCATGCGGCGCGCGGATTGCGCTCCAGCTCAGGCGGGCGGCGGCTGGAAGCGCGTACGTCGCGGGAAAGATCAGCAGCGGCAGCCAAAGTAGGTAATAACCCGGAATGCCGCCGTGCCGGTGATCGCCGCCAGAGACGAGTTTGGGGCCGATTTCACGCAGCAAGATGTCGGTGTAAAAACGCCCGTCAGTGGCGACGCCAATGGCGATGAACCAAGGCAGCGTGATCGCAAGCGCCAGCAACGGCCCGGCCCAAAACGCGAGCGGCTTCATCCAGTCCGTGCGTCGCTCCCATAGGGCCAGCGTGGCAAGCGTGAGCGCGGCGATGAGTGGCGGGACCGGCCCTTTGATCATCACGCCGCATCCGATGGCGGCCCAGAACACGAGCGCGACCACGCGTGGCCGCGTCGCGCCCGCGCGCAATTGTGCAAGCGCCGCCAGCCCGAGCGCGGTAAAGCCCGTCATCACCGCGTCGGTTTTCGCGAGCATCCCTTCGATGCCGGCAAGCAAACCGACAGCAAAGATTGCAGCGCCGACAAATCCGGTGCGCGGCCCGAACAACACTGTGCCGGCCCACAGCGTCGCTAAACTTGCGAGCATCAAGCCAAGCGCCGAGGGCAAGCGGTACGGCCAGATCGTGTTGAGCCGCTCCGGGCCAATCGCGTTCACGGCCGCCGCCTGTAGCCAGTAGATTCCGATCGGCTTTCGGTTGCGCTCGGCGTCCTGGACGCGAATGCGGACGTAATCGTCGCTCTCGATCATCTGACGCGTCGCCTGCGCGAACCGGGCTTCGTCGATGTCGGTGACGGGCACCTTGGCCGCCCCCATGAGGCCGGAGGTGAGCGCGATCAGAGCGATCAGCACATAGCCGCGCCAGCCGCGGGCAAACTGGTCGAACAGGGCCGGGGAGGTGGGGGATGCCATCGAGGCTCCAGTTTGGCCGGTCAGTGTGACGGTTTGCAGCCCTGGCAGGTGCGCCCACTCGCCTCATGGCGCGGCGTCGGCTAAGAGACCCCGCTTTTCACCCACCGGGGACGCCGTTTGGCCGAGAGTATCGAATTCAGCGTGGTCGTCCCCGTGATGAACGAAGAGGGCAACGCGGCCAATTTGGCGCGCGAGATCGCTTCGGTGCTCGACGGGCGAAGCTACGAGATGATCTTCGTCGACGACGCGAGCCGTGACGACACGCGTGCGGAACTTGCGGCGCTGAAGGCGGAATTGCCGACGCTGCGTCTTATCGGCCATCGCAAGAATTCAGGCCAAAGCCGCGCCGTGCGTACCGGCGTGCTGGCCGCGCGCGCCTCGATTATCGGCACTCTGGACGGGGACGGGCAGAACGATCCGGCCGACCTACCGAAGCTCTTGGCCAAGATTACGCGCCCCGAAGCGCCGCCGAATCTGGGTATGGTAGCCGGAAACCGCCTCAAGCGGCAGGACAATTGGAGTAAGCGCGCCGCCTCTCAAATCGCCAACTCAATTCGGCGGGCCGCGCTCAAGGACAACGCCATCGACAGTGGTTCCGGTGTCAAAGTGTTCAAACGCGAAGCTTTTTTGCGGCTGCCGTACTTCGATCATATGCACCGTTTCATGGCCGCACTGATGCTGCGCGAAGGCTATGCAGTTGAGTTTTTGCCGGTTAATCATCGACAGCGAAACGCGGGTCGCTCGAAGTACACGAATCTCGGCAGATTGGCCGCGAACATGACGGACCTCTGGGGCGTTATGTGGCTCAGAAGCCGGGCGCGTTTGCCGGAGGGGACAGACGAGCTATGAGCAGAGGTCCGACGAGCACGACTGGTTTAGCTGCAGCGGCGAGTAGAAACCGCCGTCCTGCGAATGAGGGGAGTCCCATGGGGGCCATTTTCAACGTCTTTCCGCTGATCTTGATCCCGGTTCTGACGTACAACATCTGGGCGTTCGGCGCGACGGCGGCGAACAACGGCGATGGCGCTGCGGTGCGTGCGCATCTGGCCGACGCGTGGATCCGGATGCCGATGGCGTCCGGAGCGCAATGGATCATCACCTTCGGCGATGTGATGGTGCTCTTGGCGCTGTTGCTGCTCTTCGTTGAGCTGTTGAAATCAACCTCTACCGGCACGGCGGCTATCTTCAATCACGCGCTTTCGATGCTGGTCTTCATCATCTGCCTCGTCGAGTTCCTGCTGCACCCGGCGTTCGCGACGAGCGTTTTCTTCGTCATCCTGGTGATGGCGCTGTTGGACGTCCTCGCAGGCGTGGTGGTCACGATCATTTCGGCTCGCCGCGATGTGGAGTTCGCGGGCGGCGGACACTGATCGGTGCTTAACGCATTCTGGATTTGAGATGAGGGCGCGGACCGCGAGGTCTGCGCCCTTCTTCTTCAGCGTAATCCCCTACTCACAGGCACCACATTCCAAGCGCCAATGCGATCGTGAAGTCGAGCCAGCGGCCGAATCGGGGGATGATGAACGAAGCCATGGTTCGGTGCCCGCCTGCAGGTTCGGCGCCGGGCTATGCTTCGCTTGAGTTCGGGTGGTGAATGGCGCTGTTCTTCGACGCTGACTGGTTCGATCAACGTTTGGCGGCGCGCGGCACCGACCGCATAGGCCTCGCGGTGGCGGCGGGTATCGAGCGCGGTGAACTGCATCGCATTTTCACCAACGAGCGCTCGCCGAGCGCCGAGGAGCTCTCAGAGTTCGCGCGCGTGCTTGAGACCGATCTGCTGGAAGTAACGATCCGCAGCGGCGTCGCCGTGCGTGAGTCCGCGCCGGGGGCGGATACGGGCGATCGCATCGAGAGCATCGAAGCGCGGCTTGATGCGATCGATACCTGGCTGGCCGAGTTCGAAGCGTCGAAGAAGAAGGCCGCCGGCTAGGCGCTCACGTTCACCACGATGCCGGTGCGCAGCCGCGATTGTGGCGCGGCGTAACTGCGTCTGGGGGCCGCTTCCGCCTTGGCGACATGGTTCACGAGCGTTGCGGCAAAGAGCGGATCGAGCTTGAGGCGCCGGACGCGGCGGTCGCCGGCGCGGCGGTCCGTCCGGCGTTGTTCACCGACTTCTTCGTAGTCGGCGTCCAGAACAGGCGCGAGGCGAGGTGCGGCGCTCATAAGCGCGCCGGTGCATCAGACGTGCCAAACGGAAATTAACCGCTATCGTTGCGGTAGGAGATCAGCGATGCGGGATTACGCAAACTATGACGGGCTGGGGCTGACGGAACTTGTCCGTAAGCGGGATGTGACGCCTAGTGAGCTGTTGGAAGCCGCGATCGAGCGCACCGAGCGCAATAACCCTAAGCTCAACGCCATTGTTTACAAAGCTTACGACGAAGCGCGCGCGGCCGCGGCCGGCGCCTTGCCGGACGGCCCGTTCAAGGGCGTGCCATTTCTGATCAAGGATCTGGGCGTGCGCGTGAAGGGCTGGCCGCGCACCAGCGCAAGCCGCTTTGCGCAAATCGATGCAGATGCCGACGATAGTGAATTGATGAAGCGCTATCGCGCCTCCGGCGTGGTGGCGTTCGGCAAGACCAATACGCCGGAGTTCGGCATCCCTGGCGTGACATCCTCCGCCTTGCTCGGTCCGTGCCGCAACCCCTGGAACACCGATCACATCTCGGGCGGTTCGTCAGGCGGCGCCGCGAGCGCGGTGGCCGCCGGGATCGTGCCGCTCGCACACGCGAGCGACGGCTTGGGCTCGATCCGTATTCCGGCGGCGTGCTGCGGGCTGGTGGGGTTAAAGACGACGCGTGACCGCAATCCAAACGGCCAACACGATACCGATCGCGCCATTGGCTTGAGTGTCGATCACGTTGTCTCGCGCACCGTGCGCGACAGCGCCGCTATGCTGGACGCGACGGGATATCCCGAAGCCAACAGTCCGTTTGCGTACCCTCAAAAGGAGCGGCCATATCTGGAAGAAGTCACCCGTTCGCCTGGAAAGATGCGCATTGCCTTCTCGAGCGAGACGCCGAGCGGCAAGCCAATCGATCCAGAAATCCGCGCAGCGCTCGAGCGTACTGCAGAGACGCTAAAGCAGCTCGGTCACGATGTGCGCGAAGAGGGGCTGGGGATCGACTACCGCATGCTCTACCGCGCGCAGGGGATGGTCTCGGCTGCGAACTTCTCCGCCAGCATTCGCCGCTGGATCGAGATCAAGGGCCGCGAGCCGGGCGATGATGAACTCGAAGGCTTGGCGCGCCGCGGTTATGAGGCGGGCAAGCGGCTGACGGCGCAAGACGCCGGCTGGGCCTGGCAGCAATTGCGCATCATGAACCGGCAGATCCTTTCCAAGTTCGAGACGTGGGACGTCTGGCTAACGCCCGTGCTCGGCACCAACGTGCCGCGCGTCGACTATCTCGATCCGCTGATGGAAGATCTGAAAGAGTTTGATCGCCGCCAAGCGGCGACCTTTGGCTTTACGCCGCCCTTCAATCTCACCGGCCAGCCCTCACTCTCGCTGCCGCTGCACCAAAGCGAAAGCAATCTGCCGATCGCGATGATGTTCACCGCGCGCTACGGCGATGAAGCGACGCTGTTCAGGCTCGCCGGGCAACTTGAGAAAGAAATGCCGTGGATCGAGCGTAAGCCGCCAGTGTGGGACTAGGTCCGTGCGACCGCGGTCACAGCGCGGGGCCGGCTTTTGGCGGACGCATTCCTGGTGGGTGGCCGAAACAAAGGAAATATGGACATGAACCCGAACAAAGCGCTGTGGGAGAAGGGTGACTTCACCCGCTTAGCTGCAACCATGCGCGAAAGCGGCGATGCGCTCATCGAAAGTCTGGGCGTAAGGCCAGGGATGAAAGTGCTCGATCTTGGCTGCGGCGACGGCACGACGGCGATACCGTCAGCCAAGCGCGGCGCTGAGGTGCTTGGTGTAGATATTGCCGAGAACCTTGTCGCAGCCGGCAATCGCCGCGCCAAAGACGAGGGGCTGACCAACATCCGCTTCCAACAAGGTGACGCCTGTAACCTTGAGGGCATCGCCGACAAGCAGTTCGATCTCGTCGTCACCATTTTCGGCGCGATGTTCGCGCCGAAGCCGTTCGACGTGGCGAAGGAAATGGTGCGCGTGACCAAGCCCGGCGGACGCATTGTCATGGGCAACTGGATCCCCGGCGATCCAACCCTAGTTGCGCAAATCCTGAAGATCAGCGCCGCTTACACGCCGCCGCCGCCGGAAGGCTTCATCAGCCCGGTGACGTGGGGCTCGGAAGAGAACGTGAAAGAGCGTTTCGGCCAAGCCGGCGTTTCTCCGGAAGACATCACCTGCGAGCGCCAAACCTACACGTTCAATTTCAATGGCCCGCCGAAAGGGTTCCTTGACGTGTTCCGCAACTACTACGGCCCCACGATGAACGCCTTCGAAGCAGCCGAGAAGAACGGCAAAACGGATGCGCTTTACGCCGAACTTGCGGCGCTTTTCGAGGCGCAGAACAAAAGTGGCCGCGCCGACGCAACGACCGCGCCGGCGACGTTCCTCAAAGTTATTGTGAACCGGCGCTAGCCTGACACCGGGCGCCGCTCCGGCCGTGGAGCGGCGTCACTGCTCTAGCGCTTCGCCATCAGATCCAGCTGCTTCTGCATCGCTTCCATTTGGCGGCGCAGTTCGGCGAGTTGCTGGTCTTTGTCTTCCGCGCTGTCGTCCGCTTTGGGCGCGCCCGGCATACTGGGCATCGTGCCGGCGGCGAAGGGCGCCCAGACCTTCATGGCCTGCTGGAAGAGCGCCATGTTGCGTTGGGCTTGCTCTTCAAACGCGGCCATCGGCGTGGTGGCGCCGAACGCGCGCGACATGTTCTCGCGCATCTGCTCTTGCGCCTTCGAGAAGCTCTCCATGCTCATCTCGAGATAGGGCGGCAGGAAGCCTTGCATCTGGTCGCCATAGAAGCGGATGAGGCGGCGCAAGAACTGCACCGGCAACATGCTTTGGCCCTTGCTCTCTTGCTCGAAAATAATCTGCGTCAGCACCGAGCGGGTGATGTCGTCGCCGGTTTTGGCGTCGAGGACGATAAAGTCGACGCCTTCGCGCACCATCTCCGAGAGATCGTCGAGCGTGACGTATTTGCTCTCGCCCGTATTGTAGAGGCGCCGGTTGGCGTACTTCTTGATGACGATCGGATCGCCTTGGGTCTCAGAGCCGGCTTCCCCCGCTGCCGGGCCGCTTGAATCCGCCACTTGGTTTGTCCCTATCGAATTATGGCGCCCGCGAACGCGAGCTTTGGTTCCAAACTCTCGCTTCCTTCGCCGCAATGCAAGACAAAGACGCTGAATTCGCCTGCCGAAGGGCCTGGCGCGGCTTGGATTTCGCGCACTGCATGTGCGATAGGAAGGCTCAAGACTTCCTTACTGTCCAATGCCTTCGCGCTCTAGGAGCCTGTAGCCCATGACCGACATCGTCATCGTCTCCGCCGCCCGCACGCCGGTTGGTTCGTTCAACGGCTCGTTTGCTGCAGTGCCCGCGCACGAGCTGGGAAAAACCGCGATCACGGCCGCGCTGCAGCGCGCAAAGGTCGATCCGAAGGAGGTGTCCGAGGTCGTGCTGGGCCAGGTGCTGACGGCGAACCAGGGCATGAACCCAGCGCGGCAAGCTTCGCGCGCCGCGGGCGTGCCGGATGAGAGCCCGGCCTGGTCGCTCAACCAAGTGTGCGGCTCGGGATTGCGTGCTGTCGTCGTCGGCTACCAGCAGCTGAAGGCGGGTGATGCGAAGATCGTCGTCGCCGGCGGCCAGGAGAACATGAGCCTCTCGCCGCATGCCGCGCATCTGCGCGCTGGCCAGAAGATGGGCGACCTTTCGTTCAGCGACACGATGATCAAGGACGGCCTGACCGACGTCTTCAATCAATATCACATGGGCATCACCGCCGAGAACGTCGCCGAGAAGTGGCAGATCACGCGCGAACAGCAGGATCAATTCGCGACGCTCAGCCAGCAGAAAGCGAGCGCGGCGCAGAAGGCCGGCAAGTTCAAGGACGAGATCGTCGCGGTGACGGTCGCGGGCCGAAAAGGCGACATGATCGTTGAGAACGACGAATACATCAAACACGACGCCACCCTTGAGGGTGCGGCGAAGCTGCGCGCCGCCTTCAAGAAGGACGGCACCGTCACCGCCGCGAACGCCTCCGGCATCAATGATGGCGCTGCCGCGCTTGTGCTGATGACGGCGGACGAGGCGTCAAAGCGTGGCCTCACGCCGTTGGCGCGCATCGCTTCATGGGCCTCGCGCGGCGTTGACCCGACGGTGATGGGTACCGGCCCGATCCCATCTTCGAAGGCGGCGCTTGAGCGCGCTGGCTGGAAGGTCAGCGATCTTGACCTCGTCGAGTCCAACGAAGCCTTCGCCGCGCAAGCTTGCGCCGTGAACAAGGACATGGGTTGGGACACCGACATCGTGAACGTCAACGGTGGCGCCATCGCCATCGGCCACCCGATCGGCGCGTCCGGCGCACGCGTGCTCACAACGCTGCTCTACGAACTGCAGCGACGTGGCAAGAGCAAAGGCCTCGCCACGCTCTGCATCGGCGGTGGCATGGGCATCGCGGTGTGCGTGGAGCGCTAGGCGCTCCATATTTTCAGCGATGCTGATCAATCAAGATCTGATTGCCGTCAGGGTCGACCACAACAATGTGCGCTGGGCCTTGTGTTGACTCATCGGCTTCTGCCGCTGGCGTTACGCCGCTCGCCTTCAGCCGCTTCTGAATCTCGCGCACATCATCGAACTCTGCGAGTTCCTTCGCGTCGCTGTCCCAGCCTGGGTTGAATGTCAGCATGTTCTTGTCGAACATGCCTTGGAACAGGCCGATCAGGGTCGTTTCGTTCTTCATGATCAGCCAGCGCTGATCCTGATTGCCGCCGAAGACTGTGAAGCCGAGCTTTTCGTAGAACGCGCGCGAGGCGGCGATGTCCTTGACAGCGAGGCTGATGGAGAATGCGCCGAGTTTCATTTGAGTGATCCTTTGGGGTTGAAGTGGCGCCTACGCCCGCGCGGGCAGAATTTTGGGGTTGCGCAGGATCGCGGCTGAGAACAGCGCGATCAAAAGGCCGACCGGGAAGATCTCGATGAAGGTCATCGGCAGGCGGTAGAGCGGGTTGGCGTAGTCGGCCTTGTAGCGCTCCATTTGGGCGATGAACTCATCCAGTTCCGGCCCGGTCACGCCCGCGCTGCGTTGCGCTTCGATCAGCGTGGCGGTGTAGTTCTCCATGAACGGGTAGTTCGTAGTCTGGAGGAACGTCTCCCAGGCGGCCACATAGACGACGCCCGCGATAGCCGCGACCAGCACACCCATGCCGAAGGCGGGGAAGAACTTGATTACCCCGCCGAGCACTTTGTTGCGATATTCGCGGACGGCCAGGAAGATCATCGACAGCGCAACGATCATGATCAGGTACCCAAACCACATCGAGGAGGTCGCATGGCCGCCGCCGGGACCGCCGGCGTAAACTATGCCAGCGATGATGACGGCGATGACGATCGCGCCGGCAATGGCGCCGTACCTCAGTGCGATGGCGAACATGAACCCGCTCCCCGTGTTGCGTGAGGTGCAAGTTAGGCCGCGCCAGCGCGCGAAAGGCCATCACCCGAAAGTACCAAATCGTCGAAATCGCCCGTTTGGCCGGCCCTCTTCAGGGGATAAGCGCCAATTCGCGCGCCTTCTGCACGGCCTGGGTGCGGCGTTGGACTTCGAGCTTCTGATAGAGGCTCGCGATCTGCGTCTTCACCGTGTTGGGGGAGATGCCCAGCTTTTGGGCGATCTCCTTGTTGGATTTGCCGGCCGCCAGCAGCGCCAGCACCTCCTGTTCCCTTGGCGTAATGCCGAGAGAGGCGAGCGCGGCCGTGTTCTTCTCAAACGTTGCGGAGGCGGGACGGCGGCCAAGCCGTAGTCCCGCCCACACGCCGAGCGCGGCAAAGCCGGCCGCGATCAGAGCGATATAGATCTCGGTCGAGAACGCCCGGACGAAATAATTGTACTGCAGCCATTGCAGCAGGAAGGCGCCAGCGGCCAAGGCAAGCGCGTAGAGGGCGGCGGTCCGGAGCATCTCCTTCAGTGTGGCGAACCCGGCGCATGCCGCCAAGATAGCGCCCGAACGAACGGTTGCCTCCGCCGCCAACTCGCGCAATGTGATCCCAGAGATTTCGCATCAGACGAAACTGGGAGGATTTGATGACGACGCGCGTGGCTTTTGTGACCGGTGGCACCCGGGGGATCGGCAAGGCCATCTCGGCGCGCCTCAAGGCCGACGGCATGAAGGTGGCGGCCGGCTATTCCGGCAATGACGCCGCCGCCGAAGCGACCGCCAAGGAACTCGGCATCATGGTCGTCAAAGGCAATGTCGGGAACTTCGACGATTGCGTGAAGGCGGCCCAGGCGGTTGAGGCGGAGCTCGGCCCGATCGACGTGCTGGTGAACAATGCCGGCATCACGCGCGACGGCTTCTTCCACAAGATGAGCCATGAGCAATGGTCGGAAGTGATCCGTGTAAACATGGATTCTTGTTTCAACATGACGCGCCAAGTCATCGAAGGCATGCGCAACCGTGGCTGGGGCCGCATCATCAACATCAGTTCGATCAACGGACAGAAGGGCCAGGTTGGCCAGGTGAACTACTCAGCCGCGAAAGCCGGCATGATTGGCTTCACTAAAGCGCTGGCGCAGGAAGGCGCCAGCAAGGGCATTACCGTGAATTGCGTGTGCCCAGGTTACATCGATACCGACATGGTCGCGGCGGTGCCGGAAGATGTTTTGAAGAAGATCATCTCGACCATCCCGGTCGGGCGTCTTGGCAAAGCCGAGGAAATAGCGAGCGCAGTGTCGTTTCTCGCGTCGGAAGGCTCGGGCTTCATGACTGGTTCCACGCTCACGATGAACGGCGCCCAGTACATCGCTTAATTGGGAACGATAATGCGTGCTCAGCGTTCTATCTCCATTCCAAGGAGATGACTCATGGACAAAGAGCATATCAAAGGCGCGGCTGACAAAGTGTCGGGCGCGGCTAAGGAAGCTGCCGGCAAGGTGACCGGCAATCAGAAGCTCGAGGCCGAAGGCAAGTTCGACAAGGCCAAAGGCGAAGTACGCCAGGGCGTTGGCGACGTGAAGGACGCGATCAAGAAGGCCGATAAGCCGAACTAAGCGTTTCTAATGATTGTCAAACGGCCCGTGCGAAAGCGCGGGCCGTTCTCCTTACGGCTTGTGGACGTATTCGAGCTTCAGGCCATCCGGATCAGCGAAGAACACAGCGTAATAGTTGGGGCCGTAGCTCGGATACGCCGCCGGCGGATCGAGGATTGTCGCGCCAATACTAAGAAGGTGCGCGTACATGGCGTCGACATCTTCGCGGCTTGCCGCATTCCAAGCGATGTGGTGCAAGCCCGGGCTGTAGCGATCATGGCCGCGCTCGGCATTCTCGCCGCGCCCGCTTAGAATGCCGATTGAGCAGAACATGTCGCCGTCTCGTAAGTCGAAATCGTATCCATTGGCGTGAGTGTCCGCGAGACGATAGCCCATAAAGGCCAGCACGCTCTCGTAGAACGCGCGCGATGCGTGCGCGTCTCTGACCGTGAGATCGACATGATGGATGCCGCCCCGCATCAGCGGTTCGCGCCCGGTTTCCAGAGCAGATCGGCGCGGCCTTCATCATTAGCGTAGCGCGCGGCGACGAAGAGCAAGTCGGAAAGCCGGTTCACGTACTTCACCGTTTCGGGCGAGACTGTGTCGTCGGCGTCGCGCAGCGCCACGATCGCGCGCTCAGCGCGGCGGGTTATCGCCCGAGCCATGTGCAAATGCGCCGCGGCAGGTGAGCCGCCCGGAAGAATGAACGAGGTGAGCGGCGGCAGCTTTGCGTTCAGCTCATCAACTTCGCGCTCGAGGCGGTCAGTCTGGCTTGGCTGAATGCGCAGCGGCTCGAATTTCAGATCGTCTGCATGCGGTGTCGCCAGATCGGCGCCAAGGTCAAAGAGATCATTTTGCGCGCGATCCAGGATCGGATCGAGCACGGCGTCTGCAGTTGTATGCAGCCGCGCAACGCCGATGGCTGAGTTCGCTTCATCGACCGCGCCATACGCTTCCACGCGCAGGCTTGCCTTGGAGACAGGTTCGCCCGTGGCGAGGCGCGTCTTGCCGCCATCACCCGCCTTGGTGACGATCTTGTCCAGCCTAACCATTCGACTGCTTCCACCACAGCGCTGCGACGAGAATGAGGATCACCACGAATTGCGCCACAACCCGAAAGCGCATGGCCTTGTTCGACCACGAGCGCGAGAAATCACCGCCCCGGAACAGCGTGTAGATCCCGAAGCACAGCGTCAGGAAAACGACCGCGAGGCCGATGGGAATGAGGTAGTTGAAAACGTCCATGGAGCGGAACTTACGCCCGGGACGACCCTTTCGCCATGCGCCAAATCAAGCCTATAACGGCAGGGCATGTGGTCGGGGCCGGCGGACTGCTAGGCTTCCGAAATGATCGAATCACTTCTGCTTTTGCTGGCCGTGGCGGCCATGGGCGCGGCCGCTTTTTTTGCCTACCGCTCCGCCGGTGTTGACCCTATTCGCGCCGAGCGCGACCGCGCCGTCTCGGAACTGAAGAGCCTGCGCGAAGAGAACGCGCGACTGGTCGCGGAGCTGGCGGCCGAGAAGGCGGCAGCGGGCGCGCGGACGGAATCTGAGGAGGCGCGGTTTCTCGCCGTTGCGCAGAAAGCGCTGGAGACGTCGCAAGCGACGTTCATGTCGCTGGCGAAAGAGACATTCGAGAAGCACAGCCAAGCCGCCGCTGGCGGCGTGAAGGAGGTCCTGGCGCCGGCGCAGGAGCAACTGGCGAAGCTCGCAACCTCGGTCGAAGCGCTCGACAAGGCGCGGCTGCAGGACAAGTCGGCGATGAACGAGCAGGTTCGCCAGATCGTTGATGCAGTAAGCTCAACCAACAAGACCACGCAGAACCTGCTCACCGCGTTGCGCGCCTCGCCCAAGATGCGTGGCCGCTGGGGCGAACAGACGCTCCGCAATGTGCTTGAGCTTTCGGGGCTCGCCGCGCACGTCGATTTTCAAGAGCAGCTTTCAACCAACGATGGTGAAGGTTCGCGTCTGCGGCCTGACGTCGTGATCAACTTGCCCGGTGGCCGCTGCATTGTCGTCGACTCTAAAGTGGCGCTATCGGGCTATCTCGATGCCATGGAAGCGACTGATGACGCTTCGCGCGAAGCATTCATGAAGAAGCACGTCGCGGAACTCAAAGGCCATGTGAACAATCTGGCGTCCAAAGAGTATCAAAAGCATGTGCCGGACACGGCGGATTTCGTGGTGCTGTTCGTGCCGGGCGAAAACTTCCTTGCCGCCGCCGCCGAGCGGGATCCGAATTTGTTCGACGAGGCTTTCGCAAAGAAGGTCATCATTACGACACCGACGACGATGGTGGCGCTGGCGAAATCCGTGGCGTACGGCTGGCGTCAGGAGCAAAGCGCCAAGAACGCACAGGAAATCGCGGAGCTCGGCCGCGAACTCTTCCGCCGCATGGCGGTGATGGTCGATCACATGGGCAAGGTTGGGGATTCGATCGGCAGGTCGGTGAAATCGTACAACGAGATGCTGGGCTCGGTTGAAAGCCGCGTCTTGCCGCAAGCGCGCAAGTTCAAGGAACTTGGCGCGGGCGATGCCGGCATCGATATCGGAGCGCCCGCGCAGATCGAAGCTGCGCCACGTTTGCCGCCGCCGCCCGAACAGCTCGAACTGATGCCGCCGCCGCAGACGCCGAAGCGCGCGCGTTAAACGCCGTTCGTCGCGTTTCTGGTGAAGCGGCTGTGCCGGCGCGCTAACACGCGCGCGGAGGAATTCGCTTATGAGACATATGTTAATCGCGGCTGCGGCTGTTTTTGCGCTCGCTGCTTGCACGCCGCCGGCGCCGCAAGAAGCCCCACCGCCGGTGCAGATCGCGGTGTCGCCGGATGCCGCGAACATCCAAGCGGCAGTGGCGGACTCCCGCCGTCCGGCGGAAGACGTCGCGCGCGATGCGGCGCGCCATGCCGCTGAAACTCTAGCGTTCGCCGGGATTGAACCAGGCGAGAGAGTGGGTGAAATTTTTCCCGGCGGCGGCTATTTCACCCGTCTCTTCGCCGTTGCCGTTGGCGATGAAGGCCGTGTCTACCCAACCATCCGCCCGGACGGCATTGCGGGTGAATACGAAACCCCGATCCTGGCAGTCGCCTCGCAATACCCGAACGCGACCGTGGTGCGGACGCCGTACGATGCGCTGGCCTATCCAGAACCGCTCGATGTGATTTTTACCGCTCAGAACTATCACGACATGGCGCTGACCGCATACGGCCTTGGCGATCGCGCGCAAATGAACGCAACCGCATTCGCAGCGCTGAAGCCGGGTGGTGTTTACATCGTTATCGATCACTCCGCCGTCGATGGCAGCCCAATTCAAACCGACGCGGAGAATACCAATCACCGGATCGATCAGGCTGCCGTGCGGCGCGAAATCGAAGCCGCAGGCTTCGTGTTCGATGGCGAAAGCGATGTTTTACGCAACTCAGCTGACACGCGGACGACCAGCGTGTTTGATCCCTCAATCCGCGGCAGCACCGATCAGTTCATGATGCGGTTCCGCAAGCCGGAATAGACTTCTCAATCGTCGTGACGCGGGCGGGCGCGGTTGGCTTTAATGCTGCCGCGCTTTGCCTTGTGCTCGAGCCGCTTCTGCTTCTGCGCCTTAGGGACTTTCGTGGGTTTACGCGGCTTTGGCCGGTGCGTCGCCTGCTCGACGAGCGCGACGAGCCGCGCCAGCGCTTCGGTGCGATTGCGTTCCTGGGTGCGGTGCGCGTCGGCGCGAATGACAATTTCGCCGTCGAGCGTCAGGCGCCGCCCGGCAAGCCTTTCGAGCCGCGCGCGCACATCGTCCGGCAGTGCCGTGTAGCCGTTGACGTTGAAGCGCAGCTCCACCGCCGTAGAGACCTTGTTGACGTTCTGTCCGCCCGGGCCGGCCGCGCGGATGAAGCGTTCCTCGAGGTCGCGGTCGTCCAGCGCCAGGGAGGGGGTCACGGGAATCATCACCGCTGAGTGTAACGCGGGCCGGTTTCCAATCGTTCACTTCGCCGCGAAGCGGGAGACAAGCACCCAGCCATTGCGCTAAACCCGCCAAAATCGAGGGAGGACGCGATGAGAAATCTGCTGGCCGGGCTTGGAGTTGCGCTGTTCATCGGCGCCTGCGCGGGCGGGGCCGTGCCGGGCCTGATGATGGCGATGCCCGCCGAGCAAGTGACCGCGTCCTCGCCCCACATATTGACTGCTCTCGCCGATAGCCGCCGGCCGGACGCCGATCGCCAGCGCGACGTGCTGCGTCATCCGGCCGAAATCCTCGCTTTCACCGGTGTCCAGCCCGGCTGGCGAATTGCCGATGTCGGCCCGGGCGGCGGCTATTATTCGCGCCTCTTCGCTGTTGCTGTTGGCGATGGCGGGCATGTTTACGGCATCGATCGCCCGAACCCGGCGCCGGATCGCCCGCGCGCCATGCTCGCGGTCGCGCCGCAATATGAGAACATCACAGTGCTACAGGCTGGCTACACCGGCTGGAGTATTTCCGAGCCGCTCGACGCCGTGTTCATCTCGCAAATCTACCACGACTTCTTCTACCCGCAGCTCAACGTCGATGTGCCCGCGTTCAACCGCGCCGTGTTCGAGGCGCTGAAGCCGGGCGGGGTGTACGTCATCATCGATCACGCCGCCGAAGCAGGCCACACGATCAACACCGCCGACCCGCAAGCCGACATTCACCGCATCGATCAAGCGCAGATCATCCGTGAGGTCACCGCCGCCGGCTTCGTGCTCGAAGACGAAAGCCAGGTGCTGCGCAATCCGGCCGACAACCGCAGCGTACGCGTGTTCGAGGGCGACGTTCGTGGTCGCACCGACCAGTTCGTGCTGCGCTTCCGCAGGCCGGCGAACTGAGGCGTTTGGGTTTGCTCCTCCCGCACAACCCGAACGCCTTCACGCGTTCGCCGCTCGATCGCGCCGGCCATCACCGCAAGGATGAGGCCTGGCTGAAAGCCGCCATGGAGAGCGACCAAGCCTCGCTCTTGGTTTTCAATAAGGGCCGGGTGTTTCTCCACGAGGAGGGTGGCGATCTTTCGGTGCGTTGGCTTGCGCCTCAGGTGTACCAACAATTTGGCGACCGCGACCTGCCGCTCTTGTTCCTCGGCGTAGACGAGAATCAGTCTCCGCACTTTGCCTGCGAAATCGCGGATCCCGCTGCGCTGGGCGATCTCGGAATCTTCGAGGAATTGCGTCCGGCCGCGCCGCGTCTGGAGGCGAAGACGTTGCCGATTATCGGCGCCGCGCGCGCCGTGTTCGAGTGGCACGGCCGTAACCGTTTTTGCGCCAATTGCGGAACCCCCTCGCGCGTCGTTGAGGCGGGCTGGGTGCGCAAGTGCGATGCTTGCAACGCCGAGCACTATCCGCGCGTGGATCCCGTCTGCATCATGGTGCCGACCTTTGGCGACAAGTGCTTCTTGGGCCGCCAGAAGGCCTGGCCGCGCGGGATGCATTCGGCGCTTGCTGGCTTTATCGAGCCCGGTGAGGCGATCGAAGAAGCTGTTGCGCGCGAAACACTGGAGGAAGCCGGGCTAAAGGTGCGGGAGGTGCAGATGCACTCCACCCAGCCGTGGCCGTTCCCGCATTCGCTGATGATCGGCGTCCTCTGTGAAGTCGAGGACGACAAGCACACAGTCGACACCACCGAGCTCGAAAGCGGCCGCTGGTTCACACGCGAAGAGGCGCGCCTCCTCATCGCGGCGAAGCATCCCGAATGCTGGGCGCCGCCGCCATTCGCGATTGCACATCAACTCTTGAAGACTTGGTCTGAACGTTAGCAGTGCTCGCAATCGTCGCGCTGCACCCGTTCGATTTGCAGCGTGACGTGCGTGATGCCGAAGGTTCGCGTGATGCCTTCGGTGATCTGGGCTAGGAACGCGTCGTCATTGCCTTCTGGCCGCACCAAGTGCGCGGTAAGCGCCGGTTTAGTGGCGCCCATGGCCCACACGTGAAGGTCATGGACCGCAGTGACGCCCGGTTGTGAGAGCAGATAGTCACGAACGTTGGCGACATTGATATGCGCAGGCGCCGCATCGAGTGAGAGATCGAGCGACTCCCGCAAGAGCCCCCACGTGCCCCAGAGAATGAGCAACACAACCGCGACGGAGATCGCCGGGTCGATCCAGTTCGCGCCGGTGAAGAAAATCAGCGCGCCGGCGATGATCACAGCCGCCGAAACGCCTGCGTCCGCCACCATGTGCAGGTAGGCGCCGCGCACGTTCACGTCTTCCTTGCGGCCGGCGAGGAAAAGCATCGCGGTTCCGCCATTGATCACAACACCGGCGGCTGCGACCGCCATGATGAAGAGCGGCTGTGTCGGCTCAGGCGAGAACAGACGCGTCGACGCTTCCCACAAAAGACCGCCGCACGCGACTACAAGAACCAACGCATTGGCGAGCGCGGCAAGCACCGTCGCTTTGGAGAATCCGTATGTGCGCTGCGATCCCGCTTGCTGCTTCGCCAGCCACGCTGCGCCGCCCGCGAGCGCGAGGCCAAGCACGTCCGAGAGATTGTGCGTCGCGTCTGAAAGCAGCGCCGTTGAGTTCGCGAAAATGCCGGCCGCGGCCTCGACGATCACGAAGCCAAGGTTCAGCGCAATTGCGATAGTATAACGTTTGTCGGAGGGCGCGGGGTGATGATGGGCGTGATCGTGGTGATCGTGCGCGTGCCCATGATGCCCATGCATGGCGTCCATTTGGCGGCGAATCGCGCGAACGGCAAGGCGGCATTGACAGCCGCGCCAACTCATTTCTCATGGCCACGCGAGGGATGAGATAACATCATGCATTCACGCCGGACTTTGATGGCGATTGGCGCAGCCACCTTGGCGTCATCCTGTGCAACAGCGCGCGGGTTCGGCGGCGGGTTGATGCGCGACCTGCGCGTCGCGCCCGGAACGCGTCCGGTCCGGTTGCCGCCGGTCTTGGTATCGCCAGATCGTGTCATCCGCATCGACGTCGGCCTGCGTCCGTTCCGGCCGAGCGGCTTTCGTGTTGAGCGCGAAGCGCTGGGCGACAAGTTGCTGGTTCACAATTACGGCCACGGCGGCGGCGGCATTACGCTTTCGTGGGGCACTGCGAAACTCGCCGTCGATCTTGGCTACGACACATCGAAGCCGGACGTAGCGGTGCTTGGCTGCGGCGCTGTCGGCCTCGCCACTGCGCGGCTTCTGCAAGAGCGCGGCGCCCGCGTGCGAATCTACGCGAAAGATCTGCCGCCCAACACGACCTCAAACGTCGCCGGCGCGCAATGGTGGCCGGCGTCCGTGTTCGACTCCGATCGCGCGACGCCCGAATTCCTGGAGCGCCACTTCGCCGCCGCGAGCTTTGCGTTCCGCCGCTATCAGTCCTTGGTCGGGGACGCATACGGCGTGAGCTGGGAGACCAATTACAATCTCGCCAACCGCCCCATCACGTCTTATCCCGCGCGCGAGGAAGACCCGATGCGCGGGCTCGTCGTCAATCAGCGTGATTTGGCGATGGACGAGCACAACTTCCCGCGTCCGTTCGTGCGCCAGTTCGACACCATGATGATCGAGACGCCGCTTTACCTGCGCCGCATGGAGCTGGATGTCCGTCAGCATGGGGCAGAGATCGTCGTACGCGAGTTCGCCGACGCCTCGCAGGTCGCGGATCTGCCGGAACAGACAATCTTTAACTGCACGGGCCTTGGCGCAGGGCGCCTATTCGGCGACACGGAGATCATGCCGGTCCGTGGGCAGTTGGCGATCCTGCTGCCGCAGCCGGAAGTGAACTACAACACGATTGCGCGCGAGGGTTACATGTTCGGCCGGCGCGACGGCATCGTTCTGGGCGGCACATTCGAACGCGGCGAGTGGTCGCTTGAGCCGAACCAAGAGACCATCGCCGGCATCCTTGCCGGTCATCAATCGATTTTCGGTGAGATGCGAACCTAAAGCGGCATAAACAGCACGCGGCCGCCGAGTGCTGCGGCTGTGCGTTCGGCTGTTCGGCAATCGCTTTGCGCCGGCTGCTCGGCCGCGCCTTCAATCCAAGCGCGGCACCAACCGCCGCGCGGAAGATCGCTTGCGGGGACGCCGGCGAAGTTGTTGCGGCCTTCGTAGGCGGCGCGTTCAACCAAACCGTCGGCGGTCATTTCCATCACCCGGCCGCCCCAGCGTTGCGCGACCCAATGTGCGTGCTGGCATTCCATCGGCGCGGGTTGGCGATCGGCGGCAAGCTCATCGTAGGCGATACGGCAGCGGCCAAGGCGCGTGTGTTCGGTCGTCGTCTGCGGGGATTGCGCGGCGCGCGTCTGTGCCGGCTGCTCACGCATAGCGGAAAGGGCGGAGCCGCCAAGCATCACCAGCGCGAACGCTGTGGCGACACCGGAGGCGGCTAACTTGGTCATATCTCCCCAACACGCATACTCAGGCGATGGTTTCCTGAGCACAGGATGAATGTAGGGAGGCAAACAGATGCACGCCGTGACGCCGGTCACGCCGCGATTTCGGTTCAATCACAAACCGTTGAACGGCGGGCGCGAACGCCCGCCGTTTCCGGCTTTTACGCCGTCCGCGGCTCGCGCTTCAGCGCGACGATCTGCAGTTCCGCGAAAAGGCCAACAGCGACCGCCTGAGCGATGACAAACGCGTAGCCAAACAGGGTCGGCGTGGTCAGGAACAGCACCGCGATCGAACCCGCCACCCAAAGCGCGTTGATGGCGACGACCCAGCGGACGCCAGCGCGAGGCACATTCGCCATCCGCGCGAGCGCAAAGAGCGTCACCATCCAGGGAAGCAGCGCCATGCCCGCATAGGTCAGCAGGTCTTGCGGCAACTGGGTGAGCGGCGCGAGGAAGCTTCCGCCGATGATCATGACGACGCCCGCGGCGCCCGAGACAGCGCCATCAGCCAGCAACACGCGGCGAAGAAATTGAGAGTTCATGGTGTCCTCCTTGTTGATGGGAGGACGATGACGCGCGCCAACGGGGGAGGCGATTACGTCAGAGGTAATGGCGCGAATGACGCTTGAGGTTATCTTTGCTCCATGCAGAGCACAGCCCAAAGCTTCGGCGACCACCTTCGCACCTGGCGTCAGCGCCGGCGGATGAGCCAGTTGGATCTGGCCAGTGAGGCGGGAATCTCCACCCGGCACCTGAGCTTCGTTGAGACGGGCCGCGCGGCGCCATCGCGCGAGATGGTGCTGCAATTGGCGGAGCACCTGCAATTGCCGCTGCGGGAGCAGAATGCCTTGCTGGTGGCTGCCGGATTTGCGCCGCGGTTTGGTGAGCGCAAGCTCGATCACCCCGACTTGGCGGCCGTGCGCGGGGCGGTCGAGGCCGTGCTGAAAGGTCATGAGCCGAATCCCACGCTGGCGATCGATCGGCGCTGGACCTTGCTGAACGCCAATCAGGCGGCGCTGCGTTTGATGGCGGGTATCGCACCGGAGCTCCTGCAACCGCCGGCGAACATGCTCCGCGCCAGCTTGCACCCCGATGGCCTGGCGCCGCGCATCCTCAATCTCAACGAATGGCGCGTGCACATCTTCGCGCGGCTGGAGCGGCAGATCGAAACGACCGCCGATCCGATTCTGGTCGAACTGCTGGAGGAATTGCGCACCTATCCGGGCGGCGGCTCGCACGCGGCCCCGTTGCGCGATGCAGCGCCCGTAATTACGCCGCTGCGTCTGAGAACCGAAGCCGGCGTGGTGTCGATGTTCGGCGTCACCACGCTCTTCGGCATGCCGCAGGACGTGACACTAGAGGAACTGGCGATCGAAACCTTCTTTCCCGCCGACGAAGCAAGCGCGCGTATTCTGAGCAATCTTTCGGCGTGAGGTTAGAAAGAAGAAGGGCGCTGAGATTGCTCCCAGCGCCCAAGACTCCAATCCAACCAGTCAGCGCGCTATTGGCACGCCAGACATTCCTCGTAATCGGTCTTTTCAGCCGGCATCGTCGGCGCCTCCGCCGCGTCGGCCTTGCCTTCGTCGCCGGCAAAGCCCGCGCGTTGCACTGACTTTGAGCGGCAATAGTAGAGGCTCTTCACGCCGCGCTCCCACGCCATCCAGTGCAGCATGTGCAGATCCCACTTATCGACATCGCCCGGGATGAAGATGTTGAGCGACTGCGCTTGGCAGATGAGCGGCGTGCGATCGGCGGCGAGTTCGATGATCCAGCGTTGATCGATCTCGAAAGCGGTCTTGAAGATCGCCTTCTCTTCGTCGCTGAGGAAATCGAGGTGCTGCACCGAGCCCTCGTTCTTCAGGATCGAGCTCCACACGCTCTCAGTGTTCTTGCCCTTCTCTTCGAGCAACTTCTCGAGATAGGGGTTCTTCACTGCGAACGAGCCCGAGAGCGTCTTGTGCGTGTAGATGTTCGCCGGGATCGGCTCGATACCGGCGGACGTGCCGCCGCAGATGATCGAGATCGAAGCCGTCGGCGCGATCGCGAGTTTGTGCGAGAAACGCGCCATCACGTTGTTCTCGGCCGCATCCGGGCAGGGGCCGCGCTCTTGCGCGAGCTTCACCGAAGCAGCGTCGGCGCCGCGGCGGATGTGCTTGAAGAGCTTGTTGTTCCACACCTTCGCCATCGCCGATTCCATCGGCACGCCTTGCTTCTGCAGGAAGGAGTGGAAGCCCATCAGGCCCAGACCAACCGAACGTTCGCGCATAGCGGCGTAAACGGCGCGTTCCATTTCCGGCGGCGCGCGCTGGATGAAGTCTTCCAGCACGTTGTCGAGGAAGCGGAAGATATCTTCCATGAACAGCGGCTCGTTCTGCCATTCGAGGAACGTTTCGGCGTTCAGCGAAGAGAGGCAGCACACGGCGGTGCGCTCACGGCCATTATGATCCAGGCCGGTATGCAGCATGATTTCCGAGCACAGGTTCGATTGGCGAACCTTCAGGCCGAGCTTCTTCTGGTGACTCGGCATCTGCTTGTTCACGGTGTCGGAGAAGATGATGTAGGGCTCGCCGGTTTGCAGGCGAAGCTCAAGAATCTTCTGCCAGAGCTTGCGTGCATTCACATGCTTCAGCGGCTCTTGGTTCTTCGGCGAGCGCAGCGCGAACGGCAAATCGTCACGCACCGCGATCATGAATTCGTCGGTGAGGTTGAGCCCGTGGTGCAGGTTCAAACTCTTGCGGTTGAAATCGCCGGCGGGTTTGCGGATTTCGAGGAATTCCTCGATCTCCGGGTGATGGATGTCCAGGTAGACAGCTGCCGAACCACGACGCAGCGAACCTTGGCTGATCGCCAGCGTCAGCGAGTCCATCACGCGGATGAACGGAATGATGCCCGACGTTTGACCGTTCTGACCGACCTTTTCGCCGATAGAACGAACGCCGCCCCAATAGGTGC
>CALBST010000070.1 GCA_937967425.1 uncultured Caulobacteraceae bacterium
ATGGTCACGCCCTCAACAACGGTGGCGCCCACCGGCGTCGACGAGAGGCGCGCGAGAACCGTCGCGGCTGGACGCTCGATCTCAAGCGTCTGGCTGCGGCTCGCGGTCTTCGGACCCAGGAAATACAGCGCAGCGCCAAGTCCCAGCACTACGACAACGACGATTAAAAGTGTGCGTCCCACAGCGGCCATATGCGCCTGCCCTCCTTCGGCTTCTGCCCCCTCGGCGGCGTTTCCCTAGCAAATTGGGGTCCCTGACCAAACCGAAAATGTGGGAATCAGGGATGCAGCGGGCTTCCCCAGAGCTTTTCCGCTGCGGCGCCGCATGCTCTAAGGTCGTGATTCAAGGGAAGGAACGCCGAAAAATGAGCAAGGGCGTCACATACGGCAGCTATCTGCGTTTGCCGGAACTTTTGGCTGCGCAACAACCGCAGACCGGCGAGCACGACGAACTTCTCTTCGTGATCCTGCATCAGACCATGGAATTGTGGATGAAGCAGGCGATCCACGAATTGGGCGCGGCCCAAGCCGAAGTCCGATCCGGAAATCTTGTCCCCGCGTACAAGCACTTAGCACGCATCTCACGCATCCAGGCGGTAATGACGCAGACCTGGGACATTCTCGCAACGATGACGCCGGCGGATTACCTGAACTTTCGCAATCTGCTCGGCACCTCATCCGGCTTTCAGTCGGCGCAATTTCGCGTGCTCGAATACAAGCTTGGCATCAAGGACGACAGCTTCCTCAAGTTCCACGACGAGGGCGGCGACGATCGCGAGATGCTTGAAGCCGCGCTCTATGCGCCGAGCCTCTATGACGACGCGCTGCGCCAGCTCGCGAAGGAATTCGACATCCCGAAGCCTGCCTACGAGCGCGCTCCGGGCGCGCCCTACGAACCGAGTGAAGCCGTCGAAAACGCCTGGCTCGCGGTCTATCGAGACACAGCAAAATACTGGTCGCTCTATCAGCTCGCGGAAAAGCTGATCGATCTCGACGACGCGTTTCTGACTTGGCGTCACAAGCACGTGCTGACGGTGGAACGCATCATCGGCCGAAAACGCGGGACCGGCGGCACGGAAGGCGTTGGCTACTTGCAACAAACTCTGACCCGCCGCGCCTTCCCAGAGATTTGGTCGCTTCGGACGAAACTATGAAAAGCTACAAGCACCTCTTCTCACGCGCGCTGGCGGCATCGCCGGGACGCATCCACTTCGCGGCGCATTCGCACCACCTTTGGCCCGATGCCTCTTACGAGGGCCATTTAGCTGCCTGGGACGACGCGGCGCTGCTGGCGGACCGCAAATGGGAGAAGGTGTTCGGCGAAGTGATCCCGGAGGCGCAGCGCCATATCGCGAACGAGCTTGGGTTGCCCGACCCAAAGACGCTCGCGTTCAGCGCCAACACGCACGAATATCTCGGCCGTATCTTCACCAGCAAATGGAGCGGCAAGCCGATCGACGTGCTGACGACAGATGGCGAGTTTCATTCGTTTCGCCGACAAAGCGCGCGCTGGGAAGAACGTGGTTTCGTCAAACGCCGCATCGTGCCGTGCGAGCCGTTCGGCACATTCACGCAGCGGTTTCTCGCGGCGATGAAAGAGCAACCGGCCGAAGTCGCGTTTCTTAGCCACGTCATGTTCCGCACCGGCTTGCGCTTCGACGGCGCGGACGAGCTCGCGAGCTATGCATCACCCGATGGGCCTTGGGTGGTGCTCGATCTCTATCACTCGTTTATGGCGATGCCGTGCGATTTCTCGAAGATCGCGGACCGCGTCTTCCTGATGGGCGGCGGCTACAAGTATGCGATGGCCGGCGAGAACGCGGCCTATCTGCACGCGCCGCCGGGCTATGCGCCGCGCCCGCTGCAAACCGGCTGGTTCGCGGATTTCGGCGCAATGGAGGGAAAACAGGGCGAAGTCGGCTACGGCAAAGACGGCTCGCGCTTCCTTGGCGCGACCTACGATCCGACGGGCCTTTATCGCTTCAACGCGATCCGCCGCATGCTCGATGCTGAAGGGCTCGATACCGACACTATCAGCAAACGCTGCGAAACGCTGCGTGCGCAACTCGTGGGCGCCATCGAAGAGGGCGAGGCCGGCGCGGCGTTGCGCAGTGCGGAATTGCTGAAGCCCAACGCCGCCGGTTCGCAATCACGCTTCATCTCACTGCGCCATCCGAATGCGGTGGAGTGGAAGTCGCGCCTCATGGCCGAGAATATCTACACCGATGCGCGCGACGATATCCTCCGCATCGGCGTCGCCCTCTATCACGAAGAAGCAGATGTCGGCGCGTTCTGCGCGGGTGTGGCGAAGGTGCTGGGGTGAATCTTCCTTCTCCCGCGCGGGCGGGAGGTGGTCGCGCAGCGACCGGATGAGGGTGGGAGCTAACCTTCATACTCGCCCCCTCACCCGCTCGAACAAGTTCGAGCGACCTCTCCCCCTCTCGGGGCAGAGGTGCGGTATCTCACCAGGCACCGAGTTCAACAAGCTGCCTGCGCAAATGCTCCGGCAAGTCCGCGCCGCCTTGCGCTTTGTCCAAGTCCGCGGGCGCGTCCTTGGCTTCAAGATAGCGCCATCCCTGAAATGCGCGGCGCGGCTGCGGGACGGTGCGATGCAATTGCGCGTCGAGGTAAAGTCCGCAGCGTTGGCCGTGATCGTCGGTCACGTCGTCGATCGCGATAATGCGCTGGCGCACGCTGATCACACCCTTGATCACCCAATAGAGCGAGCCGCCGTTAAGCACCTCGTCCACGCGCTTCGGCCACATGCGGGTGCCGCACACCGGCGCGATGTGTGGCCGCTTTTCTTTCTTGGCGCGCTTGATCTGGCCGATCTGCCACTCGGCGAGATCTTCGACGCTATCGGCGCCGACGCAGAGTTTCACGATGTGGATGGTCATCTAGTTTCCGTCAGGCTTATCACCCACCGCGCATTCGGCGCGCATGAGCGCGGCCACTTCTTGCGCCAGCGGATCGGCGCTTGCGGCTAGGCCATCCGCAACCCCGTTGAAATCGCCTTCGCTCTTGTTCTGCGACAGCTTGCGCTTGGCTTCGATACGCTCGGCGTGGAGTTCGACGCCGACAATGCCGCGGAGCAGCGCGTCAATGTAGGGGCGCGGTGCGTCGCTTAGCTTCCACGGTTCAGCGCGGCCGTTCTCATGGAAAGCCGAAAGGTCTTCGACGATCGCTTCGAGACGCACGGGATCGTCGAACCATTCTACTTGGCCGGTGATGTGCACGGCTTCGTAATTCCAAGTCGGCACCGTCTTCCCGTGCTCGGCTTTCGAGGGATACCAAGCCGGCGTCACATAGGCTTCAGGGCCGCTCAGCACGATCAGGCCCTTGCCGCCGCTTTGCTTCCATTGCGGATTGGCGCGGGCGATGTGGCCGGTGGCGACGCGCTTTTCTGCGTCCCAAAGGATCGGCATATGCGTGCCGACGGGCGCGCCATCCTCACCCATCGTGATCAGCACGCCCGCCCAGCGCCGCGCGAGACGCGCGATCAGCGCGTCCGCGTCATCCGTCGCGAAATGATGCGGGACGTACACGTTACTCGGCGGCGACCGCTTCAGGCGGCGGCGTCTGTTGCTTCTTCGCCCACTCCGCCTTGATCGAAGCGGATGTTTTGCGCGAGCCGTCCGGGCTCCAGCCTGGCGGCCCGAAAGTGTAGCCCAGCACCTCCTTCAACGACTTGGCGTGCGTGACGTCGCGCCAGATGCCTAGCCATTCATGAAAGGCGACGCGGAACGGATTGAAGGTGCCGAGCTGGCTGACGACGCCATATCGCGGCTTCTCCTTGTCATCCTCGGCGACAAAGGTGCCGAAGAGACGGTCCCAAATAATCAGCACGCCGGCGTAGTTCGCGTCGAGATATTTGGCGTTGATGGCGTGGTGGACGCGGTGGTGCGAGGGCGTGTTCATCACCCATTCGAATGGGCCCATCCGGCCGATCGTCTCAGTGTGAATCCAGAATTGATAGACGAGGCTGATCGAGGAGAACATCAGCACCATCAAAGGCGGGAAGCCGATATAGACCAACGGCAGCCAGAAGATGAAGTTGAGGCCGAGCGTGCCGGTCCAAGTTTGGCGAAGCGCCGTTGTCAGATTGTAGTGCTGCGAGGTGTGGTGGACGATGTGGCTCGCCCAGAACCAACGGCGCTCGTGGGCGATGCGGTGAAACCAGTAATAGGCGAGGTCTTCAGCGAAGAAGCATGCGACCATCACTGGCCAAGTCCAGCCGAGATTGAACAGACGATATTCGTAGACCCAGAAATAGGCGAGCAGCGCAAGACCGCCGAAAGCGATGCCGAACACGCGGTTGCCGAAGCCCATGGCGAGGCTGGTGGCGCTGTCGCGGTATTCGTAGCGTCCCTTTTTTGTGAGCTTCACCACGATCATCTCGATGATGATCAGCAGCACAAAAGCGGGCACCGCATAGGTGATGATGGGCGGGATCGCGAATGGCGCTTCGGGTGCGTTCACGTCGAGCTACCTCCTCCGCTGCTGAACTCATTCAGCCAAGCAGGCGAGTCATCGAGACGCATTTTTAGCGGTGGGAACCCGGCGTCGGCAAATGTTGCGTTCAGCCGGTGAGATTTCACATCCAGATTGATCGCGTTCGCAGGTGCAAACCGGGCGCTGACGTCAGCGCCCATGACGCGCGCGACCATTACCCGCCCATCTGAAAGCCGCGCCAGCGCGGTGCGGCCGTTCTTGGCGATCACCGCACCGTCGACGCGGACCCCTTCCGCTTCGGCAAGACGCGCGAGTTCGCCGTCATCGATGCGCGCCGACATGCGAAATCCAAGCATGGCGGCGACACCGATCATCAGCAGCACCACCGCTGCCGAACCGCCAAGCTCGATGAGTTCAGCGAGGCCAAAGGGATTTTCGAACTGCATTAGCCCGCCAGCCCCAGAACAATGACCAACACAAGGAAGATGCAAGCGACGAGCAGCGCGAAGTTCAGCATGAAGAAGGTCCGCCATGTCGCGGACCACCAATTGAGCGCGTAAGCTCCCTTGAGCTGGAACCACATATGAACGGGCAGCGCTAACAAGAGCCAGCTCGCCGCCCAGCCGACGAACGGAATTTTGCCGAGCAGCACGACGGCTGAGAACAGCAATGCCGCAAACCCTAGCGCGTAGAGCGCATAGGCCATGTGATCGTAGAGCGTCACGCCGCGCTTCCAGAGGAAAAGCAGCGCAATGAACGGCAGCGATAACGGCGCAAGCAAGAACGAGAATCTCGAGGCCGCGTCCTGAATTTGATAGAGCGCCAGGTCGGGATTTTGGAGCTTGTTGCGGACGCGCTGATTAAGCTCTTCATTGGCGCCGCCAAACACGACGAAATCGTCGCTTGTGCCGATCTCGCGCATGGCATCCTGCCAAGTTTCGACTTGCGGTCCCTCTGTTCGTGCGGACGCGGCATCCTCGGCGGTCTCGGACGGTTCGGTCGCGGGCGTTGGCGGCGCGGTTGGCGCGGCGTCGCGATCCACGGTCACTTGAACCGGCGCGTTCTCAGCCTGCCTCGCGCGTTCAGCCTCGCGCGCCTGTGCGGCGGCGAGCTGACGCTCAAGCCGATCGACTTGGCCTTGCGCGATCTGCACCGCGCCTTCGGCCAAGCCGACTTCAAGGCCGGCGGGCTGATCTGGATCAGGGTTCGTGCGCGCGCGCTCAAGGTCGGCTTGCGCTTGCGCCAATTCTTCACGCGCTTCGGTGAGGTCTTCCTGCGTGACCTCGACTTCGTTGTCTCGAATGTTCTGCGGCGGCTCGATCGTCGAGAACGCGAAGAACATGAAGAAAATCGAGAACAGAAACATCGTCAGCGGCGCGAGGTAGCGCGCGCGTTTGCCGTAAACGTAGTTGCGGGTGAGCGTGCCCGGCCGAAGGATGAGCATCGGAAAGGTGCGCCAGGCTTTGGTGTCGAAGTTCCAGAGACCGTAGAGGAACTCGCCAATGACGCCGGTGAGCTTGCGCTTGGGGTGCGCGTGCTGGCCGCAATTGCTGCAGAAGCGCCCGGTGATGGCGGCGCCGCAGTTTGCGCAACCGCCCTCGCCCGGCGGGCCGCCCTCACGGCCCTCGATCGCAGCGCCTACAACGCCCGCCGTCGCCAGGGCGCCGGCCGCTTCCATTTCCCCGCTCATGGTTCAGAGTCTCCGCCGCAGCAGCGGCAGGATCAAGCCCGCGCGTCCCGCCGCGAGGGGCCTTCGGCGCCCGTTTCGCCGTCCAGGCGCGGCAAGAATCCCAGCTCCCCGCGCGCGACCGCCGCCGGTTCGCGCCTGGGGGCGGCGGCGGGGGCGCACTTCTTGGCATCGCAGGTCAGAGCTTCCAGCCCCTCGGCTTCAACCGCCAGGGCCGCCAACCCCTCCGCTTCCTCAATGGTCCGGGCCCAGACATAGACGGGGGCGACGGCGGTTTCGAAGCGCTTCGGCCAGTTCTTCACGCGCCGATCGAGACGGGCTTCCACTACCACGCGCCAGAACGGCATGTGCGCCCGCGCCAGCTTCGCCCGAAAGAGATACGCCCAGATCCGGCTGAGGCCGCGCTTTAGCTTCACGAATTCCACTCCGGCTTGCGCTTCTCAAGGAACGCTTTGAGCCCTTCACGCCCCTCCGATGATGCACGCCTTTTTGCAATTCTGCGAGCCGTTTCCTTCAGCAGATGTTCGTCAATCGCATGAGTTTGAACATGGCGCACCAGCGCTTTCGAATCTGCGACAGCACCTGGCGCTGCCGCCATCGCCAATTCTGACAAATGTTCCATCATTGACGTAAGTTCAGCCTCGGTCGCGACGGCGTACTGCACCAGGCCAATTTTCTCGGCATATTCGCCATCGAACCCTTCGGCGCTTGCGAACAGCGCGCGCGCCATGCGTGGGCCGATCGCTTCGACAACGTACGGTGAGATGGTGGCCGGCGTGAGGCCCAGGCGGACTTCGCTGAAGCGGAACTTCGCACTCTTCACGGCAACGGCAACATCACAAGCGGCGACAAGTCCGGCGCCGCCGCCCATGGCCGCGCCATGCACCAGCGCCACGGTGAGCTGCGGCAGATCGTGCAGGTGCTTCAACATGCGCGCGAGCGCCAGCGCGTCCGTCTCGTTGTCGTCCTCGCTGCGCTCGCCGCCACGCTTCATCCAATCGATATCGGCGCCGGCGCAAAAGCTCTCGCCCGCGCCTCGGATGAACACCGCGCGCACATGATCGGCGCCCTTCAGCGTCTCGAAATGTTCGCTGAGATTGGCGATCACGAGTTCGTCGAACGCATTGCGCTTGGCCGGCCTATTCAGGGTGACAACGGCGATGCCGGCTGGCGAGACTTCGAGCAGGACAGGATCGGGTGCGAGGCTCATGCGGCAACTCCAAGGGCGCGGTTCAAGGCTTCGGGCCGCTCCGCTTCGGGGGTTTCATAGAGGTTCAGCATTTGCACGCCGGCGAAGAAGTACTCGAAGTCCTCGGGCGGCTCAGCCTGTTCGATGAACACGGGGACAAGCTTCTTTCGATAGCGATCAGCCAGATAGATTTCGCGTTTCACATGATCGCTTTCGAAAGCGGCTTTCGAACACATGACGACAACGCCGCCCGCCGCTTTGATGGCGCGAACGATTTCGCCGGCCCAGCCTTCGCCGGCGCTGATGCCCTGTTGATCGAGCCAGAACTTCCGGCCGGCGCGTTTGGCGGCTTCGACCAAGGGCAGCACTGTCATGTCATTGGCGCGCGCGTAGGAGACGAACACGGCGTCGCTTGATGGCGCGGCCTGCCCGCGCCGACGCGGCCGGGGCGGATTGCGTGCGGGCGCTTCGGAACGGGGCGCGGCGCGATTGGAGAAGCCGAAGATGATGAGACCGAGCACGGCGGCGAACAGCGTCATCGAAGCGGCGAACAACCACGGCGTCACACCCGCTGGCAATCCGTAGCGCGTTCCGAAGCCATCGATGCCGGCGATCAATTCCGGCCAACCACCCGGCGTCGGGCCAATGCGGTTGGCGAGCCAGATCGACACCGTCGCTGAAATGGCGAGCAGGCCTGGCAGCAACAGGACCGGATAGACCACCGCGCCAAGCGGGAAGCCGCCCTTCTCACTTGGCGTTCGCGGTGGGCGCTCAACGGGTGGCGGCGCTGCGCCATCACTGGCTTCGCTCTCATCATCGTGCGCTTCCGCCGGCGGCGCGCGCACGACTTTCGTGACCGCGTCAGCCACTTCGTTCCACTTGAAATCGCGCGCGGCTTCGAAGGTGGCGTCAATCGCGGGAAGATCGCGCAAGCCCACGGGTGCGATGCCGTGGTCCAACTTCACGACAATGAGACGCCCCTGCGCCCAGGCGTCGAGCGCGCGTTGTTCGAGCCGGAGCCGCGCGGTGGCGAAGGTCAGCGCCTGCGAGACCAGCAGCACGAAGGCATCGCCATTACCGACAGGCTTCAGCGCGGTTTGGCCGTCATCGAGTTCGCAGAATTGACCCCGGCGCTCGATAATCTTTTCCAACGCCTCGGCGGTCTGGCGATCGGCGGGAGCGTGGGCGAGGAATACGGTCATGGGCCGTCTTTACGGCCCCCACAGCCCACCCGCAAACCGCCCAGAGCGCTCAACCCACACTTGTTCTCATTGCGCCTTAATAATCGGGTCCTATCCTTTCGAGACGCCGATGAAGCCAAGTCTTGCCGAAGCCACCCGCCTCGAAGGCATCTCGCCCGACGTTTTGGGCGCGCTGGACGCCATGGCCGAATGGTTTTCAGTGCCGGCGGGCTGGCCGCTGATCAACGCAGGCGAACCGCCGGACGGGGTCTATTTCCTGGTCTCGGGTTCATTGGCGGCGTTCCGGCCCACCGACCGCGGCGGGCATCAGTTGCTCGGCTACATTCGGCCGGGCGAACCCGTCGGCGAAATGGCGATGATCGCGCGCGAACCGCATTCCGGCAGCGTGTTCGCGATGCGCGACAGCGAAGTGCTGAAGCTGCCGCCGGGCGCGTTCGATCTGCTCGTGCATGCGCATCCTGCGATGATGGAACACATCGCCCGGATCATGCTCACGCGCGCGCGCGCCACCAACAAGTCGAGCCCGCGTGCAGACCCCAAAGTCTATGCGATGATTTCGACATCGCCGACCATCGATATTGAATTGCGCGCCCGCACGCTGCAGGCGGCGCTGAAGCGTTTGGGCTCGCGCGCGGTCGTCATCACCGAAGCGGATGTGCTTGCGATTTCTAGCGAGGGCATGAACAGCGCCTGGTTTGATGCGCTGGAACAGAAGAACGATGCTGTGTTCCTGGTGTCGCCGATCGCCGACACGCGCTGGTTCCGCACCTGTATCCGGCAAGCGGATCGAATCTGGTTTTTCGCGCGCGCCGACGCGATGCCATCGACGCCGCTGTTGCCACAGGAAGAGCCCTCGCCTGCGCGGCAGTTCCGGCTTGTCGACGTCATCCTGCTGCATCATGGCATGGACCGGAAGGCCGCGAGTACGAATGAATGGCGCCTCGCATGCGATGCGGCGCGGCTGTTTCACTGGCGCGGCCTCGAAGACGCCGATGCGGCGCGACTGGCGCGCGTCATTGCGCGGCGCTCAATCGGACTTGTGCTCTCGGGCGGCGGCGCGCGGGCTTATGCGCATATCGGCGTTGTACGGGCGCTGCGTGAAGCGGGCTTGCCGTTCGATGTGATCGGCGGCACTTCGATGGGCGCGGTCATCGCGGCCTGTGTCGCCATGGGCTGGTCGAACGAAGAGATCGAGCGGCGCATCACCAAGGCCTTCGTCGAAAGCAATCCGCTGGGCGATTACGTTTTGCCGGTCGTCGGGCTTGTGCGCGGCAGGCGTGTCGATGAGCGGCTTGAGGAGCATTTCGGCGAGACTCTGATCGAAGATCTCGAAGTGCCGTTCTTCTGCGTTTCAACCGACCTGGTTTCAGGCACGGCGCGTATTCATCGCGGCGGCTCGTTGCGGAGGGCGCTGCGCGCGTCGATTTCGCTGCCCGGGATTCTGCCGCCTGTTGTCGATGGCGATCACGGTCTGCTCGTCGATGGCGCGGTGCTGCGAAACTTTCCGGTCGACACCATGCGCGATCTGCATCGCGGGCCGATTATCGGCGTCGACGTTGCACGCCGCGACGGCATCGACGTTGAGGACTTCCGCGCGCCGCCGGGCTTCTTCGGCTGGATCGCGGCGCATGGCTGGCAGTCGGCCCCGCCGATCGCCTCCCTGCTGATGCGCGCCGCGACGCTGACCGTCGATCCATGGGAAGGCCGCTCCGGCGCCGACCTGCTGATTGCGCCGGAAATGCCAGACATCGACATGCGCGATTGGAAGCGCTTCGATGAAGCTGTGACGGCAGGTTACGAAGCTGCCGTTGCTGCGCTGCAGCGACCACACGGCCTGTTCCAGCAGCCACAGGAAGATGCGATCGGTTCGCTTGCGGGTTGGTCGTCGCTGGAGACGGCTGATTAGGCTGGCGCTGACGCGGGTGTTTTGTATGGTCCGCCCGAATCCAGGGGCGTTTCATGCGCATGCTTTTGTTGGCCGCCGCGATCGCGCTAAGCGCGTGCGGACAAGATACTTCGACGCAATCAGCGAATGCGTGCGCGCGTAGCGCGACACATGAAGTAAGTTGGAGCACTGAAGGGGCGCCCGACACAATAACGACGCGTGCCGATGGACCTTCATGCGCACAAGCAGTGGTGACATTCGTCGCGCGCAACAGCGCCGGCGATCCTTTGTGGGCTTTCTCCTCGACCTATTACGACATGACCTTTGGCGGCATTCCTCCCGAAGGCGCGCCGCCAGTGACAAACGAACAGATGGATGCATTCCTGGCTGGCTGGGCCAATGTCACGGAGGAGCGCACAGCGGCGTTCTTGCCGGAGTGGCGCGAAGGCTTCGACACGCTATCGGCCAGCGCACAAACGTTTTCCTATGACACCCCGTTCGACCGTGAGACGTATGAGATGCTGCGGACGCGCGATTTGCCGATGATCTGCTACGCGGCGGCGGTGGAGGCCTCGCAATGTTTGATCATCGATCCTGCATCGCGAGCGCCAACGATGATCGTGGCGTACGGACCATGATGCGCGCACTGTTCCTCGGCGCATTGGCGCTCGTCGCAAGCGCGTGTTCGCAGCAGCAAGCTGGCCGTTGTGATTTCACGCACACGCGCGAGATCGCGTTCAGCGGCGCCGGCGCCGATCGCGTGACAGTGCGCAGCTTTGGACCCTCGTGCGACAAGGCGATCGGCGTCTATGAGATCGCCGATAGCGATGGCAATCCGGTTTGGGCCTGGGCGTCGCCGCTGCAGCGGGCGTTCGGCGACGTGTTTACCGCCGAAGATCCCGAACACATGGAGACGTTTCTGGAAGAATGGTCGCAACCGGCGATCGGACGCACGAGCGATGCGCCGGAATGGGCGGCGCTGGTTCCAGGACAAGCGACGCTGGACGAACTCACATATGCCGACATCCGCGCCCGTGACTTGCCGATGTTATGCCACTTTTCAGGAACAGCACGGCAAACGTGCGTGTTCTGGGAGCCTGCAGCCGGCGGCGCGGGACATCTATTTGATCGGGACGTCGAGGAGACGGTGGAATGATGCGAATTGGCGTGAGCATGTTGGCGTTGGCATTGATGGCATGCACGCCCCCCGCTCCAGAAACGCCAGCGACGACTGCTGAAGTTCCCGTCGCGGGCAGTGTGCGCGCTGGTTGCGATGCGAACGCCACGCGCGATTGGTCAGCCGTCGGCAGCCAGTACTACATCATCGAGGCCGAGGCGCATGGCGCGACGTGCGGCGAAGCCGTCGCCACCATCCGCATCAAGTCGACCGAAGGCGAAGTGCTGTTCACGCATGATTATCCGGTGAGCTCAGTGCCGTTGGCGTTCCGTCCGAATAACGATCAGACCGGGCTGCGCGACGAGATCGAGCTCTGGACGCAGAACCAGTCGGAAACCGGCAGCGCAAGCGAACTGCCGGCTTGGCCTGCGGGCGCGCAGCGGCCGCCAGGCTTTCGACCCGTGGTGACGCGTAACGTCTATGAGAACGCGCGCGGCAATCAGAGCGCCCTCTTCTGCTATCCCGATGGCGGCGAGAGCAATGCGTGCGTGGCGGTCGCCGGGACGACGGCGACGCTGCTCGGATCAAAGACGCCGGAGCGCGAATAGGTCGACGTCGCGTTTTAGTTGCCGCAATTTCGCCTTCTGTCATCCATGCGCCACGCGCACTCGCTCGCTGCATCACACGTTAGCCATCGCGCTTGCGGAGGCGCGCGAAGCACTTATCTTGATCTTCCCGGCAACGTCGCTGGGCTTGTTTAGGAAAGGAGGTGATCCATGTCTCATTGTCACTCTGTAGGGGCATTGTCGCAGGCTTGGACCACCTCGGGTGGGATCATCGCTTAAGCTTTGCCCCGCACGGGACAGACAATGGAGGGCCGCGACGGGAGACCGTTGCGGCCCTTTTTGTTTTTGCGGCAGGCTTTGAAAAAAATAGGGGCGGGGTTGCCCCCGCCCCCGGCTCACCAGCCAAGAGAAACCTGGTTAGGCTTCGACGCTGACCGCTTTCACGCGCGGCGTGCGCCAGAGGCCGAAGGCGGCCATGAGGACGGCGGCCAGGCCCGGCGCGCAGAGCGCGGCGGCGCCGGCGTAGTCAACGACTTGCCCCGCGCCCGTCATCAGCAGCGAGACGCCAGTCGCGATGAGGCCGAGGCCAAACAGCATGAGCGCGGCGAGGCCGAGGTTCTCGAAAGTCGGCAGCTTCAGCTGCGAGAACTTGCGCATTTTGTGCAGGCGTTGATCGGCGCCTTGCGGCACTGGCGGCTTGGCGCGCATGAACCAACCCGTCTTCGGCTTCGCTTGTTCGCTACGCCGCGGCGCGATCCGCGGCTCGAAATCGAAGCGCGCGACGGGCTTGGCGTGCGCGGTGGTGATTTCGGCGATTTCGGTTTCGCCGTCGTTCTCGACGACGACCTGCGTGAGCAGCAACGCCTCGGTGGCGGGCTCGCTCTTCAGAATTTCGGTGAGGCGTTGGGCCGGTTCGGGCTTCGGCGGCGGCGGCGCGATCGTGCCGACTTCAGGCACCGGCAGATATGTGACGGGCGCGCCGAGGATCGAGGCGGCGTGATCGAGTTGCGGGCGCACGAACACTGACGGCGCGGGCGCTTGCGGCAATTCTTTAAGGAAGAGCGCCTTCTCGGCGGTGCGGCGGCGCACCAGCGCGTCGATGATGACGAGTTCGCCGCTGACATCACTCTTGCGCCAGGCGTCCATAGCGCAGGCGGCGGCGACGTAATCGCCGGCGTTGGTGCGGCGGAGCACTTGGCTCTTGCCGAAGGCTTCGGCGCCAACCGAAAACGCGAACGAGACGAGCGCGTCGTATTGGGTTTGCGTCAGCGGCTGGGTGACGAGCGTGTTCACCAGATTTTCGTATGGCGCGAGATCGCTGGTGAGCAACTCAACCGCCTCGTTCTCATTAACCGCCTCGCCCGGCTCGGTGGCGCGGACGTGGCTATAACCAACAACCCAGCCGCCCGTCGGCAGTTGTTTCGGTTCTGCCTGAAAGCCTTCGAGCTCTTGGATAAGAGCGAGGCCGTGGGCGGAAATGGCGTTCGTCATGGGCTTTGCCTTCGTAAATTCGCGCCGCCGTCCCGTTTCGGTGCTGGTGAAACGGCGGCTTTCCCCTTTCAGGCAAGTGGGGCGCCACGCACGCGTGCGCGTGGTGAAATGGCGTTAGTGATGAACGCTCGCTGGTGCGTGGCGTCGTGCGTTCACTCTTCGTCACGCGGTATTCGCTGCGCGATCCGGAATGAGAGAGTTAGCCTAGCAAAATCAGCGTCGCTAATCCGAGAAACGCCATAAAGCCCACCACGTCGGTGACGAAGGTGACGAATACTGAGGACGATACGGCGGGGTCGGCGCCGAGGCGGCGCAACGTTAAGGGCACGAGAATGCCGGCGAGGCCGGCGCAAGCGAAGTTGATCAGGATCGCGAGCGCAATGGCGACCGCCAAGAGCGGACTGTTAAACCAGACGATCACGACAATCGCCAAAACGAGGGCGAAGATGACGCCGTTCGACATGGCAGTCATCGCTTCGCGCAGAATGTAGCGCGGCGCGTTGGACTCTGTCAGGTCGCGCGCGGCGATGGCGCGGACGGCGACAGCGAGCGCCTGCGTGCCGGCGTTGCCGCCCATGGAGGCGACGATCGGCATCAGCACGGCGAGCGCGATCAGCTGATCGATCGAACCTTCAAAGTTGGAAATCACCCAGGATGCGACAACGGCGGTGCCGAGGTTCACCAAGAGCCACGGCGCACGGGCGCGGACAGACTTGAATACGCTGTCCGTCTGCGCGGCTTCGCTGACGCCGGCGAGTTTCAGCAAGTCTTCTTCGGATTCTTCGGTGATGATGTCGACGATATCGTCGACAGTGACCATGCCCTTGATGCGGCCCGCTTCATCGACCACCGGCGCTGACGCCATGTGATACTTTTGGAAGGTCTGCGCGACTTCTTCCTGGTCCATCTCGGTGCGGATGAGGATGAGCGGCGAGCGCATGATGGCGGCGAGCGGCGTATCGCGGCGGGCGCGGAGCAGGCTTGAGACACGCACGGCCCCGACCGGCTTCATCAGCGCGTCAACCACGTAGATTTCGAAGAACTCGTCCGGCAGTTCGGCGGAATTCTCGCGCATGCGGTCAATGACGTCGCCGACCGTGTCCCCTTCGGGCGCGGCGACGTATTCGCGCTGCATGAGACGACCGGCCGTCTCTTCCTCGAACGAGAGCGCTTCTTCGACCGCAAGGCGCGTGTCTTCGTCGGCGGCGGCGAGGACCTTGCCGAGCTGCTTTTCGTCAATGTCGGCGGCGACGGCGGCGGCGTCGTCGGTATCCAGCTGGCCGAGCGCGCGGCCGACATAGTCGGACGGCAGTTCCGGGAGGATTTCCTCGCGCCGCTCCCAGGAGAGTTCGGCGAGGAACTCGGGCGGCAAATGGCGGCCGACCATCTTGGCGATGGTGAGCGCGGTCTCGAGCGGCACATGCTCGATCACGTCGGCAATGTCGGCGGGATCGAGATTGGATAGCGCCCGCCGCAGCGCCGGGCCGTCATGATCGCCGGCCGCGCCGATAATGGTGGTTATGAAGTGCGCGTCTTCCGAGGGTGCGCGGCGCGCCTGCTCGGCCGCCGCTTCGGTTTCGGTGTTCATCGGCGGGCCGTTTTGGCTCGGGGGCGAATGGGATTGGGTTCGTGCTCTCAAAACGCCGCGTTGCGCTTCACGTCAACCCCGGAGGCGCAAGAAAACCCAATCAATGAGGCTCGCCCTCATGTCGGAACGGTTGAGGCTGGTGCGTCCTTGGGACGGATCAGAACCGGAGACCGTCCAACATGGCTTTCAAGCTCTACGAATTCGCCGTCACCCGCTCCTCGCGCGTGCGGTTCACCTTGCAGGAACTCGGACTACCGTTCGAGAGCGTGGATGGCCCCGAGACCTTCAAGCATCCCGACGTGGCGGCGATCCATCCGCTGAGCAAGCTGCCAGCTGTTCGCGACGACGGGCGGCCGCTGTTTGAGAGCGCCGCGATCTGCACATGGCTGGCGGACAGTCACCCTGAGGCGGAATTGATTGCGCCGTCCGGCACATGGGCGCGGGCGCTGCACGATCAATGGACCTCGTTCGCTCTAACGGAGGTCGAGGCGCACTTGTGGCATACGGCGCGCAATTTGTTTGTGCTGCCGGAGGAAGAGCGACTGCCGGCTGTGTTTCCGCAGAATGAGAAAGCGACGAAGCAAGGGCTTGGCGTCCTCGATCAGGAATTACGCGGCAAGGATTGGATCATCGAGGATCGTTTCTCAGTGACCGACATCATCCTCAGCTATGACGTGTGCTGGGCCTACTTTCTTGGACTCACTGACGGCATGACGGCGCTCAACGCCTATGCGGATCGTGTCCTGGCGCGCCCGCACTGTCCGTACGGCGCGATGAAGCAAGTTTCGCAACAGAATTGAGTGGTGGTAACGATGAAGGCCAGCGCATCGGTTTGGGTGGGGCGCTTGATGAGCGCGCTTTTCGTGGTGTTCATGCTGGGGGCTTCGGTGTTCCCGAAGCTTTCCGGCATGCCGATCGCAGAAGAGATCATGCAGGGGCTCGGCTGGCCGCCGGGCTATGTGTTCTACATCGGTATTCTGGAACTGGTGCTGACGCTGCTCTACGCGTACAGGCCGACAAGCGTGCTGGGCGCGGTGCTGTTCATGGGACTGCTCGGCGGCGCGATGGCGACGAACTTGCGCGCCGATCAACCGTTGTTCAGCCACACGTTGTTCAGCGTCTATCTCGGCCTTTTCATGTGGGGCGGGCTGTGGTTGCGGGATGAGAAACTTCGCGCGGTGTTCCCGTGGCGGCGGAAGGAGACGTGAAATGGGCGAACTTGTTGTCGTCACCTACGATTGGGTGCCGCCGCCGCCGCGCGGGTTTGTGCGGGATTTGCGCGTGCGTTGGGCGCTAGAAGAGGCGGGCCTGCCCTACCGCGTCGAGTCGACGCCGTTCAAGGATCGCGGCGCTGAGCACCTTGCGGCGCAGCCGTTCGGGCAAGTGCCGTGGCTGAAGGATGGCGATCTCACCATTTTCGAAAGCGGCGCGATACTGCTGCATCTCGGTGAGAAGAGCGAAAAGCTGATGCCGCGCGATGCGAAGAAACGCACCGAGGTGGTCGAGTGGGTGTTCGGCGCGCTGAATTCTGTCGAGATGGCGAGCTTGCCGTGGGCGTTCTTTCACTTCACCGGCGATCCGCGCGAGGGCTCGGGCTGGAAGTGGCTGGTCGATTTCATCACCATCCGGCTGCAGCGCCTGGAGCCAGTGCTGCAGAAGCGCGATTGGCTGGCGGGCGAGTTCTCGGTGGCGGATATTCTGATGGCCGACGTGTTGCGGCTGGTGAACCGCTTCGATGGGCTCGCGGATTATCCGGCATGCAAAGCCTACGTCGCCCGCGCCGAAGCGCGACCGGCGTTCAAGAAAGCGCTCGCCGATCAGATGGCGCACTTTGCGGCGGCTGATTAGCCGCGCGCCATGCCGGCGAGGACGATATCGATCATCTTGTAGGCGTTCTTTTCCCAACCGGGCTTGGCGAACGCCGACATGCCGACAACGGCGCGGAGAATATCGAGGGGGGCGACATCGAGCTTTATGTCGCCGTTCTTCTCGGCGTTGCGCGCGAGCGTGTTGATCGCCGTTTCGATCTCGGCGCCGGAGGACGATTTGAGCTTCGGCCCAAGCGCCTCGACCACGAGCTGCTTGGTGGCGAAGTAGCGCACGAAGAGGCGCAACCACTCACGCAACGCTTCGAGCGGTTCCTCGTTGACGATGAGGCGTTCGGCGGCGGCGGAGAGCTTCTGGGTTTCGTCGGCATAGACGTCCTGCAGCAGCGCTTCGCGGTTCGGGAAGTGGCGATAGAGCGTGCCGATTCCCACGCCCGCGTTGCGGGCGATTTCTTCCAGCGGCACGGCGGCCCCCTTCTCGGCGAACGCGGCCTTGGCCGTCTCCAGCAGCAGGGCGCGGTTCTGCTCGGCGTCGGCGCGAGGCTTGCGGGCGGGAGCTTTCTTGGTTGTCACAAAAATACTGAATCTTGACGCTTGCTAAACGGAGGTGTCCTCCGTATATAACCGGAGGCCGCCTCCTTTTATGCCGGAAACGCACATGCGAAGCAACCGGCGCGGCAGGCTAGATTTTCAGATTGGAGACAGTGATGGCCAGAACATTTGGCGCGACCTCGACCACCGACGACGTGCTCGAAGGCGAGAACCTTTCAGGCAAGCGCGTATTGGTGACCGGCGTGTCCGCCGGGCTCGGCGTTGAGACGGCGCGGGCGCTGGCGGCGCATGGCGCGCATGTGATCGGCGCGGCGCGGAATTTGAAGAAGGCCGAGCGCGCAACAGCGCAAGTGCGCGAAGATGCGCGCAATGGCGGCGGGCTTGAGCTGATCGAACTCGATCTTGCCTCGCTGAAGAGCGTGCGGGCGGCGGCGGACAAGTTGCTGGCGGAAGGCAAGCCGCTGGACATCATCATCGCCAATGCCGGCGTGATGGCGACGCCGTTTGGCAAGACTGAGGATGGTTTCGAGACGCAGTTTGGCACCAATCATATCGGGCACTTCGTGTTCGTGAACAAAATTGCGCCATTGCTGCGCGCGGGCGGACGCTTTGTGAGCCTCGCGTCGTCGGGGCATCGCCGCAGCGATGTTGACCTGGAAGATCCGAATTTCGAACGCGGCCATTACGATCCGTGGGTTGCGTACGGACGCGCAAAGACGGCCAACGTTCTGTTCGCGGTGGAATTCGACCGGCGCTGGCGCGATCGCGGTATTCGCGGCGTTGCGGTGCATCCGGGCGGCATCCGCACTGAGCTTGGCCGCCACCTACCGGAAGGCGCGGTCGAGGCGATGCTTGAGCATCTGAACAAGCAGGCCGTCGCGGCGGGCAAGGAGAAATACGAGTTCAAGAGCATACCGCAGGGCGCGGCGACTTCGGTTTGGGCCGGCGTCGTAGCGAACGCGGATGATGTTGGCGGGCGGTATTGCGAAGACTGCCAAGTCGCGGAAATCACGCAGACCGGCGGACTCGACCTGAGCCGCGGCGTGCGCCCCTACGCGCTCGATGGCGAACGCGCCAAGGCGCTTTGGGCCAAGAGCGAAGAATGGGTCGGCGAAAAATTCTGAGATGCGCGCCTGCGCTGGGCTCTGGCCTGCCAGCCCTTGCGCGAAGGCTGGTGCGCTCGAGAGGACTCGAACCTCCACGATGTTACTCGCTGCCACCTCAAGGCAGTGCGTCTACCAATTCCGCCACGAGCGCATTTGTCAGGGCCCCGATGACCCCGGCTTGGTAAGGGCGCGGGGGTAGCAGAGCCGCCCCGGCGGGACAAGACCCGCCGCGGGGGCCGGACAGAACAAAGGCCGGAGTCGCCTCCGGCCTTTGGGTGTCCGAATTGGAGCGCAAGCCTAGTGGCTGGTCAGCTCCGAGATCCGCAGCGTGGCTTGGGCGGTGCCGCCACCATAGGTGCCGACCCAGATGTCATAGAGACCGGCCTGCGGGTTATCGATGCGCATGCCCGGGTTCATGCCGTTGAAGCCGCCATCGTCTTCGCAAAGCCACTGGCCGCTTGGCGTACGGACCACCAACGTGGTGTCGGTTTGGGAGTCAGCGGAGATGACCAGCGGCAAGCCGCTGTTGCCAGCGCCCCAATAGAGATCGAAATCCGGGGCGTTGGCGATGAAGCCGGGGCACGCGTTCCCAAGGGCTTGGCGCGCGTTGATCGGACCGCCGGCGACCAGCGCCACCTCGTAGGGGTCTGGGGTGAAGCCTGGGGACAGGCGGACCGAACCGTAGGTAGGCTGAGCCTGCCAGTTCTGTGCAGCGGCAACCCCCGCGCTCAGAGCGACAGCAGCCGCCGCAATGGCGGCCACGATAAGCGACTTCTTCGTCATGATATTCCCCGTGAGAGTGCGCGCCGGGCTCTGGCACGCGAGTGTATTCTGGCGTCCCACGCCTGAGCCCAACATGAACGAGCCGACAGGATTCCGTCCACCCCAAAATAGAGGGAGATTAGGCGGCGGCGTGGAATTCGTGGACGTCGGCTGGTTCGGTTACCGTGATGCATAACCGGTCACCCTGAATGGTGATTTCGCCCCGGGCGATCGGGTGTCCCGCCGCGAGAATCCAGAGCTCGTCGGTCTCCTTGGTGTCCAGCGGAATGACAGCGCCGCGGCCCATGCGCAGGAGCTGCTGCATCGGCATAGAGCAACGGCCCAAAACGACACTCAGTTCGATATCGACATGATGGACTTGGCTTTTACCAGACACGCGACGACCCCATTTGATTCTGCTCTAGTCGACCCTGAAAGGGTTGCGAGCGTGTGAACGGATGATCGGCTGGGCTATCTCATCAGGGCTGACGGACTACGAAACCGCGGTCGCGGCGATGGAAGCGCGCGCGGCCGCAATCGCAGCGGGCGAAGCCGGCGAGTTGGTTTGGCTCCTGGAACATCCCCCGCTCTACACGGCGGGCGTCAGCGCCAAGGACACGGACTTGCTGGCGCCGGGCCGGTTTCCGGTGTTTCGGACCGGGCGCGGCGGTCAGTTCACCTATCACGGGCCGGGGCAACGCGTGGCGTATGTGATGCTCGATCTGCGCGAACGCGGGCGTGACGTGACCAAGTTCGTGAAAGATCTGGAGACATGGATCATCGGCGCATTGGCGGACTTCAACGTGAAGGGCGAAATTCGGGACGGGCGCGTCGGCGTTTGGGTGGAGCGCAAAGGGCCGGGCTGGGCGCGTGAGGATAAGATCGCGGCGATTGGGGTGCGGCTGCGCAAGTGGGTGAGCTTTCACGGCATCGCGTTCAACGTTGAGCCGGATTTGGAACATTTCTCCGGCATCACGCCATGCGGAATTTCCGCGCCGCAATTCGGCGTGACGAGCCTGGTTGATCTTGGGCTGCCGGTGACGATGAGCGATGCGGATGTGGCGCTGCGCGCTTCGTTCGAGCGGGTGTTCGGCAAGACGGAACTTACGCAGGCGCCGGCATAGGCCGCCCGAGATAATTGCATCCAAGTTCATATGCGCAGACATCTCCGTAGCACGACGACGGAGAGAAGAGATGAAAGCGCAGCCTGCCGACAGAATCGTCAAGCGCATCAGCGCGCGGGAATGGTTCGCGCGCTATGGCGCTCTTGATCTCCGCAAGCGCCATCAACAGACGGCTCAGCCGCAGATGCACGCGCCGGCGGACCGCATTGCGGTTCGCGCTTAGCGCCCCCTCCCAGAGTGCGAATCCTGAAGGCGCGCCTCGCAAGCGCGCCTTTGTCTTTGCGCTGCCATCACACTCCGCTTACCGCGCGTTACGAGATCACAGCGTCTAACGTCGAACTTATGACTATTGATTCGCTTCCTGACACGATCCGCGCCCAGGCCTGGGGCAGCACCCAGAGCGTTGAGGAAGTCGTCGCGAACGTGCGCGCGGCGACGTGGTCGCGGACGGGATTCACCGGCGTGATGGCGCTGCTATCGCTCGGCATGATGCCGGCATGGCTAGCGGCGGCCTGGTTCGGCTTCATCGCGGCGTGGGAAGTAGCTGTGCGGCCGTTTCTCGAAGACCGGCTCGCCTTGCCGGCGGCAAAGCGTTCGGAGCAACGGGGGTTCGGATGGCTGGCCGCGATCAACTTCGTCGGCGCGGTGGCCTATACCGCCTACCCGGTAGCCGTATGGGCGACGGGCGCGCCTGTCGGCATGGTGCTCGCAACCGCGTGGATTTGCGGCTCAGCCAATCACTTGTTCGTCTATTTCTCCGCCAACCGGTGGCTGTTGCTCTCGTGCGCTGGGCCACTGGTGGTGATGGCGTTGAGCGCGCCGCTGGTGACGGGCGGTTTGAGCTTGGAAGCGGGCATCGGCGTTTCGACGCTTGGCGCTTTGATGCTGGCGGCGTGCATGTTCGGCCTCGATCGGCAAGTGCTGCTCGGCAATCTCGCAAGGCACGCGACGGCGCGCGCTTCGGCTGAACAGGCGAATGCGGCGAAGTCGCAATTCCTGGCGACGATGAGTCATGAGCTTCGCACGCCGCTCAACGCGGTCATTGGCTATGCCGAGCTCATCGAAGAGGAAGCGGAGAAAGGGCCGATCGCGGAAGACGCGACGAAGATCAGATCGTCAGCACGCCAGCTCTTGGGCGTGATCGATACGATCCTCGATCTTTCGCGACTGGAAACCGGACAGATCGAACTTCGGCGCGAGCGCGGCTTGGTGTCGGCGGTGCTGCAGGAATTGCGCGAGGCCGCCGCGCCGATCGCGATGGCGGGCAACAACAAGCTGATCATCACCAGCGTCGAGGACCTGGGCGAAGCGGAAATCGATCACATGCGGCTGCATCAAAGCTTGATGCAGCTTGTTTCAAACGCGGCGAAGTTCACGCGTGACGGCGAGATCCGCATCGGCGCGCGGCGTGAGGCGTTCGGCTCGAAGGAGCGCTTGGTATTTAGCGTGAGCGACACCGGCGCCGGCATCGCACTGGAGGACCAGACCCGTATTTTTGAGCCGTTCGTGCAGGGCGACAGCGGCGCCGCGCGGCGTGCGGAAGGCACAGGGCTGGGGCTCACACTGGTGCGTCGTCTGGCGCGGCTCATGGGCGGCGATGTGCGGTGCGAAAGCGCGCCAGGCCACGGCTCGACGTTTACGCTCTGGATCGATGCCGGCGCGTCGAACTGAAGCTTTTTCGACCAGCCGTGCGTCTAAAGGCGGAGGCGTCCGCATCTGTGTCAGCAATAGGGCAAACGTCCCTAGGCTATGGAGCTGACAATGGACGCCGATATCTTTGTACCGTTTGTGTTTTTTGGATTTCTCGCCGCGATTATTCTGGTGCCGACCCTGGCTAAGGAGCGCACCAAGCGCTCGGCGCATGACCTCGTTTCCAACGCCCTCTCGCGCGGCCAGAACCTCGATCCCGCGCTGGTTCAGCAACTGACCCAAAACATGCTCGATGAAGGCGACCGCGCCCGCAAAAGCCTCGGCAACGCGGTGATCCTCCTGGCCCTCACCGGCGGCTTCATCGCGGCGGGCTACATCATGGACGGCTTCGATCCCGGCGGCGACGCGCGCCACGGCATGTGGATCCCGGCTGTGATCCTGGGCTCCGTCGGCGTTGCTTTCCTTCTGCTGGCGATTATCGACTACGCCTCCAAGCGGCGTTCGGCGGGCTAACGCCTCCTAGACCGGACAAGGAGCCGGCCAGAGACCTCCCGGTCTCTGGCCGGCTCGCTTTTGAGGCTCGTGCGACTCTCCTGCACTTGCGAATAACTCGCAGAGCATTATTGCTAGCGCCTCGCAAGAACAGAGGCGGGGACGATGCGACAGCAGGGATTGGGGATTGCACGGGCGCTCGTGCTGACGACGACGATGTTGACTGGTGTTGGCTTCGCCGTGCCGGCGTTCGGCCAGCAGATTGATGAGCAAGATCCGATCACCGTTGTCGGCCGCCGTCCAGCTTACACAGAAGACGCGACCGCAACCGCCACGCGCACCGACACCGCGCTGCGCGACGTGCCGCAGTCGGTCTCGGTAATCACCAATGACCTGATCGAAGATCAGGGTATGCGCTCGATGGCCGACGTGGTGCGCTATGTGCCGGGCGTCTCGATGGGGCAAGGCGAAGGCCATCGCGATGCGCCCACTCTGCGCGGCAACAGCTCAACGGCGGACTTCTTCGTCGATGGCGTCCGCGACGACGTTCAATACTACCGAGACCTCTACAACGCCGAGCGGGTCGAAGTGCTGAAAGGGCCGAACGCCATGATCTTCGGTCGCGGCGGCGGCGGCGGCGTCATCAATCGAGTCACAGAATGGGCCGGATGGGTTCCATACCGCGAGCTTTCGCTCACGGCGGGTTCATACGATCAGCTGCGCGGCGCGGCGGATCTGGGCTTTGTGTTGAACGACGACACGGCGCTGCGGCTCAATGCGTTCTATGAGGATTCCGATTCCTATCGCGACTTCGTCAACGTCGAACGCTGGGGCGTGAACCCGACATCGGCGTTCCGCTTGGGGACGAACACAGAGCTGCGCGTAGGCTACGAGCATTTTGTCGATGACCGCGTTGTTGATCGCGGCGTGCCTTCTCAGAATGGCCGCCCTTGGAGCGGCAGCCGCGAAGCGTTCTTCGGCAATCCGGACGTGAGCTATGCCGAAGCGGAAGTCGATGCGCTCTCGGCATTTCTGGATCATGATTTCTCGGACACGCTAACGATCCGCAACCGCACGCAATACGCCGACTATTACAAGTTCTATCAGAACATCCACGCCAACTCGGCCGTGGACGGTTCGGGGAACGTAGCGTTGCAGGGCTACAATAGCACGACCGAGCGTCAGAATTTCTTCAACCAGACAGACCTTATCTGGCGCACGAGCACGGGCAGCTTGAGCCACACCATCCTCGCGGGGTTCGAGTTCGGCAGCCAGCAGACCGACAATACCCGGTCGCCGAATTTCACTGGCTTGCCGACCGTCAATGTCAGCGCGCCGACGACGACAGCTTTGGGCGTCATCCCAGCGCCGCTGCAGACGGATAATCACGTCGAAGCCAACGTCGCAGCGATCTATCTCCAAGATCAGATAGAACTTTCGGATCAGTGGCAAATCATCGCCGGCGCGCGCTTTGACCGTTTCGATCTCGACTTCGACGATCGCCGCGCCGCGAATGCCGATTTCAGCCGTGACGACGATCTGGTCTCACCGCGCCTCGGCGTCATCTATCGGCCAGTCCAGCCGGTCTCGATCTATGCGAGCTACAGCGTTTCGTACCTGCCGCAATCGGGCGACCAGTTTGCGTCGCTCGACGCAACCAGCGCGGCGCTCGAGCCGGAAGAGTTCGAGAACCTCGAACTTGGCGTCAAATGGGACATCACACGGGCGCTCGCGCTGACGGCGGCCATCTATCAACTTGATCGCAGCAATACGCGCGCGATCGAGTCCGGCACGGGCAACACGGTGCTCACCGGCGAACAGCGCAGCGAAGGGTTTGAGATCGGCCTCGCAGGTTCGATGACGGATCGCTGGCAGATTGCGGGCGGCTATTCGTACCAGAACGTCGAGATCACCAGCACGACAACCGCCGCCCCTGCTGGACGCGTCGTACCGCTGACGCCGGAACATACGTTCGCGCTCTGGAACAATTTTCGCCTGACGCCACGCTTCGGGGCCGGTGTTGGCGTCACCCATCAGACGGAATCGTTCACGACGATCTCCAACGCGGTGACGCTGCCAGAGTTCACGCGCGTGGATGTCGCCCTCTTCTTCGCCCTGACAGACCAGGTCGAGGCCCAGCTCAACATCGAAAACCTGTTCGATGAGGAATACTGGGCGACGGCGCACAACGACAACAACATCACGCCAGGCTCGCCGACGGCGGCGCGGTTCACGCTGCGCACACGTTTCTGAGAGCCTGACCACCAAATCTCCGCATTTCCGCGCCGCTCATGCCTTGGCGGACGGCTTTGATGGCAGTTAGCGTTGCTGACTGCGGGGAGCGGAATGGCGGACTTTAAGGCATGGGTGGTGGTGGCGGCGCTGGCGCTCAGCGGCTGCACGGCCGCGCGCGCCGATGCACCGGCGGAAACCGCGCAGGCGACAGGCTGGGTTCAGGTCACACCGCCGCCGACGCGGCTTGACGGCCGGCTCTACCAGGCGACGTGCTCGGAGGCGGCGGGGACGGACCCCGCCTACCGGTTCTGGTTTCGGCGCGGCACAGCCGATGGTCTCGTCATCTTCTTCGATGGCGGCGGCGCCTGCTGGGACGACATCACCTGCGCGATCCCACGGCGGCGTGAAGCAGAACGCGACGATGACGGCTTCTACAAAGCTGAGCTGATCCCCACCGACACCCCCGACCGGTTCAACGGCATTTTCGATCTCAGCAATCCACGCAATCCGGTGCGCGATTGGAGCTTCGTTTATGTGCCCTATTGCACGGGTGATGTGCACTCGGGCTCGAACACGGCGACCTACACCGATCCCGATACGGGCGCGCCCTATCGCATCGAGCATCGCGGCGCCGACAATTTCCGCGTCGTGTTGAACTGGATGAAGGATAACTTCTCGCAGCCGCAGCGCATTCTGGTGGCGGGATCGAGCGCGGGCGCGTACGGCGCCTCGACGCATTACGCGCGCATTCGCGCCGCGTTCCCGCGCGGGCAAGCACTGATGTTCGGCGACGCCGGCCAGGGCGTGATGACGCAAGCGTTTCTGGATCAACGCAATACGAGTTGGCGTTTTGCGTTGCCGCGCGAAGTGTTCTCGCGAAACACGCGTCTAACACCAGACACCGACATCGTAGCGCGGCTGGCGGCGCGCTATCCGCGTGACCGCTTCGCGCAATACACGACCGCCCACGACATCACCCAATCCAGCTTCTACGCGCTGATGGGCGCCGAGAACGCCTGCATGGCGTGGACGAGCGCGATGGTGACGGATTTGGAGGAGCGTCAGCGCGCGGACAATTTCCGCTCCTATCTCGCCTCCGGCGAAACCCATTCAATACTGCGAACGCCGCGCTTCTACACCGAGCAGAGCGGCGGCGCGCCGCTGGCGGAGTGGCTGGCTGCGGCGCTGAGCGCAGACGGTGCGGGCTGGGAGAACCGCGCCTGCCAGGACTGCATGGTGCGCCCGACGCGGTGTGCGTATTAGAGCGGCGCGCTTTTCGCCTGTCGGGTGAAACTGCGGCGCTTTCGTTCGAGTTTTATTGACCTGTCACGCCTTTGGCGCAGTGCTTGCGAGCGCGAAGCACGCAGAAGCGCGGGCGGTTAATATGGAACTTCGTCAGGATTATAAGGCGATCGAGGCGCACTATCGCGCCCGCCGTACGCCGGACCGGATCATCGCGCACTACACGCTCGAGCGCCAACTTGCCGACGAACTGCGTAACTCCAACAAAGCGGAGCGCGACGCGGGTCTCTACCAGACCGCCTACACGCGTTTGCTCGACGGCCTGCCCGATCACCCGCGCAAGACACTTCCGAAGGATATGGCCGGCGAAATGGGCGCCTATGCCAAGCGCCAGGCCGGCATGCTGGCGCGCGAGCTGAAGCCGGACGACGTGTTCGTCGAGCTTGGCGGCGGCGACGGGGCGGTCACGCTCGGTGTTGCGCCGCATGTGGCGAAAGCGATCGTGATTGAAGTCAGCGATGCATTGGCGCCGCAGGACGCGCCGGCGAACTTTGAGTTTCTGCTGACCAAGGGCGTGACGCTGCCGCTGCCGAGCGAGAGCGTCTCGTTCGTGTACTCGAACCAGCTGATGGAGCACCTGCACCCGGACGATGCGTTCGAGCAGATGCAGGAAGTGGTGCGGGTGCTGAAGCCGGGCGGGCGCTATCTCTGCCGCACGCCCAGCCGCTACTCAGGGCCGCATGACGTCTCGATGTTCTTTTCCGACGTCGCCCAGGGCATGCACTTGAAGGAATATTCCTACAAGGAATTGCGCGCGCTCATGCGCAAGGCGGGTTTTGGACGCACCAGCATTTGGATTGCGCCGCGCGCGTACCGGGCGTTCAC
>CALBST010000071.1 GCA_937967425.1 uncultured Caulobacteraceae bacterium
GCTTCGGCGTAGATCGGATAGCGCTCTTCCAACAGACGCTGCATCACGGCGCGTGGATCGTCTTCTTTCAAGAGCGGGCGGTGATCGCGTTTGGTCACGCGCTTCATCAGCACCTCGAGCGGCGCCTTCAGCCAAATCGAAATCGCGCGCTCCTTCATCAGCGCGCGCGTGCGCGGATCGATGAAGGCGCCGCCGCCGGTGGCGAGCACATGCGGCGGGCCATCGAGCAAGCGCGCGATGACTTGGCGCTCGCCGCGGCGGAACTCACACTCGCCGCGCTCGGCGAAGATGTCCTCGATGGAACGGCCCGCCGCCGTAACGATCGCCTCGTCGGCATCGACGAACGGTAATGCGAGCGCTTGCGCCAGGCGGCGGCCGATCGTGGTCTTGCCCGCGCCCATGAGGCCGACGAGCGCTACGGTGCGCGTGGGCGCAATGCCGGCGGCCTGGCGGCGCAGCTCGGCTGCGGCATCCGCCCGCTCACCGACATCGCTGCTTTCCGGCCGAACCACGAATCACCTCAAAAGGTCCGACAAGGTTAAGCGCGGACCGGGCTAGAACTTCGCCACATTTTGGGGGCAATCTCGTCCGCTCGCAACGGCAGGGGCCAAACGAGGCGATGTATAGACGCAGACGCAGGCGATCTTCGTTCGCCAAGCGGCCGCCCGTATGGCTGCGCCCGGCGCTGATCGCGGGCAGCGCCGTGCTGGTTATTGGCCTATTCGTCTACTTTATTGGCCAATCGGACCGGCTCGCGCCCGCGCCGCAGCAAATTCGTGTCGAAGTGCAGGACGCCTTCAAGGAATGACGAACATGGTTACTCGCTCTCTCGCGCTTGGGCTTGCCGCCGGCGTGTTGTTGCCGGTCTGCGCTTATGCACAGGGTCAGGAACCCGCGCCGATGGAGGTGCAGCAGATCAGCGAGTTGAATGCGTGGAGCGTAGGCGCGCTCTCGCGTGCGAACGGCGCGCTGCCGAGCGACATCTGGAACCGCTCCGATCCGGCGTTCCTGGCGGCGGCATTCGATCGCCTGCCGGCGACGTACGAGTCTCCGGCGACGATGGCGCTGGCGCGCCGTGTTCTGCTCTCGGGCGCGGAGGCGCCGCGCGGCGGCGACGCGGATGCAGCCGCGCGCAAACGCTTCGAAGCACTCGGGCGCATGGGCGCCGCCGACGAATTGGCGACGATGGCCTCGGGCGCCGGCAGCGCTGCGACCGATGTCGCGATCGCGCAATATGCGGCGCAGGCAGAACTCGCGCGCAATCAACGCGCGCAAGCCTGCAATCGCGGACGTGCGGCGAATGTCGGCGAACAAGTGCCGCCGTTCTTGCTGCGCTTGCGCGCCTACTGCGCCGCGGTTGGCGGCGATCGCGCGGCGGCGGATTTGGCGCTGGAATTAGCGCGGGCGCAGAACGCCGCTGATGCTTGGTATTCCGGCGCGGTCGCTGCAGCTGGCGGCGCAGCGGGCGCGCGGCCGCCGGCGGCGCGTTACGACAATTCGCTCGCCGTGCAGCTTTCAATTGCTGGCGGATTGCGCCCAGGGCCGAACCCACTGGCGAATTCCTCGACGCTGGCGCTCGTGGCTTTGGCGCGCAGCGAACAGGCGCCGCAGCCGCAACGTGCGCAAGCCGCCGCCCTCGCCTTCCGCCGCGGCGTATTGAGCGCGGCTGAAACGCGGACGATTTTGGCGGCGACCCCGGCTGAGATCACCTCGGCGCTGCCGCCGATCGCGGTGGCGCTGCGCCAAGTCACGGCCGCGCCTGGTTCGATTGAAGCAGCAACGGCGATCGCCGGCGTTCTGCGCGGGGCGACGGCCTATGCCGATTTTGCCGCCGCATCACGCTTCTTCCGCGCCGACATCGCTGCATTGCAGAGCGCGCCAGATGCGGCGTCAGCGGTATTGTTCGCGCGCGCGGCGCTGGCGGCAGGCGATGTACCGCTGGGACAACGTCTCGTCGCGAGTGCGCGGCAGGCGGGCGGCGATGAAGCAGCGCTCGCGCCGTTGGATGCGGCGTTGGTGGCGTTGACGGGCGCGCGCAACGATCAAGGCTCGATGGCGATGCAACGGCGCATTGATCGGGCCGGCGCTCAGAATGTGCGCGCGGCGGCGCGCGATGTCGCCATTCTAGCCGCGCTCGGCGCGCCGCTCGAAGGCAGCGTGCAGACCTTCCTGATCACCAACGCGCCACAGGGCGGCGCGCGGGCCGACAGCGGCGCGATGCTGGCGCTGGCGTCGGCGGTTGAGCGCGGCGCGACAGGCGAAGGCGCGCTGCTGGCGGCGGCGGCGTTGGGCGAAGGCGGACCAGCACGGTTGGATGCGGAATCGGTCGAGCGCATCGTGCGCGCGCTGCGTGGCTTGCGCTTGGAAGATGAAGCGCGGCGCATCGCGGCGGAGGCGATTTTGGCTGGAGCGCCGAGCTAAGTGACTGATGTCATAACGTGCGCCGAACATGGACCGGGCGAAGCGGCTTATGTCTGCGTGCACGTCGCGCAATCGCTGCAGGACAACGTCCCGCGCGGTTTCCATTGGCATGTCGACGAGAAGCAGAATTTCCAGGCGCTTTGCACCACTTGCGACGCCATGGATGAGGCGGCTTGGGCGAAGGTCGTCGCGAGCGTCAGCCGCGCAGTCTGCATTCAGTGCTTCCAGCGTTTAGCGGCGCTCAATGGCGTCGTCGCGACGCGCTGAGCGGGCGGCGGACTTTTCCGCCCGCCCCTGCTAGCCTCGCACGGTGTCCGACTCAGCCCTGATCGAGTCTTTTCTGGAAATGCTCTCCGCCGAGCGCGGGGCGCGGGCGAACACGCTTGATGCCTACGCGCGCGATCTGGAGGATGCGCGCGAGCACATGCGCGGCGGCGTCGCCGGCGCGAGCGCCGAAGCGGTTGAAGCGTATGTCGCGGCGTTGGCGAAGCGCGGGCTTTCGCCAGCGACGGCGCGGCGGCGGATTTCGGCGCTGCGGCAATTCTATCGCTTCCTGCTGCAGGACAATGTGCGCGGCGATGATCCGACGTCGCGGCTCGATGCGCCGAAGCGGGCGCGGTCCCTGCCGAAGACGCTCTCAGTGGAAGAGATCGAGGCGCTGGTCGGCGCGGCTGAGAACGCACGCGACCGGGCGATCATTGAGCTCTTGTATGGCGCCGGGCTGCGGGTGAGCGAATTGGTGGCGCTGCCGATGCGGGCGGCGCCGCGGCCGGGCCAGGACCACATGATCATCGAAGGCAAAGGCGGCAAGGAACGGCTGGTGGCGCTTGGCGGGCCGGCGCTGGCCGCGCTGGCGGCGCATGTGCAAGAGCGCGAAGGCGCGCTGCCAAAGGCGGAGGCGCAGCGCGAGAAGGCGCAGCGTTGGCTGTTCCCCTCCGCCAGCGCGGCGGATGGCAAACTCACACGCCGCCGGGTGGCGCAGATCCTGGAAGCGGCGGCGACGAAAGCGGGCATCGATCCGGCGCGAGTCTCGCCGCACGTGCTGCGCCACGCCTTTGCGACGCATTTGGTTGAGGGCGGCGCCGATCTGCGTACGGTGCAGACGCTGCTCGGCCATGCCGACATTGCCACGACGCAGATTTACACCCATGTCGCCGAAGGGCGGCTGAAGACGATCGTCGAGACCAAGCACCCGCTGGCGAAGAAGCCGAAAGGTTGAGCAAGGTGAACACGCAATGAGCACAACATCCCTTCCCGCCCCGGAACCGGGCCGTTCTGCTGCCTTCATCGTTTATGCGCTCTACCTTCTGAGCATACCGAGCGCGGCGATCTTTGCGTTGTTCGGCGTCATCGTGGCGCTGGCGGCGCGCGACGGCGCGGGTCCGTTGGCGCGTTCGCATTTGGACTATCAGATCCGCATCTGGTTCACGGCGTTTTGGTGGACGATCGCGCTGGCGATTGTTGCGGTGGTCGGATGGATCACGTTCATTATTGGCGGGTTCCTGCTGGTTTGGCTGGCGGGCCTTGGCGCGCTGATCTTGTACTTGTGGTTTACGGTGGTGAGCTTTTTCGGGCTGCTGGCGCTTTTGGATAACCGCGTCCGCTAGTCACAGGGGTGTTACAGGGTTGAAAGTCCGGGCGACGTAGTGTGATTTACGCGCGAGGGATCAGCGGGAACCAGGGTTCCCGCCGAGCAGGCGAGAGAGGCTTCATGAAGAGACACGTTTTGGCGGCCGTGCTGTTCGCGGCGGCAGTGACACCGGCGGCGGCGTACACGTCGTACCTCAAGCCGGAAGAATTCTGGGTGACCGAGGCCACGGTGGAAGTGGAAGGTTCCTACGCAACGCAATTCTTCACGCCATCGATCGCGTTGGGCGCAAGCCTCACCGTTATCAATCCCCAAGGCGAACGCGTCTCGGCAGACCGCATCGCCGTGACTGCGGACGGCACAACTGAGCTGCAGGCTGAACTTGCCCGTGGCGGCACGTATCGCGTCAGCACCGGCGAAGTGCTGGGCCAAGTGGCGAACCTTGTCGGCGAGAATGGTCAGTGGCGCGTGCTCGGCGCCGACGAAACGCCAGCCGAAGGCGCCGAGACGACGACGCTGCAGACTATCACCGTCGCCGACACCTACATCACGCGCGGCGCCGCGAACCGGACCGCGGTGGATCAAACCATCGGCCGCCTCGCGCTCCGCCCTGTGACACACCCGAACCAAGTTCTGGCGAGCCAAGGCTTCCAAGTCGAAGTTCAGTTCGACGGGCAGCCGATGCCGAACAGCGCGGTCGTGATTTACGCCGAGGGCGATCCTGAAACGAAGCTCGACCGTTACGTCGTTACCGACGCCAACGGCATCGCGACGTTCACGTTCGATGCGCCGGGCCGCTACATCATCGCGGCGCGCCATCGCGCCGATATGCCTGCGGGTTCGCCGGCGGCAGTCGGCAGCTATACGACGACGCTGACGTTCGAAGCTCTCGGCCAGCTCTACGCTGAAACGGAAATCCGGGAAGTTCAGGCCCAGCCTGAGCGTCCTTCGCGTGCACGCACGCCGGCGCGCCGCCGCGTTGGCCGCCCCGACTACTGAGTCGATAAGAGCGCAGAAATGAAACGGCCCCGGTGCGAACCGGGGCCGTCTTTTTTTCAGCTGCGAGCTGCGACTTGCTCGGCTTGCCGCAGGGCCCGAAGCAGGTTGCCGCCGGCGAGCTTGGCAAGATCGCGATCGCTCCAGCCGCGCCGCATCAACTCGACGAACAAGTTGGGATAGTCCTCGACGCCATCGAGCCCTTCTGGCAGCCAGGGCACGCCGTCGAAATCAGAACCGATGCCGACATTGTCGCGGCTGGCCACGCGCGCAATGTGTTCGATGTGATCGGCGATGATTCCGACATCGATGGCGGGACGCGGATTGGCTTCGACCCAAGCGGCGACGCCCTCTGTCACGGCTGTTGGCGTCGCCGGGTTGAGCGCTCGCAAGCGCGCCTCTTCGGCGGAACGGCGCGAGCCCCACTCCCACACCTCAGTCGATGTAAACGCCGGAAAGAAGTTGACCATGACCACGCCGCCGTTGGCGCGGACAAGTTCAAGCACGTCATCAGGCACGTTGCGCGGGTGCGGCGTGACGCCGAAAGCCGATGAGTGGGAGAAGATCACAGGCGCGGTGCTGACGCGAAGTGCATCGCGCATGGCGTCGGCGGAGACGTGGCTGAGATCGACCAGCATGCCGACGCGATTCATCTCGCGTATCACCTCCTCGCCGAACGGCGACAGGCCGCCATGCTGCGGCGGAGCGGTGGCGCTATCGACCCAATCGGTGTTCTGCGAATGAGTGAGCGTCATGTAGAGGACGCCGGCGGCGCGGAATTCGCGCAGCAGCGCAAGGTTGTTGTTGATCGCCTCACCGCCTTCCATACCGAACATTGAAGCGATGCGGCGTTGACGGTGGATGCGGACGATATCGGCGGCGCTATCGGCAAATTCGAACGTCTGCGGATAGGCCGCGATCATGCGGCGGGTAAGATCGATTTGTTCGAATGTGGCGCGGGTGGCGTCCAGGCCCTTCAGCGACGCCGGCACATAAACCGACCAGAATTGCGCGCCAAGGCGGCCCTGGCGGAGACGCGGGATATCGGTATGGAGCGGCGGCGTCAGCGTGCGCGTGTCACTGTTGAGATCGACATTGGCGAGATCGTTGCCGTGATCGCTCTTGATCGCCCAAGGCAAATCGTTGTGGCCATCGATCAGCGGCGTCGCACGCAGAATGCGATCGACGCGGGCGAGTTCGGCGCGGGTCGGCGCTTGAGCATAGGCGAAGGCCGGCGCGGCGAGCGCCAGAAACAAAGCAAGTGCGGCTGATTTCTTCATCGCAAACCCCATCCCCGGTTGATCCGGGGATGGGTGCGTTATTTG
>CALBST010000072.1 GCA_937967425.1 uncultured Caulobacteraceae bacterium
GATTTGATGCCGGCGTAGTCTTCGAGCGTCGGCAGCGGCTTGGTGATCTCGCTGCGGATTTCCTGCAGCGAGGTGGTGCGGCGAAGCGCGTCCACTTCCTTCTTCAGCTCATCGAGTTCGGCTTGGCGCGCGAGTTCGTCGAAGCCGGTGCGGAATTCTTGCGCCATGCCGCGCAGCTTCGCCGTCCACTTGCCGAGCTTGCGGAACAGCAACGGCAAATCCTTCGGCCCCACCACCAAAAGGGCGAGGACGCCGAGAATGATGATCTCGTTGAAGCCGAGACTTGGAAGCATGAGCGGCTAACCCCGCGCGCGAGAGATTACTGCGCGCGGTCTCCGTTGGTGCTTTGGTCGCGGACTTGTGCCGGCGGCGGCTCTTGCGCCGGCGGCGTATCGGGTTCGCTCAAGCCCTTGCGGAAGCCTTTGATGCCCTTGCCGAGATCTTCCATCAGACCGGAGATGCGGCCCGGACGGCTGAACAGCAGGAACGCCAGCGCCAAGACGATCAGAAGCGGGATAAGCCCAGGCATATGCATCGAATGGGTACTCCAAACTCTCAAAATGGCGCGGGAGGGTGCGCCCTACTCGTCTCCCAGATGATCCACGAAAAAGCTTGCCGCGTCGTCACCTGGGGACAGTGGTTCTTCGTCGCTGGCCATGTCCTCGGTTGGGCGCGGCACGTCAATGGCTTGTGCGGCCCGGGGATCGAGGAGGCCTAGAGCCTTGAGATCGTCCTTGCCCGGCAGAGCGTCAAGCGAAGCCAGGCCGAATTGGCTCAGGAATGCGTCCGATGTGCCGAAGGTCAGGGGCCGGCCGGGGGTGCGGCGGCGGCCACGGGGGCGGATCCAGCCGATCTCCAGCAAGAGCTCCATGGAGCCGCGCGAGAGGCTGACGCCCCGAATCTCCTCGATTTCGGCTCGAGTGACGGGCTGGTGGTACGCGATAACCGCCAACGTCTCCATCGCCGCTTTGGGCAGCTTGCGGGGGGCCTCGCGGGTTTCGGCGAAGAGGCTCGACAGGTCCGGCGCGGACTGGAAGCGCCAGGCGCCCCCTGCTTCGACAAGCTGGACGCCGCGTTCGGCGTAGTCGGATTTCAGCTTCATGAGCACCGCGGCGACGTCGACGGCGGGGCCCAGCTTTTCGCCGAGGGCTTTGGCGGTGATCGGTTCGCCGCCAGCGAAAAGCAACGCTTCGGCGGCGCGGATGGCGTCGGCGCTGGGTTCGGCGCGCGGGCGCTCTTCTCCGCCTTCGGTGAAGGCGTCCTCGATGCGGCGCATCTGGTCGGCGACCGGGGTTTCGTTCTCAGCGCTCATTCTGCGCCGCCATTCTGGACCGGCTTGGCGCGCACGAATAGCGGCGCGAACGCTTCCGCTTGCCGCAGTTCGAGCTTGGACTCGCGGGCCAGTTCCAGCGCCGCGCCGAACGTGGAGGCGAGATAGCTTTCCGCCGGCGGCGCGTCTGGGCCGGTTTCGGTGACTTGCGCGACAGTGTTGATGGCGCTCCATTCCTCAAGCTTAGTCAGCGCCTGTTCGAGCTTCTTACGCGCGGTTTCCAGAGGATAGGCGCGGCGGACGAACGTGCGGTAGGCGCGCTTGCGGATGCTCTTGGAACGATCGGCGCAATAGGCGTTGAGCAGTTCGTAGAGATCGGCCTTCCAGACGACTTGCTTGGTAAGCACCGTTGGCTGCGGCTGGCCGTTGAGGAAGACGTCGCGATTGAGCTGCGGCATCTCTTCGAGCCTCTTGGCCATCGCGCGCGCGGTGGCGAGGTTCATGAGTTTCTGGCGGAGCGCTTCTTCGAGTTGAAGCGGATCGGGCTCATCGGCGGGGAGCTGCGGCTTCGGGATGAGGAGCCGCGATTTGATCAGCGCCAGCCACGCGGCCATCACCAGATAATCGCCGGCAATCTCCATGTTGTGGGCGCGGGCGTCTTCGATGAAGGCCAGATACTGATCGGCGATCTCGCCGACGGATACTTTGGCGATGTCGATCTTCTTGGTGCGTGCAAGTTCCAAGAGCAGATGCAGCGGACCTTCGAAGGCATCGAGCGCGAGCAGAAGCGCCTCGCGCCCTTCCGCCTCCTCGGCGGCGCCGAGGTCGAGGTCCAGTGTTTCTGCGTCTTCGCTCATCTGCTCTTCGTCATTCTCGCTACGCGAGGCACGGAATGACGTCTAGTTGTTCAACAGCTCTTTGAAGCGCGTCCAGCTTGCTTCGGCGTCGAATTCGCGCGGCGGGCGTTTTGCGAAGGCTTCTACAGCGCGGGCGCGAACCAGCGGCAGGCCGTCGAGTTCGCGGCAGCCCTTCGCGGTTGTCTGCATTTCTTTGAGATTACCGGAGCATTGCAGCACCACATCACAGCCGGCGCCGAGCGCGGCTTCGGCGCGCTCCTTCAGGCCGCCATTCATGGCGTATTGCAACGCGTGCATGTCGAGATCGTCGCTCATCAACATGCCTTGGAAGCCGATGCGCTTGCGGATGATTTCATCGATGACGAAGGGCGAGCATGTGGCCGGGCGATCTGCGTCCCAGGTTTCGAAGACGATGTGGGCCGTCATCGCCGCTTCGGCGTCCGCGAGTTCCGCGAAGGGGAATACGTCGTTGGCGAGATCGATTTCCTTGGCGGCGACTTTCGGCAGCGCGAGGTGGCTATCGGCGGTCGCGCGGCCGTGGCCGGGCATGTGTTTGATGCAGCCAGCGACGCCGCCATCGTGCAGGCCTTCGAGCGCGGCGCGCGCCAGTAGCGAGACTTCTTTCGGGTCTGCCGAAAATGCGCGGTCGCCGACGATTTTGTCCGAACC
>CALBST010000073.1 GCA_937967425.1 uncultured Caulobacteraceae bacterium
GTTGGAGCGCGGGGCTCCGCCCCGCATTTCCTCAACTCTATCAAGGAATAGCGCCAAAGCGGGCCGGAGGCCCGCGCCCCAATCTTGTTGGATACGCGCCAACTTATCCTACAGCGAAAAGTCGAGCGTACACTGGGCTCCGCCGCACACGGGAGATTTCAGAGACGTCCGAAACTTTGAGATGTGCGGCAACGGTCGGCGGGGTTCTGGTTGCGGGGAGTGAAACCGCAACGCCCAAGACAACGGAAGTCTTGCCCGTAGCACCGGCGAAAAGAGCATGGAGCTAAGCCCCAAAGGGAAGAGCCGTCGATGGCGGTTGGTCCCGGAACATCCATCGTTCAGGTGGCGAGCGTAGGCAGCTGAAGAAGCGCTACGCCTTGAACAACTCCTCGGTCTCAAGCCGGGAAAAACGATCGGCAAGACGGGGCGCGTGAAGCGCGCGCGATGTTGGGAGACCAATATCGCACCCTACCAGAGACTACTCAGCGCGGATCACGCGCCCCGGCTCCCACTTTTGCGGAGCAATTTCAATGAAACCGCATCGGCGGACGCTTCCGCGCGTCTCGGCCGATGCTTCAGGAGAAGCGCTCAATCCTAAACGGCGCAATATCGACCGGCGGCGTCTTCTCCGCCACAATCGCCGCGATGATCTCCGCCGTGATCGGCGCTTCCGTCAGCCCAAGATGCGCATGCCCGAACGCGTAGAGCACCTTCGGCGCGCGCTCCAAGCGGCCAATCGCCGGCATGAAATCGGGCAGGGAAGGCCGCGAGCCGACCCAGCGATCCGGGTTCGCTTCAAACTTGAGCCCAAGCTCATCGATCCGCTGCCGCAGCCGCCGCCACTTGCGCTCATCGCCCGGCGCATCCGGCGAGCCAAACTCCACGAAACTCGTGCAGCGCAAACCGCTGGTAAAACGCGACACCGCAATGAAATTCTCGTCAAACACCGTCGTCGGTAGATCGCGCGGCCAGTTGGTTTCGCTGCTCTGCAAGTGATACCCGCGCTCGCCAATCAGCGGCGTGGTTACGCCCAATTGCTCCATTAGCACCCGCGACCACGGGCCAGCGCAGACCAGCACGGCATCCGCATTGCGCACGCCGCCATCGGCCAGCAGCACGCGCGCGCTTTCCTCAATCCGCACGGCGCTCCCAACAACAATTTCGCCGCCGCGCTCCACGAACGACGCCAGAATGGCATCTCGCGCCGCCTGCGGTTCGCTCACTTGGCCGGTGCCGCTGAAAATCACCGCCGCATGCGGCGTGCGATTGAGCACGCCGTCATAGCGCTCAAGCTCCGCCGCATCCATTTCGCGATAGCTTGTCGTGCGGCCCCATTTTGCCTTGGCGAAGGCGGCTAGTCCGAGGTCTGCGCCTTGTGGCGTCATCCATGCCGTCGCGTGGCCGTGCGGAATGACGATCTCCGGCGCGCCAGCCAACTCAGCAAGGCGCTGCCAGGCTGGAAGCGAGTCCGCGAGCAGTTCTGTCAGGGCTTCACGGCCGCGTTCGAACCGCATTGGGTCGCACGCACGCAGAAACCGCATGGCCCAGGGCGTCCACAGCGCCACATCGCTCCATCGAAAATCGAGCGGCCCGCCCGCGCCAAAGCTCGAACGCGGGGCTCGGAGCACATTTCCCCACGCCGACCAGGGCGCGATTTGCTCCGATCCAATATGCCCCGCATTGCCATACGAAGCACCGCGTCGCTTGTCGCCCGGATCGATCAAGGTCGCTTGCACGCCGGCCGCTTGCAGCCGCAGCGCACATGCGGCGCCAACCAGCCCGCCGCCAATGACCAGAATCGATTTCATCGCCCCACCGGATCGTATAAGTTCGCGCTCTAGGCAAGCGAGGGCTCAATGCAAGTCGATTGGCATGGCGTGTTTCCGGCGGCGACGACGCAATTCAAGCCCGATCTCTCGGTCGATATCGCCGAGACCCAGCGCGTGCATGATGCGCTCGTCCGCGATGGCGTCCACGGCCTCATCATCATGGGGACGGTGGGGGAGAACAATTCGCTCGAGCCTGATGAAAAGCGCGACGTTTTGCGCGCCGCTGTTGAAGCCGTCGGCAAACGTGTGCCGGTTCTCGTCGGCGTATCCGAGTTTGACACCAATCGCGCCATCGCCTTCGCGCGCGACGCAGAAAAGCTCGGCGCCGATGGCCTCATGTTGCTACCGGCCATGGTCTATGTGCCTGCTGAAGCTGAACTTGTCGCGCACTTCAAAGCGGTCGCTGCACAAACGGCTCTGCCGATCATGCTCTATAACAATCCGCCAGCCTATCGCGTGAGCGTCGGCATCGAGGCGATCAAGCAGCTCGCCGACATTCCGAACATTGTCTGCCTCAAGGAAAGCGCGCCCGACACCCGCCGCTTTACCGACCTCTACAATGCCGTTGGCGAAAAGATCATGCTATTCGCCGGCCTCGATGACGTTGCGCTAGAAGGATTGGTTCTCGGAGCTAAGGGGTGGGTGTCGGGCCTGACCAACGCCTTCCCGAAGGAATCCCTAGAACTCTACAACGCCTACAAGCGCGGCGATCTCGAAACCGCGCTTGCGATCTATCGTTGGTTCATGCCGCTGCTGCACTTGGACGCCGAGCACGATCTCGTGCAATCCATCAAACTCGCCGAGCAGATCATGGGCCGCGGCAGCGAACGTGTGCGGCCGCCGCGCTACCCGCTCAGTGGCGCGCGCCGCGCTGAAGTCACTGCCTTGGTGGAGCAGGCGGCTGCAACGCGCCCTAAGCTTAAGTCCGCCGCGTGAGCCGTCACACGTTCCACTGCATCGATGGCCACACCGCCGGCAACCCGGTGCGCCTCGTGATCGAGGGCAAGCCGGAACTGAACGGCGGCAGCATGAGCGAACGCCGCCAGGACTTCATGGCGCGCTACGATTGGATCCGCACCGGCCTCTGCTTCGAGCCACGTGGCCATGACATGATGAGCGGTGGCTTCCTCTATCCGCCAACGACGCCGGACGCTGACGTCGGCATCCTCTTCATCGAAACCAGCGGCTGTCTGCCGATGTGCGGCCACGGCACAATCGGCATCGTCACGTTCGGCATTGAGAGCGGACTGATAAAGCCACGCACGCCCGGCCGATTCATCGCCGAAGTGCCCGCCGGAAGGATCGAGTTGAGTTACAGCCAGGAAGGCGATCGCGTCCGCAGCGTCCGCATCCGCAACGTGCCGAGTTATCTCGCTGCTGCGAACATCAAGATCGTCGTGCCGAACTTTGGCCCACTCACGCTCGATATCGCCTATGGTGGCAACTTCTACGCCATCATCGAGCCGCAAGGCGCCTATGCCGGTCTAGACGATCTGGGCGCCGCGCGCATCCTGCAGCTCTCGCCCCTCATTCGTGAGTTGGTCCGCGAAAAGGTTGAGCCGGTACACCCGCTTGATCCGACCATTCGCGGTGTCAGCCATGTGCTCTGGGCCGACAAGCCCAAGAGCGAAGGCGCGGACGGCCGCAACGCCGTCTTCTATGGCGACAAGGCCATCGACCGTTCGCCGTGCGGCACAGGCACATCAGCGCGCCTCGCTCAGCTCCACGCCAAGGGCAAGCTCAAGCGTGGCGACGCATTCATCCACGAGAGCTACATTCTCTCGCGCTTCACCGGTCGCGTTGAAGCTGAAACCGAAATTGGCGGCCAGCCGGCGATCATCCCGTCGGTCGAGGGCTCTGCGATCGCAACTGGCCGCAACGAAATCTGGATCGATACCGAAGATCGCTTCGCGCACGGTTTCCAGGTCGTCTAACGCGGCTTGCGCGGCCAGCGTGCCCATGGTCCAGTACCGCGAAACGCTAGGGGAGGCGGGTCTTGGTTCTATATATCTTGCTGGGGCTGCTGGCGGCGCTCGGCTTGGTCTTCACGATCGCCCTCCTCCGCAAGGCGGCCGAACGCAAGCAATTGACGCCTAACTTGGAATCGATCGGCCTCGGCGCCGTGACCAACTTTTTCGACACGCTCGGCATTGGCTCGTTCGCGCCAACGACAGCGTGGCTCAAGTTCCGCAAGATGGTGCCGGATAGCTTCATTCCCGCGACGCTCAATGTCGGCCATGCGCTGCCGACAATCGCCCAGGCCTCGATCTTCATTGTGATCCTCGGCGTGCATGTGAGCCCGGTGTTGCTTGTCGCCTGCATTGTGGCGGCAGTCATGGGTGGCCTGGTCGGAGCGCCGATCGTTGTGCGCGCACCAGTTCGTTTCGTTCAGGGCATTGTGGGCCTGGCGTTGATCATTGCCGCCGCACTTTACGCAATGAGCAATCTGCAGCTCTTTCCGATGGGCGGCTCAGCCACAGCGCTTGAAGGCTCGTATCTCTACATCGCCGTCGCCGCGCATTTCGTTATGGGCGTGCTGATGTCCTTCGGCATCGGCCTTTATGCGCCGTCGCTGATTCTCTTGAGCTTACTCGGCCTCGATCCGCGTCTCGCGTTCCCGATCATGGCCGGCGCCTGTGCGTTCCTGATGCCGACGACCGGGTTCCGCTTCATCGCCGCCGATCGCATCGATCTGCGCGTGGTGTTGGGCCTCGCACTCGGCGGCATACCCGCTGTGCTGATCGCAGCCTTCATTGTTAAAGAGCTGCCGATTGTATGGCTCCGTTGGGGCGTCGTGGTCGTCGTGCTGTATGCGGCGACGTTGCTCCTTGGCGCTGCGTTCTCGGGCAAACCGAAGAGCGATCCTTCGGCGGTTCCGGCGAACGAGTAGGGCCATGAAGCATCTCCTCATCGCTGTGGCCGCCTTGGCCTACGCCGCCCCTGCCGCCGCGCAGACCGCGAGCGCCGATCTTGCACGTCTTTTCGCGGATGAGCGGGCATTCGTTTATCGGGAAGACCCGCTCTCCGCCACGAGCGCCGGCGTCCATGATTACGACGACCGCCTCGCGTCGGTGACGCCTCAAACGCAGGCGCGACAGGCGCGTGAGAACGAGGCCTTTCTGAACCGGCTCCGCTCGATTGATCGCGCGCAACTCTTGCATCAGGAGCAAGTCAGCTACGACCTCTTCGAATTCATGATCGGTCAGCGCGTGCGGCTCGCCCGCTATGACGACTGGCGGCTGCCATTTAACAGCGACAGCGGCTTCTATTCGGAGATCCTGCTGATCAATGATGCGCATACGCTGCGCACGGTGAGTGATTACGAAAACTACATAGCGCGCCTCAACGATGTTCGGCGCTATTTCCGCGAGCAGATTGCGAACATGCGTATCGGCTTGCGCGATGGCTTTACGCTGCCGCGGGAGATCATTGGCGGCGTCTCCCAAGTCATCGGAGGATTTCGCTTTGAGAACGCAGAGGCGACCAATTTCTACGCGCCCTTCGCAACCTTCCCGGCAAGTGTGCCGGAATCTGAGCGCGTGCGTTTGCGTGAGGCAGGACGCGCGGCCGTCACGAACAGCGTCATTCCGGCGTTCGATGAGTTCCGCACGTTTTTTGAGACCGAGTACGCCCCCCGCGCGCGAACGACGATAGCGGCGACCCGCCTGCCCAACGGCCGCGCCTACTACGCCGATCTCGTCCGCTATTACACAACGCTTCCGGATGCGACGCCGCGCCAAATCCATCAGCTTGGGCTCCGCGAAGTCGCCCGCATTCGCGCCGCGATGGAAGTGGAGATGCGGGCTTCCGGCTTCGAGGGCAGCTTCGCCGAATTCCTCGCGTTCCTGCGGACCGATCCGCAATTCTACGCAACGACGCCAGAGCAATTGCTGCGCGAAGCCGCGTGGATCACACGCGAGATTGACGCCGAGATGCCAAACTATTTCGGCCGCATTCCGCGCCGCCCCTACACTGTGCGGCCAGTGCCGGCGGCGATTGCGCCGAACTACACGGGCGGCCGTTATAGTGGCGGGCGGCTGGGTCAAGCGGGCGAATATTGGGTCAATACCTACGCGCTCAACACGCGACCGCTCTATGTCCTGCCGTCGCTCACCGCGCACGAGGCCGCACCTGGACATCACACGCAGATTTCGCTCGCGCGTGAGCTAGAGGGCTTGCCGGCATTTCGCAACAGTTTCTACCCCCATGCGTTCGGCGAGGGGTGGGGGCTTTATGCGGAGCGTTTGGGTGAAGAAATGGGCATCTATCACACACCCTATCAACGCTTCGGCCGGCTGACCTATGAGATGTGGCGCGCCTGCCGGCTTGTTGTGGATACGGGCATGCATGCCATGGGTTGGTCGCGGCAGCGCGCGCTCGACTATCTGACCGTGAACACAGCGCTTTCAACTCATGAAGTTCGCACGGAGGTCGATCGCTACATAGGTTGGCCGGGGCAAGCTTTGGCTTACAAGGTAGGCGAGCTGAAGATTATCGAGCTGCGCCAACGCGCCGAGGCGACGCTCGGCGATCGTTTCGATATTCGCGCCTTTCATGACGCTGTTCTCGCCAATGGCGGGGTCACGCTTCCGGTGCTTGAGCGGCAGATCGATGAATACATCGCGGCGGCGCGCGTGCAGTAGCTATTTTGTGCCGTAGAGCCGATCGCCGGCGTCGCCAAGGCCAGGAACGATATAGCTGTGTTCGTTCAAGCGCGCGTCGACCGAGGCAGTCCAGATCGGTACGTCCGGATGGTGGCTGCGGAGGACATCGATGCCCTCCGGCGCGGCGATGACGCAGACAAAGCGAATATCTCTAACGCCATGCTCTTTAATGCGGTCGAGCGCGGCGACAGCAGTATGTCCGGTTGCGAGCATCGGATCGATGACAATGACGAGGCGCTCAGCCACATCGCTCGGCGCCTTGAAATAATACTCCACGGCCTTCAACGTTTTCGGATCACGATAGAGGCCGACATGCGCCACCCGGGCTGACGGCACCAGCTCGAGCATACCGTCTAGCAATCCCATGCCAGCGCGCAGGATCGGCGCGAACACGAGCTTCTTGCCGGCGAGACGTTTGCCCCGCATCGCGGCGACCGGCGTTTCGATCTCGATGTCCTCAAGCGGCAGGTCGCGCGTAACCTCGTAGCACATGAGCACGCTGATCTCGCGCAGCAGGCCGCGGAAGGAACGCGTCGACGTATCCTTGTCGCGCAGGATGGTGAGCTTGTGCTGCACCAGTGGGTGATCGACGATCGTCACGTCTTGCATCAGAACACCGTGCCATCGCTGTGAATGAGAAGAGGCGGGCCGCCATCGCTGCGCTTTTGCCGCGCGATCTCGCGGCCGGCGGCCCAGGTGCCGCCCTCTAACACGCAGGCGAGCGGGAAGGCCGCGTCCGTGACGTCGAGCCGTGTGCGCACGAGATGCGCAATTCGGTCCAATAGCGCGACGGTCAGCGAGCGCCACTCAATGATCGCCTGATCCGCGACGTTGTAGATTCGGTCTGTGGGACCATGCTTGAGCTGCAATACGCCCATGTCGATAAAGAGGCCGCCGTTGCGGTACTCGGCAAGGCCCGTGAGCCCGTCGATATTGATGACGGGTACACCTGCCTCTTGCAGGGGCTCGATCAGCGAATAGGCGAGCCATTGAGAGAGTTTGTGCAACGGCACGAATCCTACGGCCGGATGTGGCCAGCAGTCACCGAGCGGACGCCCGAGCAACGCAGGACGGTTCTCCCAGATCGGATTGAGCGCTTCGAGCAGCGTCTCAAGAATGATCGGCGCGGGTAGCGTGCCATCGGCCGAACGCCGTGCTTTCAGCACGTCGAACAACCCGCCTGGCCGTGGCGCATCGTTCAGCGCAAACAGCTCGGGGCGCGCATCCACGCTTTGCCCTAGCCGATTGAGCAAACGTGCGCGCCCGGCGAGGCCTTCGAGCGCATTTCCCGGACGCGATTGAAAAGCATCGCCGAGCGAAGCTTCATCGAGGCGCGCCAGACCCTCGGCATCTGCGCGCAGCGGATCGCTGGGATCCGCCGAGAAGCCACCCCACTCAAACAAGCGCAGACTAGCAAGCGCCAGCCCTTCGGAGCGTGAGGCAGTGAGATCGGACCCCGGATCCTGGAAACGCCAATTTGACCCAGCGCCGGCATCGAGCAGCGCCGAGGTAATCGCCAGGTCGAAGCACGCTCGAGCCTTGGCGTCGCGATCACGCCACTGCGCTTCTCGCGCGATCTCTTGCCAATAGTCGCGGCCGCCGAAAACGAAGTGGCGCCAGCGCGCATGAAACGGTACGGAAAGCGTCGGATAGCGTCTGCGCACCACAGCCGCCACGAAGTCGGCACACGCAGGCAAGGCGTCAGGATGGAACGTCCAATTCTCGAGTTGATCAGCCTCCGCCAGTGCAAGCATTTTCTCGGCGTGCTGTCGCACGGCGCGCGCTGTCATCAGCGAGCGCACCGGATCGATCTCAGAAGTCTTTGAGGTCACGTCCCACCACGCGAGTCAGATCTTCTTCGGATGGCGCCGCCTCGGCGCTGAAATAGCCGGCGGCTTTCTTTGCTTCGAGTTCGACGCTCGCGTCCGGCGGCACCAGTTCCGGCGGGATCGGCACGCGTTCGCCGATTTCGATGCCGGAGCCCGCAATCGCCTCGTGCTTCATGTTCGACATTGAGACGAAGCGATCGATGCGTGTGATTCCCAGCCAATGCAGCACGTCCGGCATCAATTGCTGGAAGCGCGCGTCTTGCACGCCTGCGACGCACTCCGTGCGCTCGAAATAGGTCGCCGCTTGATCGCCGCCCGGCTGACGCTTGCGGGCGTTATAGACGAGAAATTTCGTCACCTCGCCGAGCGCGCGGCCTTCCTTGCGATTGTAGACGATGAGTCCAGCGCCGCCGCTCTGGGCCTCACGAATACATTCTTCGATACCGTGTGTAAGATAGGGGCGGCAGGTGCAGATGTCGGAGCCGAACACGTCCGAGCCGTTGCACTCATCGTGCACGCGGCATGTCAGCCGTCGCGCGGGATCGGCGATCGCGGCGGGATCGCCAAAGATGTAAAGCGTGATGCCGCCGATCGGCGGCAGGAAGACGCTCAAATCCGGCCGCGTCACCAGCTCTGGATACATGCCGCCGGTTTGCTCGAATAATGTGTGACGCAAGCGCTCTTCGCTGACGCCAAAGCGCGCCGCCACGCCCGGGAGATTCCACACCGGATCAATCGCTGCCTTGGTCACCGCGACGTCGCCACTTTCATGGACGACGGCGCCATCGACCTTCAGGCGCTCTAGCCGGATTGCTTCGCGGACCTCAGGCAACGACAAGCGCGCGCGCGTGATCGCGATCGTCGGGCGGATATCAACGCCGCCATCGATCTCTGTCTTGAATGCATCAGCGACCACATGCCCCCAAGGATCGAGCGACACGATCTTGCCGGCGTCACGCCATTGCGGAAACGGCCCCATCTCCACGACAGGAGAGGTGTCTTTCAAATCTGGCCGCACGCTCGGATTCAACGCGCCGGCGGAGACCGAGAGCGCGCGATAGATGGAGTAGGCGCCGCCATAGGCGCCGATGACGTTGCGATCCGCCGTCGCCGAGCCGATCACCGGCCCACGCTCATGCGCCGTCGGCGCGCCCCAGTGAATGGGAAAGCGCACAGCAGCGCCGGCCCCAGGGTGGGAAGTCAGGCGAATGTGGCCGATACGGTTTTCGGACATGTTTGTTTCGTCGGCGTCTAATGCGCCCTCGTGATTCGTAATGTGAGGCTGTAGCGTGCGTTAGGCAAGGCGCGCCCGGCGTCGCCGCAATTACGCCTTCAACACGTCCAGCATTGCCATAGCAGCGGCTGGATTGCGCTCTTTCGCGCCGCTGATGAAGTAGAGGAACACGTCGCCGGACTTTTCCCAGTCGCGCGCGGTTTTGGCCCACTTCTTAAGCGCCGGCTTCGGATAGCCGGTCGGTTCGTCGGCTTGTGTGAGTTCCAAGCGAGCGTACGAAAAATCGGCCGTCGGTTCGATGATAAGCGGGTGCTTCTCTGACTCCACCGTCACCACCGCGATGTTGCGATCGCGCGCGATCTTCAAGAATGCATCATCAGTGAAACTTGCATGGCGCACTTCGATAGCGTGGCGGAGCTTCAGCTTTCCGAGTTTCTCCGGGAGCATGTCGAAATAGGCGTTGATCTCCACAGCGTCGAACTTCTTGTAGGGCGCCATCTGCCAAAAGATCGGCCCGAGCTTAGAGCCAAGTTCGCCGACGCCGCTGTTGAAGAACCATTCGATCGATTGCGCCGCCTCGCGCAAGTCCTTGCGCTGCACCGCCGCGCGTGGCGCCTTCACCGAGAACATGAAGTCGTCCGGCGTCGACTTCGCCCATTTCTTAAACGAAGTCGCGCTCTGCGTGCGGTAGAACGTGGCGTTGATCTCGATCGCCGTCACTTTGCTGGAAGCATACTCAAGCTGTTTCGCCGCCGCCAGCTTGGGCGGATAGAAGCTCTCCTCCCAAGGCTCAAAGCTCCAACCGCCGATACCGACGCGGATTGTCATGTCATTCGCCCGTAAACTTCGGCGTGCGCTTCTCAGTGAAGGCGTTCACCGCTTCCTTGTGGTCGCGTGTCTCGTGCGCCAGCGCTTGGAAGGCGGCGGAAAGTTCCAGCACATCGCTCAGGCGGCCGTGCTGCGCCTCACGGAGCAAGCGTTTCGCCAGCCGAACCGTGCGCGGCGGGTTTACGGCAACGCGGTCCGCGACCTTCCGCGCTTCGTCCATCAGCGCATCGTCAGAGACAACCCGCGACACCAAGCCAATGCGCGCCGCTTCCTCCGCGTCGATGGTGTCGCCGGTGAGCACCAGCTCCGCCGCGCGCGACGCGCCGATCGCGTTGGTCAAAATCCACGCGCCGCCGTCGCCCGGAATGATGCCGACCTTCACAAAGCTCGACGCCATCTTGGCCGACGCGCCGGCCAAGCGAATGTCGCACAAGATGCCGATGTCCAGGCCCAGACCAATGGCGTGGCCGTTGATCGCCGCGATGGTCGCGACCTCGATGTCAGCCAGCGCCTTAATGATGGAGTGAACGCCACGCCGATAATTGGCGCGGGTGCCATCCGGCGTTGCGCGCGGGCCGATGCCGCTGCGCTCGCGGATCGCCTTCAGATCGCCGCCGGCGCAGAAGGATTTGCCGGCGCCCGTGAGGATCACGGCGTTGATGTCGCTATCGTCGTTCGCTTTCCAGAGCGCTCCGGCGAGGTCGTCGCAATCCTGCTGCGTCGCGATGGCGTTGCGGCTTTCGGGCCGGTTCAACGTGACGACCGCCACTCGGCCGGATTTTTCATAGGTAGCGAACGTCATTATCAATCCTTGTGACTATGCGAGCGGATTTACGGCGCAGCCGCGGCCGGGGCAGGCGGCGTGCCTTGCTGGTAACCGATTAGAGGTTCGTTCGACAGCGGCGCACCGTCGCGCGTCACGTCCAGCGAACCGGTGCCGTCGCGATTGAGCGAAAGCACATAGCGGAAGCCTTGCGTTTCGAAGGTGTAGGTCGTCGCTTCCGGCGTTTGCCCGGCAACGCCGCCCGTCAGCTCGAGCGAAGAGGGGGTTGTGCGTGCATTCTCCGCACCATCGAGGGCGCGCGTGCTGGCGTCGGTGAAATTGTAAGCGGTGTACGTCAGCGCACCGTTCGCATCTTCGTGGACGACGAAACTGCGGCGGCTGGAGAAGCCGATCACGCGCGTGCGCGGTAGCCAGCGGCATTGCACGTCGCGCCCGTCGAGCTGCGCCGAGACAAAGCGTGGCGTGTAGGCCGAGCCCGGCGTCTCAAGCATGCCGGCATTGGTTTGGCGCACCCAGCCATCAGAGCCCTGATCGCGCACCAATTCGGTGTTGATGCTCCCAGCTGCGCCTTCTTCGTCGCCTACGAAATAGCCGATGCGCTGCACGATCGAGCCATCGGATTTCTGATACTCGGCGACACGCACGTCGCCATGCGGGTTGCGATCGAACACGATCACAGCGCCCGAATTGATCGAGTCGCAGATGAACCATGGCGGCGGCACGCGCATGAAGACCTGCTCTTCTTCGGGAGCGGCCGGCGCCTCGGCTTGTTGGTTGCAGCCAACAATGGCCAGGGCCAGAAAAACAGCGGCAATACGCATGAACATCTCCTGGCCGTGCCTTAGCAGCGCTTCAACGCAGGCTCAACTTACTCCGCGCCCGATCCGATGACGTACGCGATCAGGTCCTCGGTTTGCACCACATCCGGTCCATGCCGGCTCACGCTCACGCGGCCAACGCCTGCCGGATCGAGCGTGACGCTGATATCGGTTTCCACATCGGCGCGAAACGCATAGCGCGTTCCCTCTGGCGTCAGCGTCTCGGCGCCATCGCGCACTTCGAGCGAGAAGGTGGTCGTCCGGCCGTTTTCGGACACTTCGATCGGTTGCGCCTCTGCCGCGCTCGCGAAGTCGTACGAATGGTAGAGAAGGTCGCCATCGCCGTCTTCGCTCACCACGATCGTGCGGCGGCCGGTGAAACCCATCAGCCGCGTGCGCGGCAGCCAGCGGCAGGAGATTTCGCGATCGCCGAGACGGACGGAGGAATAGACCGGCGTGTAAGCGGAGCCGGGCGTCTCCAACGCATCCGCATTGATCTCCCGGATCGCGCCGGCTTCGGCGCCGTTCTGGATGAGAGGTGTGTGGATGCTGCCGGCCGCGCCATCGCCTTCACCTAGGCCGTACTCCGTTCGCTGAACGATTTCACCGGTCGGCTTCGCGTATTGGGCAACGCGGGCGGTTCGTCCGTCGCGCTCAAACACCAGCAGAACAGGCGCATTGACTGCATCGCAGATGAACCACGCGGGAGTGACGGTTTGCGCCGGCGCCCCCGGAAGCGGCGGAGGCGGTTCGGATTGGCCACACGCGCAAAGCAGGGCGGCAGCTGCGAGCAGGGCATGGCGCATGCGGATCGTCTCCGGTTTCCGCCACTATACTGCGCACGGAAGGCGCCGCAATTTTGATCAGCTGAGTCCGAGCTTCGCGCGTGTCGAGTTGGTGATGCTGACTGCGCTCTTGGCGTAGTCGGCCCACGGATCTGGTTCGTTCAAGCGCGCGTGCATGTCCTTCAGCTTGAACACGTTCGCGGCGGGAATTGTCTTCAGCTCATCCCAGCTCACTGGAACCGCGATCGGCGCTGTGCCCCGCGCCCGCGGCGAGTAGGGCGCAATCGCCGTCGCGCCGCGGCCGTTGCGCAGATAGTCGATGAAGATGCGACCCTTGCGCTTAGCCTTGGACATGTTCGCGACGAAGCGCGTGGGATCAAGCGCGGCGATCTGCTCGGCGACATCTCCGGCGAAGCCTTTGAATGCGTCCCATTCGAGCTTTGGCTTCACATTGAGGACGATGTGAATACCCTTACCGCCAGTTATCATCGCAAACGATTTGAGATCGGCGCTCTCAAGCAGCGCTTTGATATCAAACGCGGCGCGCTTAACGATTTGAAAGTCCAGGTCCTCGTCCGGATCGAGATCGAAGATCAGACGATCGGGATGTTCCAAATCCTTGTTCTTCGAACCCCACACGTGAAATTCAAGCGCGCTGATTTGCGCGGCTGAGACGATCGCCGTGGCGTCTGGTAGCGTGATGTATTCCTCAGGCTTTCCATCGCTCTCCGTGATTGGGATAAGCTTGATCTCCTTCGGCATGCCCTTCATGGCGTGCTTCTGAAAGAACGTCTGCTTGCCGACGCCATCTGGCGCGCGCACGAGGCTCACCGGCCGCCCATAAAGGTGTGCGCCCATGCGATCGGCGGCCAAGTCGAGATAGGCGGCGAGCTCTGCCTTGGTGACGCCCGCGTCCGGAAACAGCACTTTTTCCGGATGCGTCAGCCGCACGCGCGTGCGCATTGCCGGCGCTGCCTGTTCTGCCTGCACATCTTTTGCCGATTTGTCGCCCCGCAGCCCCAGGAACACGCCGTGGCGAATGGCGCCTTCGCTCGTGAATTCGGCAAAGCGCACTTGCGCGACGAGCCTAGGCTCAACCCACTTGGCGCCTTTTGCCGCTTCGCGCGGCACGGCCAACGCTGGCTTGGCGCGTTCGATCTTGCTCAGCTTTTCGTGTAGCGAAGCTAGCATCTTGTCATTGAATCCAGTCCCGACGTTGCCACGATAAACGAGCTTTCCGTCGACACGATCCGCCATCATCAACGCCGCAAACGCGCGCCCCTTCAGTGATGGCTGATAGCCGATGATCACGAACTCCTGTTCGTTGACGAGCTTCACTTTGAGCCAGGCGCTCGTGCGGCCGCTCTGATAGGTCGACGTCGCTTTCTTCGAGACGACGCCTTCTAGACCCTGCTCGCGGAACGCCGCCAGTACATTCGGTCCGTTGCCTTCGAAGTAGGGACTCACGCGAACGGGCGCCTTTGCCTTCGCCAGCACCTTATCCAAACGCTTCTTGCGCTCGCCCAGCGGTGTTTTGCGCAAATCCTTCGCGCCTTCGGCCAACAGATCGAACACAAAGTAGGATACGCCTTTGGCTACGCCGCTTTCGAGGGACCGTTGCAGCGCTGAAAAATCAGTCTTACCGCTCGGCTGCGCGACGGCGATTTCACCATCGAGCAATACGTCCTTCAGCTTCAGCGCCGCCAATGCGTCAGCGACAGTTTGAAACTTCCCGGTCCAGTCGAGCCCCGTGCGGGTGTAGAGGCGCACGCTATCGCCACTCACCGCCGCCTGGATGCGATAGCCATCGTACTTGATCTCGTGAATCCAAGCGTCGCTCGCTGGCGCCTTTTCCGCGCGCGTCGCGAGCATCGGTTCCACGAATGCCCATTTCGGCGGCTTCGTCGCTTTCGGCGCGCGTTCACCGCCCTTGCTCCACACGCGCGCGCCGCCCGAGCGAACATCTTCAATCGTACGGCCGGAGATGACGCTGGTGACGCTCCGAGCAACAGGGTCTTCCTTGCCGGCGTACGCGTCCTTGGATTTGAACAAAAGCCAAGGATTGCC
>CALBST010000074.1 GCA_937967425.1 uncultured Caulobacteraceae bacterium
GCGCCCGGAGTTTTCGACGTGGACGCGTTTCCTCGATACGGGCGGCGCTGATCCAACGACGGCGCTGCTTGCTCTGGCTGATTGTTTGCCGCCGGCGGCGATGGTGCATTTCCCGGAGCCCGCGCCGATCAGCACCATGACATGGACAGTCGATATCGCGCGCGTTCCGGAGAGCCTTGATGGCTGGCATTTGCTGTGGGCGTCGAGCGAACATGCGGGCGAAGGCTATTCGCTACAGAACATGGCGATGTGGAGCGCAAGCGGCGACCTGCTTGCCGTGGGCCGGCAAGCAGTCGCCATCTTCGCTTAGCCGAGCTTGCCGCTCTCGATGTAGCTTTTCATGTTCGAGAGAATGCGCGGCCAGCCGTTGGAGATTCCCGGCAGCACTTTGCTCTCAGCTGGGAAGCCTTCGTGGATGACAGTGAATTTCGTGCCGCTCTCGTGCTCATCAAGTTCGTAGGTCACGCGTGAGGCGGGTTCATCGATGCCCTCCGGCTTCAAGCTGAATGTCATCACTAAGCGGTTCGGCGGATCGATCTCCAGCACTTCGCCATCGTGGCTGAGTTTGCTCTGATCGTCCGGATACATGAACTCAACGCGCGCGCCTTGTTTCCACTCTGAGCGTACGAAGCGCTTCCAGAAGTGCTTGGTGTGCTCGCCTGTTGTGATGGCGTCCCAGACCTTCTGCTTCGGCGCTTGGATGTAGATGACGTAAACGAATTCCGGCTTGCTCATTGGTCCCACCCCTTGATGTTATGATCCGGCGCCTTGTCGGCGACGATGTTGAGATTGATGCCGTGCTCCAGCCACGCCTTTGCGGCGGCGAGCACGAGGTTCCAGCCTTGTGTGAGATCGAGCGCTTCGGCGATCACATCGTCGCCGCGCAGGCCTGCGTTCACGATGCTGAGCATTGTGCCCTTGGAATGGGGCGTGAACGTCATCTCGACCTGGTTGGATTTCGGGAACGACCATTCGAAGGCAATGCGCGCGTTCGGCTCTATGGCTTTGACGTCGATGTCATCGCCGACGCCGTACATCTCCCATTCCCAACGTACGCGTTTGCCGGCCTCAAGTTTGCCGCTCGATTTGGTGAACCAGAATCTCGTGGTGATAGCGGGATCGACGAAAGCGTTGAACACTTCGCCCACCGGCTTGCGGATCAGCATGTCCGCTTTGACGATGGGCGCGTTCATTTTGGCGGCTCCATCTTCACGACCAGAGGCTCGCCGGTTTCGAGCAGGCTCTTGAGCGATGAAAGAATGATCGCCCAGCCTTGCTCACCGGCTTTGAGATACTTGCGCGGGATGGCGCTCGTCGTGTGTTGAGTCATCGTGAGCTTTACCGCGTCGCCGGCGGGCTCGATGTCGTAAGTGATGGTGGCGGCCTTAGGCGGATCGGGCTCATCACCCCATTCCATGTCCCAGGTCAGCTGCAGTTTGCGCGGCCGATTGCTGATCAGAACTTCGCCGAACACGTCGAGCGTGCCGTCCGCCATCACCATCTTCCACGGCGAGCCTTGCTTCCAATCACTCTCGACGGTGCGGCCGAAGAAGAATTTCGTTGTAAACTCGCTCTTCGTCAGCGCGTCCCAAACACGCTCGGGCGTCGAGCGGATGAAGAAGATGTACACAAGGTCGGGCGGCACAATCCGCTCGTCGCCGTCATTCGCCATTGTCGCTCTCCAACGCCTTCTTCAAGTCGAACAGTGCTTCGAGGCGTGCTCGCTCGTATTTGGAGATCCAGCGTTCGCCGATCTCATGGATGGGCGCCGGGTTGAGGTAGTGCAGTTTCTCGCGGCCGCGCTTCACGCTCGCCACGAGATTGGCGCTCTCCAGAACGGCCAGGTGCTTGGTGACAGCCTGGCGGCTCATGCCCCGGCCCTCGCACAACTCGCTCAGCGTCTGCCCGTTGCGCGCGAAAAGCGTGTCGAGCAGGGCGCGGCGGCTGCGGTCAGCCAAAGCGCGGAAAACGCCGTCAACAGCCTCGTCTTCGGTGTCCACGCGATCTTATAGGCAACCAAAAGGTTGCATGTCAACCTCTGCCGAGCGGGGAATGGGCTAAGCTATGCCGTATTGGATGGGCAGAATGGCCGGTCGCTGGGCCACGATCCCGGCTATGGGGTCGGTTGTGACGGCAGCGAGTTTCAGCGCGGGGAAGGATGGCCGATGACGCGCAAGCATGTCGTCGTCATCGGCGCTGGCTTCTCGGGGGTCGCGGCTGCGGCAGCTTTGGTGCGCCGCAAAAACGCGCCGCGCGTGACGCTGATCGAGCGCGCGCGGTTCGGGCCTGGCCTGGCCTACGCGACGAAAGACCCGGCGCACCTTCTCAACGTCCGCGCCTCGAACATGAGCGCCTATGCCGACAAGCCGGCGGACTTCGCCGATTGGCTCAAATCAAAGACCGGCGCGGCGTCGACGAGCTTTGCGTCGCGCGCCCGCTACGGCGCCTACATCCAGGATGTGCTGAAGCGCGCCGGCCGCGCGGCGATGTTTGGCGGCGGCTTGCAGCGCGTACGCGGTGAAGCGGTGGCGTGCCGCGCCGGCTCGGGCTGGTGGCATGTGACGCTCGCTTCCGGCAAAGAGGTCGAGGCCAACGGCGTCATCCTTGCGCTCGGCAATCAAAGCGCCTCGACGCCAGGCGTGTTCGCTGACGCCGGCGTGCCGGTGCTTGATCCATGGGACGCGAAGGCGCTGCAAAAAATCGGACGCGGCGATGTCCTGCTGCTTGGCGCCGGCCTCACCATGATCGATGTCGCACTTTCGTTGTCGCAACGCTCCAAAACCCAGACGATCTATGCACTGTCGCGGCGCGGGCAGACGCCGCGCATGCACCTTGATCCGCCGCAGCCGCCGCCATCGACGCCGCTGCAGCTGCCGCAGAATTTGAGCGATGCGCTCCACGAATTTCGCCGCGAGACGCGGGCCATGGCGGAACGCGGCGAGGCCTGGCAGCTTGCCGTCGACGGCATGCGCAGCGTGACACCCGCCCTTTGGCGTGCGCTCTCGGATGAGCAACAGCGCCGTTTTTTGCGGCATTTGCGGGTGTGGTGGGACGTACACCGCCATCGCGCCGCCCCGGAAATCGCCGCGCGCGCGGAGGCGTTACAGCGAGAAGGCAAGTTGCGTGTGCTGGCGGGAGAGATTGTCTCGGCGGAGAAGAAGGGGCGCTCGTACGAACTCTATCATCGCCAGCGCGGCAGCATGGTGCGCCACCGGCTTGACGTCGCGGCGGTGGTGAATTGCACCGGCGCCAATCTCGATCTCACCCGCTCCAGCGATCCGCTGATCCAGCAACTGTTGAGCGAAGGCCTGGCGCGCGCCCACCCGAGCGGGCTCGGTCTCGACTTGGATGAAGATGCGCGCGTGCTCGATGCGCGTGGCAAAGTGCAGGGGAGCCTCTATGCGATCGGGCCGATCACTGTGGGCTCGTTCTGGGAATCCACCGCTGTGCCGGAAATTCGCGCGCGCGCGGCCGCAATCGCTGAACTGTTCTAACTTGGCGCGCGTTCGTGTATCGCAGCGCGCATGAGTGAGGACACCCCCAACGCAGGCCGTTTCGAAGGCCGCATCCATCACCTGCCGGTGCGCGTGTATTACGAAGACACCGACTTCAGCGGCGTCGTCTATCACGCCAACTATCTGCGCTTCTTCGAGCGCGGCCGTAGCGATTTTCTCCGTGTCGCCGGCGTTCACCATAACGAACTCGCCGCGGCGGCTGACCCCACCGCGTTCGCCGTGAACAAGATGGAGCTCGATTTCCTCAAGGCGGCGCGGATCGATGATGCGCTGCTGGTCAAAACCGCGTTCGAAACGATGCGCGGTCCCCGCATCTTCATTTCGCAAACGCTCGAAAAAGCGGGCGAAATCTTGGTCACCGCCAAGGTGCAGGTCTGTTGCATATCGCTCACGGGGCGGGCCAAGAAGCCGCCAGCAGTGCTTTTGGAACGGCTTAAACCATTTCTAGAGCCCTCGGCGTCCAGCTTTTGACAAACTCATACGGCTCTAGACCGTGTGGGGAACGTGGCTGAAACGAAGGGCCGCGATAGCGGGAGCGAGCATGGAATCCGGCGCAGAGCAGATCACGGTCTTGAGCCTGTTCCTTCAGGCCGATCCGGTCGTGAAGGGGGTGATGTTGGTTTTGGCCGTGGCCTCGGTTTGGTCATGGGCGATCGCGGTCGAGAAATGGCTGCAGTTTGGCGAACTCGAACAGAACGCGCGCCGGTTCGAGCGCGAGTTTTGGTCGGGCCGTTCGCTCGACGACATGGAAGATCGCGGCGACAAGCCGCGCGATGCGATGGCGCGAGTCTATGCCGCCGCCTCGCGTGAGTGGCGCGAAGCGCGCCGCACTGGCGCGGCCGGCGACAATGCGCAATTCATGCTCGATCGCGTTGACCGTTTGATGCAGGCGCAGATCTCGCGCGAGATGGGCCGCGCCTCTCGTAACCTGGGCGTGCTGGCTACCGTCGGCGCCTCGGCGCCGTTCATCGGACTCTTCGGCACGGTGTGGGGCATCATGAACGCCTTCACCAACATCGCCGCGCAACAACAAACCAATCTCGCCGTCGTCGCGCCCGGCATCGCCGAGGCGCTGTTCGCGACGGCGCTTGGCCTCGTCGCCGCCATCCCGGCGGTTATCTTCTACAACAAGTTCACCGGCGATCTCGATCGCTTCGGCGATCGGCTCGAGACGTTCAGCGATGAAGTCGCCGCGCGTCTCTCACGCCGCCTCAGCGAGCGTGGCTGATGGCCGGTGGTCTTGCCGCCTCTGGCCGCGGCCGCGGACGTAGATCGGCCCGGCGCGGACGCCTCAGCGAAATCAACGTCACGCCGTTCGTGGACGTGATGCTGGTGCTGCTGATCGTGTTCATGGTCACCGCGCCGCTGCTGACCGTGAGCATCCCGATCGAACTGCCCCGCACCGACGCCAAGCAATCGGCGTCGGAAACCGAGCCGCTCTCGATCACCATTCTTGCGAATGGCACAGTGTATCTGCAGGAAACCCAAGTTGAGGTTGAAGAGCTAGTGCCGCGCCTGCGCGCCATTTCGCGCGAGGGCTACGATCGCAGCATCTATATTCGCGGCGACGCCAACACCAATTACGGCGTAATGGCCGATGTGCTGGCGCGGGTGAGCGCCGGCGGCTTCCGCAAGATCCAGCTTGTCACCGACACGCGCGACGGCCCGCGCCGGCCCGACACGCAACAGCGCGGGCAATGACATGCGCGCCGGTTGGGTCGTTTCCCTCATCGGACATGTCGGCTTCATCATCATGACGATGCTGGCCTGGGAAGCGCGC
>CALBST010000075.1 GCA_937967425.1 uncultured Caulobacteraceae bacterium
CTTTCTGCCTGTCCACAGACGTTGTTGACATGCCTAGAAGTGTTGTGTATACACACAATATGATACTTTACAAACCGACCCGCAATCGCTAGATTGAGGGCATGGCAAAGCCCGTCTTCTCCGCAAAGCATTTCCACGATGAGCAAGCGGCGTTCGATCACATCGAAGCGCTGCTTTGGCCGAACGGCCCCGTCTGCCCGCATTGCGGCGGCGAAGGCTACGCCATGAAGGTCATCGGCAAGGCGTCGGTTCGCAAAGACGGCACCGTGAAGCCCGCGCCGGTCCGCATCGGCGTCAAGAAGTGCCGCGCCTGCCAAGTCCAGTTCACGGTTCGCGTCGGGACGATCTTTGAAGACAGCCGCGCACCGATGCACGTTTGGCTGCAAGCGATCGCGCTGCTGACGGCCAGCAAGAAAGGCATGTCGTCTAACCAGCTTTCCCGCACGCTTGGCGTCACGCTCAAGACAGCGTGGTTTATGAGCCATCGCATTCGCATGGCGATGACGGCGGGCGGATCGCGCGGCCCCATGGGCGGCGCGGGCAAAGTCGTGGAAGTTGACGAAACCTATTTCGGCAAAGTCGAGAACGAGACGGACGTTCGCGCGGACGGCAAGCCGATGAAGAAAAAGGGCAAGGGCACTGGCGGGAGCCTTCGCAATCGCCGCGCCGTTGTGGCGCTGATCGAACGCGGCGGCTCGGCGCGCACCTTCCACGTTGCCGAAGCCAATCTTGAAACGGTCGCGCGCATCCTTCGCGAAAATGTGGACCCGCAATCAAAGCTGCACACTGACGGTCACACGATGTATCGCCGCATCGGCAAAGAGTTTGCCGAACACAAGTTCGTGGATCACAGCCGCGACGAATACGTCCGCTACGAAGAAAGCGGCATCGTTCACAACAACAGCGCCGAGAGCTATTTCAGCGTGTTCAAGCGGGGCATGAAGGGCGTCTATCAGCACTGCTCAGAGAAGCACCTGCACCGCTACCTCGCGGAGTTTGAGTATCGCTTCAACAACCGCGTGGCGCTTGGCGTTGACGATGAGCAGCGCGCCGAAACCGCGCTTGCTCAGGTTGTTGGCAAGCGCTTGACGTATAAGGCCGCTGATAGGACCGCCTAACGAGCGTCAGCACTTCGCGCGATGGCTGCGGAGTGTACGCGGCGACTTCGCGCGCCTAGCTTTGCGCCAACGCCTGTTTCGGAGATTCCAATGACCAACGACGAACGGATTGAGCTTCTGGAGAGCCAAGTGGAAACGCTGCGGGGCATGATCAACTTCGGACGCCCGCAAGCAAACGCAATTCAGATCGTCTTGAACGCGCTTTGTATCGAACTGACTATGCAGTCGCCGAACTGGCAGGACACGTTTGCCAATCTTCAAAGTCAGATCGAAGGGAATTGCAAACGCCTACAAGTGCCCACAGCGCCATCACAGCAAGAAGAGCAAGACTACCGAGAAAAAGTCTCTCTGCACGCCGCAGAAATGCTCCGCGTCGCACGGGCTGCGTGCGAGCGTGAGGCCAAGACGCGAAACCATCACCAGCAATAGCCACTGACAGTCAGTGTGCCTCAGTGCGAACCGCAAGCGGGGTTTATTGTGAGAGCGAGCGGCAATATGTGGCGCGGTTCGCGTACATCCGTGTCGCCACCTCGCGCTCTTCCGCCGTCAATCGGTCGCCCCAGTGCGAGAGAACATCTAAGTCGTTCTGTTGCATACGCTCGCAGAATTGCATCCAGCGATCATCTGGCGCCGGTTGAGATGTCACCACCTGCGGTGGAGGCGTTCTATCTTCGCGCTGGCGCCGACCCACCTCATAGCTGCGCGTCGCGTTGTTGAACCAATCGCTGCCGCCTTGGCTGCCCTGATTGTTGGCGGCGCCGTTGGCAACACATCCGCCGCGCATCGCCGCCGCACGTTGCTCACAACTCGGGAGGTCATAGAAAAAGCACTCGCGGCCCGCGGCTGAGACAGCGCAAAATGGCGCATTCTGTGCGACCGCTGACGACGCAAATAACGCTAGCGCCAACGCAGGAACGATGCGGTGCATGAAACCCTCCCGAGGCTTGGCAAATCAGGCTACACTCTCGCCCTATGCCCGCCAAGAAGCCCCCAGACCCAAGCCAGAAGCCGCAGAAAGAGCGCTTCATTGAGGCCGCCAAGAAAGCGGAAGTGGACCCGGAGGCGTTCGACCGTGCGCTGAAGAAGATTTTGCCAGCGCCGAAAAGGCCAAAGCGCTAGCGCTCTCGCTTCCGCTCTTTCTTGGTGAGCTTTCGCGGTTTTCGATTTCGTTTGCGGGTACGAGCCGCCCTCTCCGCGTCGAACTCTTCTAAGGAGCGATGAGGATCGGCTGCGGAACGCCTTTCGGTCTCAGCGAGTAAGCGAGCGCCGAACTCGCGAAGATCTTTCTCGCTCATGTGCTCAGACAAGCCGGGGACACTCAAACCAATGATGTTGGTTTCCGGCAGCGCCACATTAGTCATCAGGCCGTGGCGTATGGCGCCAGCCCACATATCTGCGGCTTGAAGCGGCAAAAACTTGGTTTCATCATCGAAGATCAAGCGCCCAATATTCGGGCGACCCCATGGTGAATCTTGCACTTTCCAGCTGGGCCAGAAGCGAAATAGCTCATCCTTAAATCCGGTTTGCTCGTCGAAGATAAAGTCAATCGGGTCTTCAATGCCATCGAGGATTGCGAGCGTTGCGACCGTGGAAATGACATGACCGGCCATGAACAGATACGGGTGATCTGAGAGTAGCTGTCGCTCAAAGACGGGAACGCTGCGAACATACTGGTTGAAGTGCTCGTGTCGCAACGACACCTCAAAACGCCTAAGGGCAAAGTTCGAAACAACCTTTGCGAGGGCCTGCACGCGCGTGTTGCGTGCGTCTTCGGTCCAATCGCTGAACTGCCCCTTGAGCGCGCGTGACTGAGTGAACTTGTAGAAGCCCAGCGGCGCGGGGTCCGGTGTCAGAAGTTGCGCGTGCCATTGATCTGCAAACGCCGCCCAAGCATCGGCGCGCGCCAGGAATCCACCCAGCACATAAACCTGCTGATTGGGCTCGTTCCCACTGTCATCAATGACCGCTTGGAAAATCATAAAGAGCCGCCGTTCCCGCTTCCCGCTGGGGTAGCCGGACACAAGCGCCGAAACACGGTCTGCCGCTCGACTCACCTAGCGGGACCACTTGTAGCGTGGTGGTTTGTAAAGTGCAATATCGTGTGTATACACAACGTCACAATGGCTGTGTACAACAGAATACCGGTTTTCCGCGC
>CALBST010000076.1 GCA_937967425.1 uncultured Caulobacteraceae bacterium
GCACCCCTGACAAATCAACCCAAACCCGCCATCATCATCCCGAAATGACGCTCTCCGATCTGCTCCCCAAGCTCCACTACCCGACGCGCCTGGAAAAGGTCGTCGACGGCTGGGTGCACGGCGTCGCCGCCGTTCTGCTCACTTTCGCCGTCGGCGTGGGCCTTGGCCTCGCCATCTGGCAAGGCGGCCTCGGCATGGCCGGCGCTGTCGCCATTTACGGCATCTGCGTCATGACCATGATCGGCTGCTCGATGGCCTACAACATGACCGAAACGCCGGCCCGCAAAGCGCTGCTGCGCCGTTTCGATCACGCCGCCATCTTCCTGATGATCGCCGGCTCCTACACGCCCTTCACCACCATCCGCTTCGACGGCGCCTGGGCGATCTCGATGACGACCCTCGTGTGGGGCCTCGCCATCATCGGCGCCGCCGGCAAACTTTTTCTGCCCGGCATCGGCAAGCGCGTGTGGCTCATCTTCTACGTGGCGCTTGGGTTGCTGATCCTCGCGGCGTTCGGCCCGCTCGTACAAACCGTGCCGCTCGCCGGCGTGATCCTCTTATCCGTTGGCGGCCTGCTCTACATCGCCGGCATCCCGTTCTACGTCTGGGAAAAACTCCCGTTCCGCCGCGCCATCTGGCACAGCTTCGTCATGGCGGCGGCAGCAGTGCACTACGCTGCAGTGCTGACAGGCGTCGTGTTCGCTTAGAGCCGCCCCGCCAGCGCGTGACTCCTGCGCCAGCCGCACAGCCCCCGCGACGACACATAACAGATCACCAAATCGGCCGAGCCGCGCGAGTCCACGAACCACACCCGCGTCGTCGCCAGTCCGCTTGAATTGACGAAACACCAGGCGCCATCATTTCCGCGCGCCAGCCCCTGATCATCGCAGCGCCACACCAGCAAATCCGCCAGCCCCTGCGAACCCGCGTCGAACACCCGGATATCCGCGATCCCGCCCCAGCCGACATTGTAGATCAGAGCCATGGCCTCACCGCACCGTCTCCTTCGGCACGGACACACTCACCGGCCGCGCTTCGAACTTCGGCTTCGGCAAGAGCCGGAAGCGCGACTGGCACCACGCGAAATCAATGCCGATGTCGAGCAGCGCGTCAGAACGCCCGCACGGACACATAAACGGCATCACCGCGCCAACGGTGTAGGTCTCCCCTGCAACGAGCGGTACGGCCTCGCCCGTCATGTGATTGGGGGCCGCATTCACACACAGAACCAGATCGCCAGGGCCAACAGCATCGCTCATAAGGTCCTCCTTGCGAGGCAACGCCCATTCTATCCAACAGGGGGCGCCCGTAAACGCCAACAAGACCAACGCCACCGCAACCTGCCCGCGCGTCAGGCGCGGCGTGATCGCGCGCGACCAATTCGGGTGAGCATGCTAGCAAATGCCCAACGGAGACGCCGCCATGACCGAACCCACCTGCTTCAAGCTCAGCATCGAAAACAACGTCGCGCACATCCAGCTGTCGCGGCCTGAGGCGTTCAACGCGATGCCGCGCGCGTTCTGGAATGAGCTGCCGGCGCTGGTGAATGACATCAGCGACAACGCCAAAGCGCGCTGCATCGTCATCTCCTCCACCGGCAAGCACTTCACCGCCGGCATGGATCTCTCCGTCTTCACCGATGGCGACGGCGTCTCAGCCAGCGGCGGCGATCAATACGCGCGCGCCGAAGCCTTCCGCCAATTCGTGCTCACGCTACAAGGCAGCTTCAATTGCCTCGACGAAGCGCGCATGCCAGTCATCGCCGCGATCCAAGGCGGCTGCATCGGCGGCGGCGTCGACATGGTCTCCGCCTGCGACATCCGTTACGCGACCGACGACGCCTTCTTTCAAATCCAGGAAATCAACATCGGCATGACTGCCGACGTCGGCACCTTTCCGCGCCTCTGCCACTTGATCCCGCAGGGTTGGGTCCGCGAACTCGCCTACGCGGGCCGCCGCCTGCCTGCCGCGAAAGCCAAAGAGATCGGCCTCGTGAACGACACCTTCGCCACTCAAGAAGCGATGCTCGCCTATGTTATGGAACTCGCGCATGAAATCGCCGCAAAGGCGCCCGTCGCTGTCGCCGGTTCCAAGCGTATGATCAATTACGCGCGCGACCATTCCATCGCCGATGGCCTTGACTACATTGCAACCTGGCAATCCGGCATGTTCTCGCCGCCGCACATGATGGAGGCGTTTGCCGCGAAAGCTCAGAAGCGAGCACCCAATTTTGCTGACTTGGCGCCGCTTCGAAA
>CALBST010000077.1 GCA_937967425.1 uncultured Caulobacteraceae bacterium
TGACGGTTACGCCTGGCCGCGGCTACGGCGAAACCACAGAGGAAATCGGCTTCTCAGCCCAACTTGATTGGGATCTTGGCGGCGTGAACTTGACCTCGATCACAGCAGTTCGCGACTGGAGCGCGGCGCGCGATCAAGACGTCGATTTCACGTCGGCTGATGTCGCCTACCGTGAGAACCTCGAACTCGACATCGAGAACATGACGCAGGAAATCCGCCTTCAGGGCGAAACCGGGCGTCTGAACTGGCTCGTCGGCGCTTTCTACGCGGATGAAACCATCGACACCACCGATCGGATTCGAGTCGGCTCACAAGCATCATTGTTCTCCAACTCGGCGGTGTCTTCTGGCTGCTTGGGAACGGCTGAGCTGTTCAACTTCTGCGGCGGCGGCGTTCCTTCTATCTTTGAAGCCGTGCTCAACAACCCGGCGGGTCCCTTCGTTGGCACGATGACCGGCCCCGAGCTGCTCGCGGCGAACATTGCTGTCGCGCTCAACCCACTGGCGCCCACGGTTGCGGGTCAGGGCCAACAAGCGGACACGTGGAACGTCGAAACTCAGAGCATCGCGCTGTTCACCCACAATGAGATCAGCTTGAGCGACAACCTGATCCTCACGCTCGGCCTGCGCTACAGCGATGAGAGCAAGGAGCTCACGGCCAACCTGAACGCCGTGAACAACACCTGCTCGACGCTGCAGGCGCTCGAAGCCGCCACGACCGGCTTGCTCACCAACAACGCCGCGGCGCCGGGCTTCCCGCTCGGTATCGTTCGCTTCATTGAAGGCACGGCTGCGGGCGCAACGGCGATGGCTCTGGCCTGCAACCCGGCTGTGAACCCGATCGCCAACGGCAATTGGGCAGGCGACCGCGACGAGGAAGAGTTCAGCGGCACGGCTTCTCTTGCCTACCACCTGAGCGATGACGTCATGATCTATGGTGGCTACTCACGTGGCTACAAGGCGGGCGGTTTCAACATCGACCGTTCGGGCTTCTCGATCCGGCCGTCGACCACCAACCCGGCGGCTCTCAATGTCGGCCAACTGGCGTTCGAGCCTGAGTTCACAGACTCGTACGAAATCGGCGTGAAATCCACGCTGTTCGGCGGCTCGACGACCTTCAACGTTACGGGCTTCTACCAGCAGATTTCGGACTACCAGCTGAACGCCTTCAACGGCTTCAACTTCATCACCCGGAACGTGCCGGACGTGATCAGCCAAGGCGTCGAACTCGAACTGGCGATGAACCCGTTTGAGGGCCTGAACATCAATACCGGCGTGGTCTACACGGATGCGTATTATGACAGCACGGTCGTGTTCAACGCGCTCGACCCGGTGCCGAACACCGTGACGGCAGGCGACCCGCTGTCGTTCGCACCCGAATGGACCGTGACCGGCGCCATCGCCTATCGCGTGCCGCTCGGCAGCAATCTCGGCGCGCTCTTCTATCTCGATGGCCGCTGGAACTCCGAGTACCGGACGCAAACGCTCAGCCGCAACCCCGATGGCGCGACCGATAACGAGTCGTTCGCGGTCTTCAACGGCCGTATCGGCATCGGCCCGGAAAACGAGCGCTGGTCGCTTGAGTTGTTCGGCCAGAACCTGACCGATGAGTTCTACTATGTCGGCGCCTTCGCGCCGCCGCTGCAGAACTCTCGCGTGATCTTCCCGAACGAGCCGCGCACCTACGGTGTGTCGCTCCGTCTGCAATACTAATCAGCCCAACAAGCTGAGCCTGACGGCCGGAGCGAAAGCTCCGGCCGTTTTGTTTTGGCGCAACACAGCCTAGCGTGCCCCGCATGGAGCTTGCCGATCTCGACGTGCTGATCGTGGACGATCACGAGGCCATGCGGGCGCTGTTGGCGCGCGTGCTGAGCAAAGCTGGCGTCGTGCGTGTACGCGCGGCGGCGAGCGCGGCCGAAGCACTGGCGGCGCTCAGGGAGCACCCCGCGACTCTCATCCTGGCGGACCGCAACATGCCGGGCATGGATGGGCTCGCATTCGTGGCGGCGGTGCGCGCCGATCCGGCGCTCTGCGCCGCGAAGGTAATCATGGTCAGCGGCACGGCGGGCGCTGAGCACACAGCGGCGGCGCGCGCGGCGGGCGCTGATGCGGTGCTCGTGAAGCCAGTTTTGCTGGGCGACCTGTTGACCGCGATAAACGCGCTATTCGCGGTTTAAAGGCAGCGTTCCGCGCAGCATTTGCAGGATGATCGAGAAGTCCTTGCCGCCATAACCGCCGCGGACGAGTTCGCCATAGAGCGCCTCAGCTGCGCCGCCGAGCGGAGTTGGCGCGCCGGTGGCGTCAGCGGCGTCCTGGGCCAGCTTCAGATCCTTCAGCATCATGGCGGCGGCGAAGCCGCCTTCGTAATCGCGGTTCGACGGCGCGGCAGGCACCGGGCCCGGCCATGGACAATAGGAGGTCATCGACCAGCACTGGCCCGAAGCCTTCGATGAAATGTCGAAGAACTTCTGCGCGTCGAGGCCGAGCGAGTCCGCCAACGCGAACGCCTCGCTGGTGGCAATCATCGAAATGCCGAGCAGCATGTTGTTGCAGATCTTGGCCGCTTGCCCGGTGCCGCTATCGCCGGCGCGAATGATCGCCTTCGCCATCGGCTTCAACGCTTCCTCGATATCAGGGAAGTCCTGTTCGCGGCAACCGACCATGAAAGTGAGCGTGCCGCCGGCAGCCGCCGCGGTGCCGCCGGATACCGGCGCATCGGCGGAGCGGAAGCCTTGCATGGCCGCGTCACGCGAAACCGTGCGGGCGCTATCGACATCGATGGTCGAGCAATCAATCAGCAGCGCGTCTTTCGGCGCGTTCGGCAAAATAGATTCGAGATAGACATCGCGGACATGCTGGCCCGCCGGCAGCATGGTGATGACAATGTCCGCATCCTTGCAGGCTTCGCCGGCGCTCGAAGCGGGCTTCATGCCCTGCTCTTTCGCCTTGTTCATCGCCTCGGCGGACAGATCGAACGCCACGACTTCGCGGCCCGCCTTGGCCTGATTGGCGGCCATGCCCGAGCCCATATTGCCAAGGCCGATGAATGCGACGCGGGTCATTGTAGTGCTCCTTGTTGAGGCTGTCTTAGCGCGCGAGAGGCGCGCGACAAGCGCCAAGGGCCGGAAGACGCGCGAACGCGACCGGCGATCCGGGCTTCCAACAGGTCCCCGCCACAAAGGCGGGAGACGGGGCGCGCGATCCGCGCCGAAGGTAGTTCTGGTGCTGCATTGCTGCAGCCGTGCGCGCTTCACGCGCCCCGTTCGGCAAGGTTTTTCCCGGATTGGCCAAGGGCGTTGTTACCGACATCTCCAAGCCACTGAGCCGCCTGGCTGCCTTAGCGCCGTAGCCACGAGCCGGTGCTGCGCGCGGAAAGCTCCGATGCTTTCCGGACCCCGCGATTTTCGCGGGCAGAGCTGATCGCCGTTGGTTTCATCCTTGCGCTTTGAAGAGCGGCGTACCCTCAGGGGCCTTCTCGCATCTCTAAGCTTGGGGACTTGCTCGAGCAGATCGGGTTTCCCCTTTCCACTCGCGACGATCACCGCGCCTTTGCCGGTCCAACACATTCCAAAGTTTCGGAGCTCTTCGAAATCTCCCGTGTGCGGACGCGCTGAGTGTAAGCGAGATTTGGCGCTGTAGGATAAGCTTGGCGCGTATCCAACAGAACTGGAGCGCGGCGCTCCGCGCCGCATCTGCAGTTCCACGCTGATAGGATTGAGAAAAAGCGCGGCGGAGCCGCGCGCTCCAACCTGCAGGCGGCAGCGTCTATGCTCTGGATAGATCGGCCTCTTCACGTTTCCCGGCCGCAGCGAAGCGAAGAGCCGGGATCCAGGGGATGACAACGCGCGGTGCTTGAAGCCCCTGGGTCCCGGCTCGCACCCCGGCTTTCGCCCGCCTACGCTGCTTTGCAGCTCCGGCGCGCGAAAGCCGGGGCTGCGTCCGGGAAGCGTGTATTTAAAGCGGCGTCCATTCTTCGTTCGCGGGCAGTGGCGCGAAGAGTTCGTCGAGCAGCGCGTCGGTGACGCCTTCGAGCGTCGCGGGCGACCAGACGGGCTTGTTGTCCTTGTCCACGATCAGCGCGCGCACGCCTTCTTGGAAGTCGTGACGCGAGGCGACGCGTGAGGCCAGGCGATACTCGCTGCGCATCTCATCGGCGAAGCTCGCTGCATTCGCGCCTTCGCGCATTTGCCGGAAGCTCACCTTCATGGCTTGCGGAGACTTGGTGCGCAGTGTCGCGAGCTGCGCGCTGGCCCAATCAGAGCCATCTGCTTCGAGCGCGGCGAAGATCGCTTCGACGCTATCGAGCGCGAAGATGCGGTTGATGCGTTCGATGTTTTCCGGCGTCAGCTCTTTTGGGCGACCGGCGGATTCGCTCAACGCTTCGAGGCCGCTTTCCAGCGCGCGCGCCGCGTCATGCGTCTGCGCGGCGCCGGCGATTTGCGCGCGGGCTGCGGAGAGAATTTCGGTCGGCATGTAGTGGGTGGCGATGCCGGCGATGAGGCAGTCGGCAGCTTTGAGACGTGCGCCGGTCAGCGCGAGCCACATGCCGATCTGGCCTGGCTTGCGCGGGAGATACCAGCCGCCGCCAACGTCAGGGAAAAGGCCAATGCCGGTTTCGGGCATGGCGTAGGTCGTGTTCTCGGTGGCGATGCGGAAGCGCGCGGGCATCGAGATGCCGACGCCGCCGCCCATGGTGACGCCGTCAATCAGAGCGACGATCGGCTTGGGGTATGTGAACAGCAGGTGGTTGAGGCGATATTCGGTGAAGAAGAACGCCCGCGCCTCTTTGCTGTCCTTCGCGCCGCTTTCCGCGATCATGCGAATGTCACCGCCGGCGCAGAAGCCGCGTGTGCCGGGCGCGTGATCGAGCAGGATGGCGTGCACTTCGGGATCGTCGCGCCACGCCAGCAGCGCCTGAATCATGTTCGCGCACATGTGCGTGTTGAGGGCGTGCAGCGCGGCGGGACGGTTCAGCGTGATGTGGCCGAGGCCGTTGGCGGCATTTGTTAGAATATCTGACACGTGTGCGCCTTCCTTCTTCCGTCATTCCGGACGCGCGAAGCGCGATCTGGAATCCAGGGGCAACCAGCTCGTCGTGCGCCCCTGGATTCCGGGTTCATCGCTGCGCGATGCCCCGGAATGACGCACCTTGTTGCCGCGAGCGCGGTGCGGATCAAGCAGCCCATTCAAGCGGGGGTGGAAGCTGTTCGTCGCAATAATCGATACGAACGGCACGCCGCGTCGAAGTAACTTTGGAGGACGCTGATCGATGCAACGCCTGATCGAGCGCCAACAGCCCCGCACTGCTTATCGCGCGGCGCACCCATTCCCGGCCGGTGATCTCTGTAACATGCGCTGACATGCTCATCTTCCAGCGCTGTCAGCAGCGCCGGTGAGGATCGATTTCAGGCTGTAGGTCGCTTCGCCCGAGCCGGCGATGCCCTCGACATAGGCGATGAATTCCTCCGACAGGGTCGAGCGCGCCCAGCTATCCCAGACGTGGCGCATGCCCGGCAGCGCCTGCATCGCAATGATGTGCTTCTTGATCAAGCGCCAAGCCGAATCCGGCAACATCTTGTCCGTCCACAAATCGTACATGGTGGCGAACGCCTGATAATAGTGTCCAACGTAGAAGGCGAACTGCGTCTTTTCATCTTCATCCAGCGCCATGAAATCCGCCACGCCGCGCCGATAGACCGACGCCATCTGCTTGTTCTCGATGAGCGCGAGGTTCAAGTCCTTGCTGGTCTCAAGATATTGATGCGCGGCGGTCGAGCGCATCTGCGCCGTGTTCTGGCGGACCTGTAAAGCCAGATAGATGAGGCTCGGCGCTACGAGCGCCACGCCGAGCACGTCGCTGATCGCGCTGACCGCGCCCCAATCGATCGTCATTGTTCTCCGCCCCGCAGCATAAAACGCGGTTGCAGCTTAGTACAATGCTGCGACTACCGCATCGTCGGAATGACGAAGCTTGAGTCGTCCGTCATACCTTCCGGCCAGCGGGCGGTGACGGTCTTCACTTTGGTGTAGAACTTCACGCCTTCCATGCCGTGCTGGTTGGTGTCGCCGAAGGCGCTGCGCTTCCAGCCGCCGAAGGTGTGATAGGCGACCGGCACCGGGATCGGGACGTTGATGCCGACCATGCCGACATTGACGCGTTGCGCGAACTCGCGCGCGGCGCGCCCGTTGCGCGTGAAGATGGCGACGCCGTTGCCGTATTGGTGCTGGCTCGGCAGCGCGAGCGCTTCTTCGAATGTCTCGGCGCGGACGATCTGCAGCACTGGGCCGAAGATTTCTTCTTTGTACGTGCGCATCTCGGTCGAGACTTTGTCGAACAGCGTCGGGCCGATGAAGTAGCCTTCTTCGTAGCCTTGCAGTTTGAAACCGCGGCCATCGCGCACGAGTTCGGCGCCCTCTTTGACGCCGAGGGCGATATAGTCTTCGATCTTTTCCTTGTGCTGTTTGGAAACGACCGGGCCGTATTGCGCGCCCTCGTCTGTCGAGATGCCGACTTTCAGTTTTTCGACCTCGACGAGCAGACGCTCGCGCAATTCGTCGGCGGTGTTCTTGCCGACGGGCACCACGACTGGCAGCGCCATGCAGCGTTCGCCGGCGGAGCCGTAAGCTGCGCCGATGAGATCTTTCACGGCTTGGTCCATGTCGGCGTCGGGCATGATGATGCCGTGGTTCTTGGCGCCGCCCATGGCTT
>CALBST010000078.1 GCA_937967425.1 uncultured Caulobacteraceae bacterium
GCGCTATACATCGAGCGCGCCCCGCCATCATACAGCGCCAGCCCGATGAGGCCTTTGCTCTCGAAGCTCGCCAGGATCTCCTGCCCCACGGCGCCATCGACTGAGCGGCGCATATGATCTTCGCTGTGAAACGTGTACGGGACGACCAAAGCCTGCGTCAGTGGGAACGAGTTGTTCAGCGCCGCCGCGGTTACGCGGCAAAAGTCCAACACGTTGAAGTGCGCGAGCGCGACCGTATCATTCTCACTTCCGAGCTGCCCGCCCGGGTAAGAGCGGATTGAGAGCCGCCCGCCCGTCTCGCGCTCGAGTTCGGCGCCGATCCAACGCACGGCTTCGACAGTCGGATAATCTGTTGGGTGAACATCGACTGCCGTCAGCACGCCACTGTCACTGCGTGGCGCGCATGCGCCAAGGCCAAGCACTGCCCCGCCCGCGAGTAAAGAACGGCGCGTTGTCATGAGCAGCTCTCCCAACGCGCCATTAGAGCGCAGCACCGGCTGCGGCGGGAGTCTCTTCGCCGCGCGCCGGCACCGCACGGCAGCGCAACATGCCATAGCCACCGAACGAAAGTTCAGCCGATTGCCCGGCTTCGATCTGGTGCACGCCCGTCACCGCGCCGCTCGAAATCAGCTGCCCTTCGCGCAAGGGTTTGCCGCGCGCCGCGCAGTGCGTCAGCAAGAAGGCCAACGCAGCCAGTGGCCCACCCGGCAGCATCGCCGCATTGCCTTCACCAACACGCTGCGCGTCGATCGAGGTTTGCGCCACGGCGCGCGTCCAGTCGATTGCGCGCCAGTCCTTCACTTCATCGCCAACAATCAGTCCCGAATTGTTGCCGAAATCGGAAACCGTCACCGCCGGTCCGTGGTCATTGATGCCTGCAAACGGGCTGCCAGCCAGTTCAACGCCGATGTGAACCGCGCCGATCATGTCGGCGGCGTCGGCCGCGCTCCAAACACGCTCGCCCGCATCCTGATCGCGACCGATGCGCAGCACGAATTCCGCTTCCACCGCGGCAAAGCCGCCGCGCACGACCGGCAAGTCCACCGTCTGATCTGGCGCCGCCATCACCACCTGGCGCTCAAAGATCGGCCCCGCGATCCGGTCGACGCCAAGCGTCGCGCGCAGCTCGGCGGGCACCAGCCCGATTTTCCAGCCGGCGACCTGATCGTCCCAAAGACCGATCGCCACGTCCTGAATGGCGTAGGCGGAGGCGAGATCGGGAGGCATCTGACCGGGATAATCGCGCACCGGATCCGCGCGCCGGCGTGCTTCGACGAAAGCGCGGGCGGTAGCGGCCGCAGAAGCAGCGGAAAGCGGCACGGTAAGGTTCCTCGCCCTATTGAATACTCAGCGTTTTCCGTGAGTTACGGCCACAGCCACGGAGGCTGTGGGCTCCCTCCGGCCCGCTCTTGAGCCTGAGATTGCACCCTTAGGAAACCGGTGTCAATTTGCTTTCAGTGTTCCCCGCGGACGCCGATCTCCGGCTTGAAACCACCCGCCAGCCGGGCCCACACAGGACTTTATGAAAACGCCCCAAGACGCCATCCCGGTTCTGACACTCTCGCCGGTCATCCCGGTCGTAACCATCGATGACGCAGCCAATGCCGTGCCGCTGGCGCGCGTGCTGCTGGCCAGCGGCGTGCGCACTATCGAGATCACGCTGCGCACGCCCGCGGCGCTCGACGCGATCCGGGCTGTCTCCGAGGAAGCGCCGGAGATGATTGTCGGCGCCGGCACCGTGCTGAGCGAGGACGATCTCAACGCCGCCATTGAAGCAGGTGCGAAGTACGCGCTCTCGCCAGGCGGCACGACGAAATTGATGAAAGCCGCGCGCAAAGCGGCGATCCCGTTCGTGCCCGGCGTCGCCACCGCGAGCGAAATCCAGCGCGGCCTCGAACTCGGCTACACCTGCTTCAAGTTCTTTCCCGCCGAACAGCTCGGCGGCGTTTCAACGTTGAAAGCGATCGCCGGCCCGCTGCCGAGCGTACGCTTCTGCCCGACTGGTTCGATCACGCCAGACAAAGCGCCCGCATATCTCGCGCTCAGCAATGTGCTGTGCGTTGGCGGCTCGTGGATCGCGCCGTCCGACTACATCAAGGCCGGAGACTGGGCGAGCATCGAAGCGGCGGCCAAGCGCGCCGCAGCCCTAAAGCCTGTCGCGTAGCGCGTACCAAAGCATGCCCAACACATAGAGCGGCGAACGCAACGCCGCGCCGCCGGGAAACTCCGGCGGCGCTATACCGGCCAACACATCAAAGCGTTCAGCCGTCCCCGCCATCGCCTCGGACAACACGTTCCCTACGAGAGCCGGCAACAGTACGCCCTGACCTGAATAGCCGTGCGCAAAGAAGAGATCTCCGAAGCGGCCGATATGAGGGAGACGCGACATGCTGATCGAGACAAGCCCACCCCAGGCATAGTCGATCGGTTCGTTCGCGAGTTGCGGAAACACGCGCGCCATATGGTTGCGTGTGAATGCCGCGATGTTAGCTGGCGGCTGCGGCGTGTAGCGCTCGCCACCGCCAAAGATGAGCCGCCCATCCGCACTCATGCGGAAATAGTTCACGACGAACCGGCTATCGCTCACCGCCAGGTCGTCGGCAATCAGCTCTTCGGATTTGTCGAGCGGCTTCGTCGCACAGAGATAGTTCGCCACTGGCATGATCCGCGCCGCCAAACGCGGCTCAAGATCGCCCAGCAGCGCGTCGCACGCCAGCACACCGAACCGCGCCCGGACGCTACCGGCCTCGGTATGCGCGACAACCCCACGCGCGGTTTCGACACGAACGACGGGCGAGTGCTCGTGCAGAACAACACCGCCGCCACGGGCGGCTTCCGCAAGGCCCAACGCATAATTCAACGGATGCAGATGGCCGCCCAATCGATCCAGCAGCCCACCATGAAAGCGCGGCGCGTTGACCAGCTCGCACGCGGCCGTCGTGTCGAGCACTTCCATGTGCTCATAGCCGAAGGCGCTGCGCGCCAGATCACGCTCCCGCTCCATCCACGCGCGATCGCTTTCCTTCGCTGCAAGCGTAAGATGGCCGCGCTGGCGTAGGTCGCACTCTATGCCATGCTGCTCGATGCGCCCCAGCGTCATCGAACGCGCTTCAAGCGAGAGTTTGAACAAAGCCTTCGCCTGCGCCTCACCGAATTTTGCAATCAGCTCCGATGCGCCTTTGCGCCAGCCGGGAATCATTTGGCCGCCATTGCGGCCCGAAGCGCCCCAGCCGATTCGGCCCGCCTCAAGCAGCACAACGGAAAACCCGCGCTCCGCCGCATTCAACGCCGCATGCAGGCCCGTGTAGCCGCCGCCAATGACGACGACATCCGCAGCCACATCACCTTCGAGCTTTGGCGCCGGCGCGAACGGATTGGCGGTCGCGACATAGTACGACCGCTCCATCCCCAAGCCGGAGTTGAAGCTCACGTCAAACCTTGAGCAGCAAGTGATCGCGTTCCCACGAGGAAATCACGCCCTCGAAATTACCGAGTTCATGATCCTTGATCTGTTGAAACGCATTGCAGAAATGTTCGCCCAGCAATTCACGCACCGGAGCGCATTTTTGAAAGCGATCAAGCCCTTCGCGCAATGTCCGTGGCAGCGTCCGCGCCCACTTGTAGGCGCTCCCCTGCACCATCTCGGCCGGCGCGATCTTATCGCGTATGCCTATATAGCCGCACACAAGCACGGCGGCGATCGCAAGGTAGGGGTTCGCGTCGGCGCCGGGCAGACGGTTCTCGATCCGTCTATTGCTCGCTTGCGAGATCGGCACGCGCAGGCCGCATGAGCGGTTGTCGTAACCCCATTGCAGATTGATCGGGGCAGAGAAATCCGGACGCATGCGGCGGAAGGAATTCACGTTCGGCGCAAACAACGGCGTCACCTCGCCGAGATATTTCTGCAAACCGCCAACGAAGTGCCTGAACATATCAGTGTTGCCGTCACCCTCGTCAGTACCAAACAAGTTGCCGCCCTTCTTCGCGTCGACGACGGAAACGTGCAGATGCATCGCTGAACCGGGCTGGTTCTCCATCGGCTTGGCCATGAACGTCGCGTACACGCCATGCTTCAGCGCAACCTGGCGGACGATGCGCTTGAACACCAGTACCTGATCCGAGACGTGGACCGGGTCACCGTGGTTGAAATTGATCTCGAGCTGGGCGGTGCCGCTTTCGTGGATCATCGTATCGAGATGAAGCGAAGCCGCTTCCGCGTGTTCGTAGATTGTCTCGATCAGATCCTCGTACTCGGTGATCGCCTCCAGCCCGTAAGGCTGCGGTGAAGTTTCAGATCGGCCAGAACGCCCCGCCGGCGGCGCCAGCGGCAAATCCGGGTCGGTGTTCACCTGGGTCAGGTAAAACTCCAGCTCCGGCGCCACGACGGGCCGCAAGCCGACGTCTTCGTAAAGCTTAATGACGCGGCGCAGCACATAGCGCGGCGCGATGTCATAGGGCTCGCCGTTGGTGTTGTAGGTGTCGGCAAAGACGAACGCCGTCGGCGTCTTGTAGCCCGGCGCCACGCAGATGGTCTCGATGTCCGGCCGCAGCACGACGTCGGGATCTTGCGTGGATATCGCCTCATCTGCCTCGTCGGCATACTCGCCGGTCACCGTAAGCAGATAGATGCTGGAGGGAATTCGCAGCGAGCCGTCACGCTCGCTTTGCAGGAACTTCTGCGCCGGGACGACCTTACCCCGGATAACCCCATTCAGATCGGGTATAAGGCACTCGATCTCGCCAATGCCGCGTTCTTTGATCCAATTTGAAAAGCTCATTGCACACACACGCTTTCGCGCACGCGAAATCGCTGTGCGCCGAGATGGCGCGCGAGAACCGCAACTGAAATTCTTTCAAACGGGCGCGGCGCGACTGAACGTCTTTCACGGCCGCCAAGGGCCGCCTTCACACCACACCCATCTGCCTTCTTGGGAAGGCCGCGGGAGCGCATAAGTCACCTGATACGGACACTATCCCGGCTCGCGCAGGGGCAAGTCAAGACGTCACACCCCGGCTTGCGGGCTGCCCCTTTCTGTAGTTTTCGCGTGCACGCCGGGATTGTTACCGCTACGAGCGCCGTATGATCCTGAACTTCAAGGGCTCAGACGAGGGGCTGAACTCAAGCGTTTACGCGGAATTGCGCAAACGCATCGTCACCGGGCACATCTCTCCTTCCCATGAATTGTCGACGCGCGGGCTCGCCGGCGAATTAGGCGTTAGCCAAACGCCAGTGCGCGACGCGCTCTCGCGCCTCTCTGCTGAAGGCGCGGTTTCGATTCGCTCCAAGCGCCGCGTCCGCGTGCCGGAAATGACTCGCGAGCGCTTTGAGGACCTGCTCCGTTGCCGCCTCCTCCTCGAACCAGAAGCGGCCGCGTTAGCGGTCCCTTTCCTAACACCGGCTGACGTCACGAAACTGCGCGAGATCGACGCCACGCTGGCGGCCGCAATCAAGGACGGCGATGCCGGCACCTATATGCAGGCCAATTACGACTTCCATTTCACGCTCTACCGTGCACAACCGCAGAAGACGCTGACCCAGCTGATAGAGACGCTTTGGCTACAGTTCGGCCCGCACATGCGCATGCTCTACGACCGTGTCTCCCACGCAGAGCTGAACGACCGTCACCAGACGGCGATTGCCGCGATCGAAGCGAAAGACGCCGCAGCGCTTCGCGACGCGATTGCGCTCGATATCTCGGATGGCATGGGCATGCTCGGCCGCACCGACTTCGCGGCGAATTCGGCGCGTTAATCGTCCGCTTTCAGCGCGTGAAGGGCAGGCTCCGCCTCACGAAGCGAGCGCGCGATAATATCGACCATGCGATCGACTTCCGCGCGCGTAATAATCAGCGGCGGACACATCACGATAGAATCTCGAATGCCGCGCACCATCAGGCCGTTCTTGATGCACGCATCGCGCACCACTGGCCCGGCCTTGCCTTCCTTGCCGGTGAAGCGTTCGTTCGTGCCCTTCTTCGACACGATCTCGACCGCACCGATCAACCCGAGCGAGCGCACTTCGCCCACCAGCGGATCGCCCTCAAGCCGCTTCAGCGCCTCGGCATAGTACGGCCCGATATCGTTCTTCACCCGCTGCACGAGGCCTTCGCGCTCGATGATCTCCAAATTCTTCAACGCCACGGCCGCCGCGACCGGATGGCCTGAATAGGTGTAGCCATGCACGAAATCGCCGCCCTTCTCGCGCAGCACCTCGACGATCTTGTGTGACACGCCGACGGCGGAGATCGGCAGATAGCCGGATGATAAGCCCTTCGCCATCGGCACAAGATCCGGCGTGACGCCGAAATGCTGGAAGCCGAACCACTCACCCAGCCGCCCGAAGCCGCAAATGACCTCATCGACGACAAGCAGAATGCCGTACTTCTTGCAGATCGCGTCGACGCGCTTCCAATACGCTTTCGACGGAATGATCACGCCGCCCGCGCCCTGGACCGGCTCGCCGATGAACGCCGCAACGTTCTCCGGCCCCACGGCAATGATGCGATCTTCGATCTCTTGCGCGCAGCGCGCGTAGAAGCTCTCTTCGTCCTCACCAAACCCTTCGCCGAACTTGTAAGGCTGAGCAACATGCTCAACGCCCGGGATCGGCAATCCGCCAATCGGGTGCATCGCTTTCATGCCGCCCAAGCTCGCGCCCGCCATGGTCGAGCCGTGATAGCCGTTGCGGCGGCCGATGAAGATCGTGCGCTTCGGCTGCCCCGACACATTCCAGTAGTGACGCACCATGCGCATCACTGTGTCGTTCGCTTCCGAGCCGGACGAGTTGAAGAAGATATGCTGCAGCTCCCCGCCCAGCAGCTCAGCGAGCTTCGCCGCGAGCATCACCGTCGGCGGCGTCGCTGTCTTAAAGAACGTGTTGTAGAACGGCAGCTCCTGCATTTGCTGCGCGGCGGTGTCGACAAGCTCTTGGCGGCCGTAACCGACATTCACACACCACAAGCCCGCCATGCCGTCGAGGATGGCGTTACCTTCGCCGTCATAGATGGTTGAGCCTTCGGCGCGCGTGATCATGCGGCTGCCGCCGAGCGCCTGGATCTCTCCGTAGTTCGCTTGCGCGGGCAAGTGGTGCGCGACGTCGAGACGGCGCAGTTCCGGAATGTCATAATTACGCGCAGGCATGTTCGTTCCCTCGGTTCGTTCTTATTGGCGCATCGCGGTTCAACCCGCGACGAGCGGCTCGCGCCGCAGAGCTCGGCCCAAAAGCTTAAAGAAGGTTTGGCTCTGCGGGTTCTCGTGCGCCTTCCACTCGGGATGCCATTGCACCGCGAGCACCGGCGCGCCGTTGATGTTGGCCGAAATCGCTTCGACGACGCCATCCGGCGCCGTTGCCTCGACCGTCAACCCAGCGCCGAGCTTATCGACGCCCTGATAGTGTACGCTCACGACATCGAGTGACTCGGTCCCATAAGCGCGCTCAAGCACGCCGCCTTCGACCAGGTTCACGGGGTGAATGTGATCGAAGTACTCGGTAAAGCTCGCTTCGCTCGGCGCATGGTGCGCGATGAGCGACGGATTATCCGCCATATCGCGGCGAAGCGTGCCGCCGAACGCAACGTTGAGCTCCTGAAAGCCGCGGCAAATCCCGAACACAGGCTTTCCCTCTTCCAGCATCGCCTCGATCAGATGCGCCGTCATTTCATCGCGGCCCGGATCGAACGGCCCCGGCGCATCGTCGATGATCTGGCCATAGCGCTTGGGATCAAGGTTGGACGGCGTGCCCGTCAGCAGAATGCCATCGAGTCGCGGCGCGATCTCCTTCGCATGCATCAGCTCGGGCATCGCCGGCACCAGCAGCGCGGCGGCATCCGCATACTTCAGCGCCGATACGAGATAGCGCGTCATCACTGCCTGCGCCGATTGTGTCTCCACAACGCGGTTGCAGGCGATAACGCCAAGAACAGGACGGTCTTTGAAAGTCATGACGCTAAGATAGGAGCACTGCCGGCGAACAGGCGTGCCAGGCAAGCCATACAGGCTCGTCCCAGGTAAAATCTTCCTGATCGTAGCGTGTCAGATTGGAACGAAACGTCTTCACGCGGCGGCCGCTTTCGAGCTCGACCTCGTAATTGGTCTCGCTGCCCAGATAGACAATGTCGCGGATCACGCCGGCGACAACGTTCGTCCCCTCCGGCGCGTCTTCCATCTTCATCGCCGTCGACCCCTCGGCGCGCTTGTGCATCTCGATCTTCTCCGGCCGCAGCGCCACCCAGACGGTAGAACCACGCGCCCCCGTTACGCCATGATCCAGATAAACCGGTGCGCTCATCTCCGGCACACGCACCAGAGCATGCCCCGGCTCATCTTCCGAAAGCGTGCCTTCGAACATGTTCACGCTGCCGACGAAATCGGCGACGAAACGCGAGTTCGGGAACTCATAGAGATCGGCCGGCGTCGCTACCTGCGCCAGCACGCCGCGATTCATCACCGCGCACCGTGTCGCGATCGCCAGCGCCTCGTCCTGATCGTGCGTCACCATGATGAAGGTGATGCCGACCTTCTCCTGCAGCGAGGTCAGCTCCGAGCGCATTTGATCGCGCAGTTTCGCATCGAGGGCCGAGAGCGGCTCGTCCAGCAGCAACACACGCGGCCGCTTCACCAGCGCGCGCGCCAGGGCCACGCGTTGGCGTTGGCCGCCCGAAAGCTGATCCGGCATCCGATCGCCAAGCCCGCCGAGTTTCACCAGCTCCAGCGCCTCGGCGACGCGCGTCTTGATTTCGCCGCCGTCGACGCCATCCATCTTCAACCCGTAGGCGACATTGTCCGTCACCTTCATGTGCGGAAAGACGGCATAGCTCTGGAACACCATGTTCACCGGCCGCTTGTTCGGCGGCAGCCCGGCGACATCCTTTCCGTCGATCAGAACCTTGCCTTCGCTGGGCGTCTCGAAGCCGGCCAGCATCCGCAGCAGAGTCGTCTTGCCGCAGCCGGATGGGCCGAGCAGCGCGAAGAACTCGCCTTCACGAATATCCAGGGTCACATTGTCGACCGCGACCATCTTTCCGAAGCGCTTTGTCACGCCTTGGAACGAGATGATGGCGTTCTCCTTGACGTGCGGCGTTGGCTTTGCCGCCGGCGCGTTTGAGACAGAGGCGTCACTCATCGGATCAAGCTTTCTTGTCCTTGGCTTGGTTGTTCTGCATTTGCAGACCAATCGCCGTCAGGACCACGGTCACGACAATCAAAACAGTGGACGCTGCGTTCACTTCCGGCGTCACCGAGAAGCGCAGCATCGAATAGACCTTCACCGGGAACGTGATCGTATCCGGCCCAGCGGTGAAGAAGGTGATGACGAAGTCATCCAGCGACAAGGTGAAGGCCAGCAGCGCCCCTGCGATCAGGCCCGGCTGCATGTGCGGCACCAGCACATCCCAGAACGTCCGCCACTCGGAAGCGCCCAAATCCTTAGCCGCCTCCTCTAGTTCGCGGTTGAACGAAGCGAGCCGCGCCCGCACCACCGTCGCCACGAACGGAAACGCAAACGAGACGTGCGCGATAATGATCGCGCCCAGGTTCAGCGGCCACGGCAACCCCATCGGCCATGGCATGACCCGCGCGAAGAACACCAGCATCGCGACGCCCAGGCAAATCTCCGGCACCACGATCGGCAGCGCCATGCCGCCCTCGACCACCGTCTTTCCTGGAAAGCGGAAGCGCCACAGCATAACCGCCGCCAACGCCCCGAGCACGACCGAGATGATTGTGCAGAAGAACGCGATCGTCAGCGAGTTGATGAAAGCCTGCAGCAACGAGTCGTTGTTAAACGCCTTGACGTACCAGTCGGTCGTGAAGCCCTGCCAGACGACGTTCCGCCGGCTGGTGTTGAAGCTGAAGATCATCAGCGTGATCAGCGGCAGATAGAGAAACAGCAACGTCGCGCCGACGATCAGGCGCAGCGGCCACTGCCGCAGATACTCAAGCGGCCCCGGCTTTTCTCGAGGCTCCTTCTTGCCGCCGCCCAAGCGCGGCACGGAGGTGAGACCTTGGTCCGCCATCAGCCTCTCCGCTCGCTCTTGCGCTGAACGAATGCCTGCGCCGCGATGGCGATGAAGGTCAGGTACATGAGCAAGAACGACAGCGCGGCGCCGAACGGCCAATCGTTGGCGCGCTTGAACTGCCGCTCGATCACATTGGCGATCATCTGGCTATCGGTGCCGCCGAGCAGGTCGGGCGTGAGATAAGCCCCGAGCGCTGGAATGAACGTGATCAGGACGCCCGAGGCGATCCCTGGCGCGGCGAGCGGTACGACGACGGACCAGATCGTGCGCAGGTGACCTGCGCCAAGATCGAGGCTCGCCTCCATCAGCGAACGATCCATGCGGTCAAGCGCCGAATAGAGCGGCAGCACCATGAACGGCAGGTGCACATAGACGAGGCCAATGACCACCGCAGTATTGTTGTAGAGCAGCGTCAGAGGCTCGTAGTCACCCAGTGGCTGCAGCCCGACCAGCGTCATCAGCCCGCTCGCATTGTTCCAGAGGAATTCGAGCGCGAAGTTGACGTAGCCGTTCTCGCGCAGCACCGCGATCAGAGCGAACGTGCGAATGAGCAAGTTCGTCCAGAACGGCAGCATGATCAGCAGCAGCAGCCAGGCTTTCGTCTTTGGCGAAGCAAACGCGATCGCCAGCGCCACCGGAAATCCGATGATCAGGCACAAGAGCGTCGTCAGCCCGGCAATGATCAGGCTTTTCCAGAAGATCTGGAGATAGAGCGGTTCCAGCGCCCGCGCGTAGTTGGCGAAGGTGCCGGTGAAGTCGATCGTGATCGGGCCCACGTTCTCGCCGAACGAATAGGCCCAGATCACCGCCATCGGCACGAAGAAGAACAGGGCAAGCCAAGCGATAGGCGGCGCGGCTATCGCCGCGAATGCCGCCTTCGCCTGCTTCCAAGTCTGCTCCATACGCTCTCCCCCGCGACGTTGTTACGCCGCGCTGATCCGTGTGAATATCTCCTCGAACTGACGCGCCTTGTCGTCGCCCTCGAACTCGCCGTATTCGCTTTTCGCCATTACATCGGCTGGCGGGAAGATAACGGGGTTGCTCCGGTAGGCGTCGCCCATGCGCTCAGCCACGGCTGCGTTCGGCGTCGGATACTGAATCTCTTCGGTGATTTTCTGCCCCGCTTCCGCGTCGAGCAGATAGTTGATGAACGCGTGCGCGCCCGCGACGTTCGGCGCACCGGTCGGGATGCAGAGGCAATCCGAATTGATCAGCGTGCCTTCCTGCGGAACCACGAAATCGAACTGATCGCCGCCTTCGGCGCTCATCAGCTGCGCCATGTCGCCGTTGTATTCGAGCACGATGTCGATCTCGCCGGAAGCCAGCAGATCCTGCCCATCGTCCTCGTGGAACGCCTTCACATGCGGCTTCTGACGAATGAGCATCTGCTCGATCGACTGCAGGTTCGCTTCCGGAATACCGTTCAGCGAAATGCCCTGATACTTGGCGCAGAGCCGGATGAGATCCGCCGATTCCGAAAGCAGCGCGATGCGCTGGGTGAATTGCGGACTGTCGAACAGGTAGCGCCACGAGTTCGGCACGAAACCCGCCGGCATCGCGCTCTTGCGATAGCCGATACCCAGCACCAGCCAAGTGTACGGCATCGAGAAGCGCCGGCCCCGATCGAACGAGGCGTCCTGGAATTCCGGCAGCAGGTTCGCCTTGTTTGGAATGAGCGAATGATCCAGCTCCTGGATCATCTGCGCCTGGCTCATGCGGGTGACGAACTCGTTCGATGGCACGATCACGTCGAAACCCGGATTGCCGGCCCGAAGACGCGCAAACAACTCGTCGTTCGTTGCGAACAAGCTCATGTTCACGTTGGTGCCGGTCGCTTCGCGGAAATCATCCAGCGTCGTCGGTCCGATATAGGTGTCCCAGTTGTAGAAGTTGACTGTCGGCCCGCCGCCACCGCCGCACGCAGCCAGCGTGCTCGAGAACGAAATCCCGATCGCCGCGGCGCCAAACGATTGCAGCAGAGAACGGCGCGACGCGCCCCGAAGATACTTTCCCTTCGCCATTGTCTCTGCCCTTTCGTCGTCTGCCGCCAGCGGCGGCCACCCAAGACTCATGCTGCGCTTGCGCTTAGCCGCTAACAAGCCCGCAAATACCAGTCGTAATCAATATCGGGGATCGCCGATTGGAAGCGATCCTGCTCGACCCGCTTCACCGTGGCGTACATCCGCACGAACCGTTCACCCAGATAATCCTTCAGAAGCGCCGACTCGGCGAAACGGTCAGTCGCCGCGAACCAATTGGTCGGGATCTTCTCCCCGCCTTCGGCCTGCGCGTAGCCATCGCCGACGATCGCCGGGCCGGGATCGATCTTGTTCGTGATTCCATGGTGCACTGCAGCAAGCAGCGCCGCCAACGCCAGCGCCGGATGCGCGTCGGCGCCCGCGACGCGGTGCTCGATATGGCGCGTATTCGGCGCGCCGGCCGGCACACGGAACGAGACGGTGCGGTTGTTGACGCCCCAAGTCGGGGCCACCGGCGCATAAGAGTTCGCCTTGAAGCGCCGATACGAGTTGGCGTTCGGCGCGAAAATCGCCATCGAGTCGCCGAGCAGCGCCTTCATGCCGCCGATCGCATGCGCCAACACCGGCTCGCCCTCGGGCTTGTCCGACGCAAATATGTTCTTGCCCGCCTTGTCGTTGACGCTGACGTGCAGGTGCATCCCTGATCCAGCCAAATCCGCAAACGGCTTCGCCATGAACGTCGCTTCGCATCCGTGCCGCAGCGCGACGCCCTTTGCCGCACGCTTATAGAGCACTGCATCGTCCGCGGCCCGCAGTGCATCCGCGTGGTGCTTCAAAGTGAGTTCCAGCTGCCCAGGTGCGTATTCGCTAATCGCACCCTCGAGCGGAATGCCCATCGCATCGGCAGACGCCCACAAATCGCGAAGGAACCCTGACGCCTCCTCGACCTCGCGTAGGCCATAGACCTGATGCTGCGTCGCCCTATCGCCGGTCAGCGGCGAAGGCGGCAATTGAATCTTGCCTGACGCGGTCCGTCGGGCGTCGACGAGATAATACTCGAGCTCGCACGCCACGACCGGCACGAGCCCGTCCGCCGCAAACCGATCGATCACACGCTGCAATACATGGCGCGGATCGAGATCGTGCGGCTTGCCGTCGAGCTCGTACATCGTCACCGGCACTTGCGCGACATCGGCGCCCAGCCACGGCGCCGGCGTGATCCGCCCCGCGATCGGCCGCGCCACGCGATCGGCGTCGCCATCTTCCCAGACCAGACCCGTCGCCTCGACGTCCTGCCCCGTGATGTCATTCACGAGGATCGAGCCAGGCAGGAAACGCCCGTTCGCATACACCGCCTCGATCTCGTGTCGCCGCAGCCGCTTCCCGCGCGGCACGCCCGCCATATTGGTGAAGACGATCTCGAAGAACTGAATCTCAGGATGCTTGTCGAGGAAGCTCTTCACTTCCTTCGGATCGGCGATGGTCAAGTGGCGCCCTCTTTCGCGTAGTCTTCCGCAAAGCTATCGACCGCCGCGACGAGCCGGTCAATCTGTTGCGTCGTCGTGGCGGGGCAAACCAGCATCATCATGTGAAACGGCGCGATCAGCACGCCGCGATTGATCAGATAGAGGTGTAGCGCCTCGTTCAGTTCGCTTTGCGCCAACGCCGGCCGCATCGCAGCGGCATTTTTCGGCGGCTCCGGCGCAAAGACAATCTCCGCCCGCGCCCCGACATGCACCACGCACCAGGGCAACGCCCGCTTCGCGATCACATCACGCAGCTTCGCCACCAAGTCATCGGCGCCCTTGAGCATCACGTCGTAGGCGGCCGGCGTCGCCACCTCCCGCAACGTCGCGCCGATCGCCGCAATCCCCATCGCGTTACCCGCCAGGGTGGTCCCGATGCCGGAGCGTCCGCCGCCCGTTTTCACCTCGCCGATCTTCTCCGCCAGCGCGGCGCTGACGCCCCACACCGCCGCCGGAAACCCGCCCGCGATAGCTTTGCCGATCACAAGCGCGTCGGGCGCCAAGCCCCACGCCTTCGTCGCGCCGCCCGGTCCGCTCGACAGCGTGTGCGTCTCATCCAACACCAAAAGCGCGCCCGCCTTCTTCGCCAGCGCCTGCGCGCGCTTCCAGAAATTGGCTTCCGGCAGGATCATTCCGCAATTCGTCATCGCCGGTTCAGCCAGCACCGCCGCGACATCACCCATCGCCAGCACCGCCTCAAGCGCGCCGAGATCGTTGAACGGAATGGCGCGCGTCGTCCGCGTCATGTCGAACACTTGGCCGACCAGCCCCGCGTCCGGCCGCGTCCGCCCGTGCCGCAACTCAACGAAGCAATCCTCGACCATGCCGTGATAGCAGCCATCGAACACGACGATGACGGACTTTCCCGTCACCGCCCGCGCCCAGCGGATCACCGCACGGTTCGCATCAGAAGCAGAAAGCGTCGTTTGCCAAAACGGCAAGCCAAACCGCTCGGCGAGCAATGCACCTACGTCAGCGGCCTCGACGGTCGGCAGCATGAACGTCGCGCCGCGCCGCGCCTGCTCAGCGATCGCGCGCGCAATCTCCGGCCGCCCATGACCGAACATCCCCGGCGTATCGCCGAGGCAAAAATCGTCGTAGCTGTTGTCGTCAATATCGGTGAGCACCGCGCCCTCGCCGTCCTCCGCGATCATCGCGGAAGGCGTGGCCCAATCGTTCATCCAGTGAAACGGCGTCCCGAACAGCCAATGCTGCCTGAGCCGCGCCGCCTCGGCCGCCGCCTTCGGATGGGCGGCCAGATAACGCTGAGTCTCGCGCGCGATGAGATCGCTCAGGCTCACGGCCGATATGTAATCGAGATGCCCTTGAGCTCGGTGTACTTCTCAAGCGCATGCAGCGAGCGATCGCGCCCGAAGCCCGATTGCTTGGCGCCACCGAACGGCACGGTTATGTCGCAGGCGTCCCAGCCATTGATCCACACTAGGCCAGTCCGCAGCTTTCGCGCCACGCGATGTGCGCGTGAGACGTTCGCCGTCCACAAGCCGGAGGCCAATCCGTAAACGGTGTCGTTCGCGACTTTCACTGCGTGATCTTCGTCCGTGAACCCCAGCAGGGCAAGCACAGGTCCAAAGACTTCCTCACGCGCCAAAGTGTGTGAGTTGTCCATCCGATGAAAAACGGTCGGCTCGACGTAATAGCCGCCCGTTTCCTCACGCACACGCTTGCCGCCCAACGCGAGAGTGGCGCCTTCTTTGCGCGCCGTGTCGATGTAGCCCAGCACGCGCTTCATCTGGCTTTCGCTCACCAGCGCACCGGCGACACTTTCCGGATCAATCGGATCGCCCGGCGCGTATTGCTTCGAGCGCTTCAACACACGCTCCAGGAAGTCATCCTTGATTGAGCTTTCGACCAGCAGACGCGACGCCGCGTTACAAATCTCGCCTTGATTAAAGAAAATCCCCCATGCCGCCGCATCCGCCGCCGCGTCTAGATCCTCAGCATCCGCAAAAACGATCTGCGGGCTCTTGCCGCCAAGCTCCAGCGCCACCCGCTTCAGATTGCTCTCAGCCGCGTACGTCATCAACTTGCGGCCAACCTCGCCGGAGCCAGTGAACGCGATTAGATCGACATCCATATGCCGCGCCAACGCCTGCCCCGCCGTATCGCCAAACCCAGGCACGACGTTGAGCACGCCCGGCGGGATTCCCGCCTCCAACGCAAGCTCACCCAGCCTCAGCGCCGTCGACGGCGATTGCTCCGCCGGCTTCAGCACGATCGAGTTGCCGGTCGCCAGGGCCGGCGCGACTTTCCAACACGCCATGTGCAGCGGAAAATTCCACGGCACGATCGCGCCGACCACACCCAACGGCTCGTGCACAATGAAGCTCAAGCGATCCGACGGCGTCGTCGCCACCTCGCCGTAAACCTTGTCTAGCGCTTCCGCGTACCAGCGAATCGAATTGATCGCCGTCGGAATATCGACGCTCAGCGTGTCGCGAATGGGCTTGCCCATATCCAGCGTTTCCAGAAACGCCAGATCTTCCAGATCACGCTCCATCAGCTCGGCGAGCTTGAACATGATCTTCTTCTTTTCGCGCGGATGCTTATTGCGCCAACGTCCATCCTCGAACGCCGCGCGCGCGGCCTTCACGGCAACATCGATATCTTCCGCCCTACACGCGGCGACTTTCGAGACAACCCTCCCGTCGCGCGGCCCGACATTATCGAATGTCTCGCCGCTCTTGGCGGCGACGAGCTTGCCGTCAATCAGCGCCCGTGTCGGGAATTTCACGGCGCCTGCGCGTTCGAGATTTTTCTGTAGCGTCATCGACATCCCTTGCGACACGATTAGAGCGTGTTGCAGCGTGGCGAATACGCCTCGACGAGATCGCTGACTGCGCTCTTGCGCTTGTTCGCGTCGAACTCTTCTAGGTGGAAAATACAATCCACGCCGAACGATCTAAAGCAATCCTGCTTCTCCGGCGCGAACGGACGCACAGACATGTCCGCAGTCTCGCCGACATAACAGAACTCGTACCGATTGTTTCCCATATCTTTCGCCATAACGTAGACGCCGGGCTTGGCGAAGAACCTTTGGTTCCTCGCCGCAATGCTGAAGGTATATACTGCGCCGGACCTTCCGGTCAGTTGTGTGATGTCGCCAAATGAAGGCATCTCGGAACCTCGGATCCTAATTCTGCGTGACCTCCTTAAGGGCGGCCGCAAAAGTTTGAAGCATTTTCTTCCGCGTCGCTGCGAGCTGGGTTAGTTGAGTCGCCATCGGAGGGGTGGACGATGCGACTGATGACGATCCTGGCGGCTTTTGCTGTTCTCGGCAGCTGCACCGCTGCCCCTCTTTCGCCGGCCCGCGACTACAACCCCACCATCACGCGCGACGAGTACGGCGTCCCCTTTATTCATGGCCGCGACGATCAGGAGGCTGCGTACGGTGTCGCCTACGCCCACGCCGAGGACAACTTCGCCACCATTCAGCTGGTCGTGCTCGCCGCGCGCGGTAGGCTCGGCGCCCATCTCGGCGAAGAGGGCGCCCGCAGCGACTTCCTCTGGCATCTGCTCGGAATCCGCGACGCGGTCGAGGAAGGTTTCGACACCCGCCTCAGCCAGGAGTTCCGCGATGTCGCCCAAGGCTATGCCGACGGCCTGAACGCCTACGCCGCCGAACATCCCGACGAGGTCCTTCCCGGCGCGCGCAATGTCACTGCCCGCGACGTCGTTGCCGGCTCGGCGCTGACGGTGCCGCTGTTCTGGGGTTTCGAGCGGACGCTGAGCATGGTTGCCAACGAAGAGGGCCGCCCCTGCGCCACGCGCGAAGCCACCGCCGACATCATCGACAACGGCTCCAACGCCTTCGC
>CALBST010000079.1 GCA_937967425.1 uncultured Caulobacteraceae bacterium
TCTCCTTCTTGTCCGCAACGATCAGCATGGCGTCGAGACGGCGAAGCGCGCGATCCGTGCGCCAATCTTTGGCCAGCTCGACACAGGCGCGCGCCAGTTGTTTCGGAAAACGCTCAAGCTTTTGTTCGAGTCGCTCGAACAGCGCGAAGGCGTCCGCCGTTGCCCCGGCAAAGCCGACGATGACCTCGCCGTTCGCCAGAGCACGGACCTTGCGCGCGTTGCCTTTGAGAATGGTGGGCCCGGCGGAGACTTGTCCGTCTCCGGCGATCACGACTTTGCCGCCTTTGCGCACGCACACGATGGTGGTGCCGTGCCACCCTGGCTGATCACTCATGTCTCTGATGTGGCGGAGCCGAAGCCGCCAATCAAGCCGCGTCTTCGGCGCTCACGTCATCGCCGGCCTGACGGCGCAGCAATTCGGCGAATTCGGGCGCCGAGACCGCTGCGCCGAACAAAAAGCCCTGAATCCAGTGGCAGCCGCGCGCGGCTACGAATTCCATATCTTCGCGCCGCTCGATGCCTTCCGCGACGACTTCCATGTTCAATGTGCGCGCGAAGGCCAGAATGATTTCGACGATCTCCGCCGAGCGCGCCTCGCCGCGCTCCAAGGCGCGAATGAACTGTTGATCGATCTTGATGACGTCGAACGGAAGCCGGGTGAGCGCCGCGAGACTGGAATGGCCGCAGCCAAAATCATCGATCGCGAGCCTGACGCCGGCCTCCCGCAGCGGCTTAATGATGCGCAGCGCGCGCTCGGGATCGGCCATGATGACCGTCTCGGTGATCTCCAGCTCCAAGTTCTGTGGGGCGAGGCCAGCGTGTGAAACGACTCGCAGCACATTTTCCGCAAAGCGATCACTGCGGAACTGCAGCGCTGAGACGTTCACCGCGACCTTCGTCGGCTGCCCCGCCCGCGCCCACGACGCGGCTTTCCAGCAGGCCTCGCGCATGATCGCATCAGAAAGCGCGCCGATCAGGCCGCTCTCTTCCGCGACCGGGATGAATCGGCCCGGGCTGATGATGGTGCGATCCGGCCTAATCCAGCGCGCCAGCGCTTCGCATGCTTCAATGCGTCCGGTGCGCAGATTGATCTTCGGCTGGAAATACGCACGGAACTCGTTGCGCTCCAGCGCGCCGCGCATCTCACGTTCCAGTGTCAATCGCGCCACGGCTTCACGATCCAGAGACTGCGTATAGATTTTAACGCGCGCGGGCGCCGTGTGCGCCGCGGCCATCGCCATGCGCGCGTGACGGATGGCGGCATCGGCGTCCTTTCCGTCGCGCGGCGCGATTGATACGCCGCAACAGGCGCCGAGCGTGAATTTGTGCCCGCGCCAATCGAACGGTTGGTCGAGCGCTGCATTCAAATGCTGCGCAAAGCGCGCGGCATCGGAGGTCGAGCCAATATCGGGCGCGAGCACGCCGAATTCTGAAGCGCTAAGCCGCGCGGCAATAGCTGGCCGCTCACCTTGCGCGCGGACGCGCACAACACGGTCCACGGTGCGCACTGCCGAAACAATGCGATCAGCAACGACGCGCAAGAACTCACGGGCGGCATCGGGATCAAGCGTCTGCAACAGGCGCGGCAGGCGCGTAAGCTCAATAACGACAACAGCTGCAGCCGTCTTGCCGCCCTGCCCTTGCAGAATGACGTACTCAACCTCGCGTATGAAACGATCCTGGTTCGGCATGCGCGTCACAGGATCGACAAACGCTATCTCTTGGATCTGACGCATCGACGCATCGAGGCGGCTGGTCATATTGTTGAAGGCGTTAGCGAGGGTTTCGAACTCATCGCCGGTACGAATGGTGATCGGCGATGCCTGCCCCTGCTCGCCCACCTGTTCGGCATAGCGCGCCAGCTCGTCGAGAGGCGCGATGGCGCGCCTCACCGCACGAGCCGTTAAAGGTATTGCCGCAAGAGCTAGGCAAGCGACGATCAGCAGGAATGGCGCGAGCGAAGGAACAGCATCGAACTTGTAGGCGTCATCCTCCCACATCCGCAGCGCGACGCCGATGACATGCCCTTCTCGAATGATCGGCGCAGCGACCGCGACCGCGCCATCTGTGCGGCTGTAGACCAGCATGCCGTCAGCAAGCGCGCGCGACGTTAGCTGGCTCATCGTCGCGTTGTCTTGAGCATCGCCGCCGGCCTGCGCCAGCACCCGCCCTTCGCCGTCGCGGATTGAGATTGCGCGCACGTTGCGCTGCTGGGTCGAGCCGCGGATCATCATGTCGAGGATGCGGGTGTTGCCTCGCGCCATTACATCGCCTGCGCGCCCCGCCAGATGCTCGGTGAGGTCGTGAGTTATTGCCAATTGCTGGCGCTCACCCTCCGTTTGCGCCCCGAAGATAACGATGGCGGCGGACATCGCGGCCGTGATCGCCATCAACGCCGCCGTGAATGCGATGGCGCGCGCCTGCAAGCCGCGCGGACGGCTGAAGGCGGCAAGGGTTGGGAAGCGCAAGCTCATCGTCACTCCAGCGCGCAGGACGCACGCGCGCGAGGGAGACTTGAACTGGTTTGGTTAGCGGGAGCTGAAAAATCAGCTATTTTCCGTGGGTTAGATGCAGTTCCCGTGAACGCTTTGGTGATCTTGATGAAGCAGAGCTTTCACTCGCTCCGCTTGATGAAGATGTAAAAGGCGCCCGCGCCGCCATGCGAGCGGTGGGCGGGCGCAAACCCGGTCACGAGCGCACGGATGTCCCGCTCCGCCAGCCACTCAGGCAAGCGCCGCTTCAGGATGCCCTCCCCGCCGCGGCCGACGCCTGTGATGACGATCACTGTGCGTTCACCACGCGACTGGGCCGCGCGCAGAAATCGCGCCAGTGCGGCGCGGCCTGTGTCTTGGCTATGGCCGTGCAGATCGAGTTTCGCTCCGATCTCGAGCTTGCCGCGGCGCACCCGCTTCTCGTTGCTACGATTTTGCGGTGGCGGCGCGGTCCTCGCGCGCGCGGGCGGCGGCGGACTCTTTGCGGCTGGCGACGCAGTGCGCTTCGGCGCGGGAAACGCCTCGTTGGCATCTTCTTCATCGGCGGCGGGCAACGGCCGGCGCGGCTTCACGCTCGCGGCGACGCGTCGCCACAGCACCTTCTCATCTGCAGTGAGATCGCGCCGCTTTTTGCTCACGCCGCCTGAACGCGCGAGAGCAGCCAATTCGGGTCGGAAGAGCGGACATTTCGCTCGAAAGTCCAGCGTTCGCGGGCGTCGCGTACGCCGGTCGCGCCTTCCGCCAACTCCGCCTCGAACTTCACCACAACACGCGCGGTGTCGCCTATGAGTTCCGCGTCAGCGATATCGGCGCTCTTCAAGCGCACGATTTCCGGGCCGGCGCCATTTTGTGCTTCACGGGCTTCAATCGCGGCAACATAAGAATCATACACGCGCGGGGTCAACAATCCGCGCAGTGTGTCGCGATCACCCTTGGCGAAGGCGCCGACAATCATCTCGTAGGCCGCGCGCGCGCCTTGCAGAAAATAGCCAGCGTCGAAATTCGGATCGGCGCGCTCAATCGCGGCCACACCTTCGCCCGCCGCGCCTACGGAAACATGCGGCGCCGCCGGCGCCTGAACCGGACCACGCGGGAACTCACCCTGCGCCGGCGCCGGCTCATGCCGTTCCTCACCCGTGCGCTTGCCCAGCGTCGTGTAGAGCCGGAAAAGCACAAAGCCTGCGATGAAGGCCAGGACGAGTATTTCGATCATGCTCTGGTCCAACGGACGTCGCTCCTAGCGGTGCGTGGTGGTATGCGCGG
>CALBST010000080.1 GCA_937967425.1 uncultured Caulobacteraceae bacterium
TGTGACGCCGGTCACGGGGTGAGTCCGCTGTCGGCTCAAAATGGACCCTCACCAACGGACAATTGCCAACGCGCCGGATTTGTTATATTGTATACAGTATGCAATTAGCGCATGTCGATCGAGCAAACCTCAACGATGCCGTGGAAGCGACACTTCGCGGCATGATCGTCGATGGCTCTTTGTCGGCGGGAGTGCGTCTGAATGAGGTGCACCTAGCCGCGGGACTGGGGGTAAGCCGCACGCCGGTCCGCGAAGCGCTGAATCGTTTGATGGCCGAGGGCGCGGTCGAAGCAAGACCTCGACTCGGCTACTTCGTTAAGCCGCTTACGCTCGAAGAGTTTGAGCAGCTCTACGATATAAGGCCGCTGCTCGATCCCGAGGCGCTTCGCTTGGCGGGTCTTCCGCCGCCTTCGCAGATTGAAGTGTTGGAGCGCCTAAACCAGCGCATCGCGCGCGCTAAAACCGCGGCTGCGCGCATGGCGCTCGACGATGAGTGGCACCTTGCGCTGATCGACCGTTGCACCAATCGCGTCCTGATCGAGCTCATTCAAAACATGATGGTGCGTACAAAGCGCTATGAACTCGCTTGGATGCGCGAAGCCGACAGCGCAGAGACCGCGAACGATGGGCATGCCCTGATCATTCAGCACCTGCGCGCGGGTCGGCTGGGTGACGCCTGTGCGGCGCTGTACTCAAATCTGAGTAGCGCCAAGCCGACGATCGCGGCGTGGCTGGCGGCGCGCAAAATGGGGGAGAGAAAAGCTTGATCATCCGCTGTTTTTGCATCGCGCTGCTTGCATTGGCGTATGGCGTCACGCCGGCAAATGCGCAGAGCGACTTGGCCTCACTGGAGGGTGTCTGGACGACCCGGCTCGACATGGGGCCTGAGTTGCATGGTGAACTGTCGATCCATCGCGAGGCTGGCGGATGGCGCGCCGTGATTGGCGGAAATGAGGTGCGCTCAGAAGATCTGCAATTTGCCTTCGCGAATGATGGCGGGCGCTTTGAGGGCCGTGGAGATTGGGGTTGGTGGATTCAACCTCCCGGGCTGTCGGGCGTCTCCTATGCCACGCCAGTGGGTCTACACGCCGGACCGAGCGGAAGCCTATATGGCGTCGTACAGCCATTGCCGCAAACATTCACGCTGCACTTGGCGCTGTTGCGCGGCGAGGAGGGCAACTGGCTAGCCGCGTTCCGCAATCCGGAGTTCAACATGAACGGCGGCGCTTCTCGCCTTTCTGTGCTTGATCAAGATGGACGCATCCTTGTGCGAAATCGTGCTGGCGACGTTGTGCGCGAGATCGAGGTCTTGGACGGAGAGCGGCTCAGAGTGAATTGGCCGCCGCTGCCGCAAACGCTTGAGTTGACGCGACCGAGCGAGAGCCCAATCGATTATTTGCCGCGTCCGCGCAGCGCCTATGTGTATGCGCCGCCACCCGTGCTCGACGACGGTTGGCGCACGCGGCGCGCGCGCAGCCTCGGTTTTGACGAAGCGGCATTAGCGGCCTTTGTGCAGAGCGTCGTTGACGGCGATCCTGCAGCGCAACGGCCGAATCTCATTCACTCCATACTTGTGGTGCGGCGCGGGCGCCTTGTGCTCGAAGAATACTTCCACGGCTACGATCGCGACACGCCGCACGATCTGCGATCCGCCGGCAAGACATTCACCTCGCTGCTTGTTGGCGCCGCGATGCAAGCTGGCGCCAACATCAGTCCCGAGACCCGGATTTATGAGGCGGCGGGCGTCCACCCCTGGGACGACGATCCGCGCCGGGGGAGGATCACCCTCGCACACTTGATGACGCACACATCCGGCTTGGATTGCGACGACAACAACGAGAATTCGCCGGGTAATGAAGGGGCCATGCAAAGCCAAAGCGATCAACCGGATTGGTGGCGCTTTGCACTCGACCTGCCGATGGCTCACGGCCCGGGTGAGCGTTACGCATACTGCACCGCGGGCATGAACCTTGTGGGCGCTGCACTCTTTGCAGCGACCGGCGAGCATGTCTTTGACCTATTCCACCGCCGCGTCGCGCAACCGTTGGAGTTCGGCCGCTATCATTGGAATCTGACGCCGACGGGCGAGGGCTATCTCGGGGGCGGCGTTCACATGCGCCCACGCGATCTCGCCAAGATTGGTCAGCTCTATCTCAATGACGGCGTTTGGAACGGCCGACGCATTCTGGATCGCGCTTGGGTCGAGCGCTCTATTGCTGCGCAAGTTGAAATCAATGAAGCGACCACCGGCATGGACGCAGAACGCTTTGCGGCAATCGCCACCCGCGGTGCGGATGGGTTTGCCTGGCACCGCTACGGCGTGCGGGTCGGTGACCGTCGCGTTGAGAGTTACGAAGCCAGCGGCAATGGCGGGCAGCTTCTAATCGTCGTGCCCGCTTACGACTTGGTCGTTGTCATCACTGGCGGAAACTATGGTCAGGGGGCGATCTGGACCCGCTGGCGTGACGAGATTGTCGGCGGTCAGATCATAGCAGCACTACGGCGGTCGTAGTGTCCTGCGGCGGTGATGCGCCTCAAGTCCGGCTGCTTCGCTTGCGGGGGGTAGAGTCTCGAAATGCCGAAGTGGCTTGGCCGATGACCGTTGTCGGCGAAGACCAGACGTTAAGCCTCATCCCGCAGCGCCCTGAGCCGCAACGTCTCACGATAGACGCCGAGTTTTTCGTCCTTCTCGCGGCCAAGCTCGTAGAGAAGGTCCCAGCTATAGATGCCGGTATCGTGGCCGTCGTCGAAGCTGATGCGGACGGCGTAGCGGCCGACGGCGTCGGCTTTCACGACGTTGACATTGGCTTTGCCGGTGACGGGCGGCGGGACGTTGCCGCCATGGCCTT
>CALBST010000081.1 GCA_937967425.1 uncultured Caulobacteraceae bacterium
TCTCGCTCAACGGCGAACCCGGCGACATGGCGCCTGTCGGCGGCGCCATCGTCGTGTTCGAAACTGAAGCGGAAGGCGACGCCGATCTTGGACCGCCGGCGTCCCCGCCGGCAAAGGCCGAACCAACACCCGCCAAACCTGCCGGCGAGGCGCCAGCGGCCCAAACGGCGCCTGCGCCGAAGCCGAAGATCAAAGCCCCTGCGGGCGCCACATGGTCCGAAGATCAAGTGCAAGCGGCCATGCAAGGCGCCGCCCCAAAGGCGACGCCGGTGCCCACTGCGGCGATGCCTTCGAGCGCGACGTCAAAAAGCGGACCGCCGGCTTCCAGCCGGCAAGATGCCGGCGCTCCAAACGCCGTCGCCAAGCCCGCCGCGCGCGACGCTTCCGTCCACGAATGGAGCCAAGCGCAAGCCTCGCCCGCGGTGCGCGCCCGCGCGCAGAAGCTCGGCATTGATCTGGGCCAAGTGCGCGGCACCGGCCCCGAAGGCCGCATCACGCACGAAGATCTGGACGCCGTGCTGGTGCCCGCCGTGGGCCAACGCCGCACCGGTTCGGCGCTCGCCGAGAAGAACGGCATCGAGCCGGTGAAAGTCATCGGCCTCCGCCGCAAGATCGCGGAGAAGATGCAGGACGCCAAGCGCCGCATCCCGCACTTCGCCTATGTCGAAGAAGCCGATCTCACCGAACTCGAAGAACTCCGCGCGCACCTGAACGCCACCAAGCGCAACGATCAGCCGAAGCTCACCATGCTGCCGTTCCTGATGCGCGCGCTCGTGCTCGCGCTGCCGGACTTCCCGCAGATCAACGCCCGCTACGATGACGAGCAGGGCGTCGTCTATCGCCACGAGAACGTCGATATCGGCATCGCCACCCAAACCGATAACGGCCTCATCGTGCCGGTCGTGCGCCACGTCGAAGCGCTCGATGTCTGGTCCGCCGCGCTCGAAGTCTCGCGTCTCGCTAACGCCGTCCGCAACAACAGCGCCGGCAAGGACGAGCTTTCTGGCTCGACCATCACCATCACTTCCCTCGGCGCCCTCGGCGGCATCGTCACGACGCCGGTGATCAATCACCCGGAAGTGGCGATCATCGGTGTGAACAAGCTCGTCGAACGCCCGGTGGTGAAGAACGGCCAGATCGTCGTCCGCAAGATGATGAACCTAAGTAGCTCCTTCGATCACCGCGTCGTCGATGGCTACGACGCCGCCGCCTTCATCCAGCGCGTAAAGGGCCTGCTGGAGCACCCAGCAGCGCTGTTCATCGAGCGCTAAGTCCCGGATTGACGATCCAATCCATATTGGCATATTATGCCAATAGGAGCTAAGCCGTGGCGACCCGCAACGTTGTCCTAACAGATCGGCAGGAAAAACTGATCGATACCCTCGTCGACGAGGGAAAATATCAAAACGCCAGCGAAGTCCTGCGCGAGGGTCTGCGTCTGGTGGAGCAGCGAGAAGCACAAGACGCCGCGAAATTGGCGGCTCTTAAAGAAGCTGCGAAGCTTGGGATCGCCAGCATCGAGAACGGCGAGAGCCGAAGCTTTGCTGACGCGGCGTCGCTGCGCCGTCATCTGAAAGATGTCGCCTCCAAAGCGATTGCGAACGCAAAGCAAGGCGAATGAGCCAGCGGAAGCGGAGGCTCGTTCTTGGTAAGCTGGCCGAGGCCGATCTCGCCAACATCGCAACGTGGACCACCGAGAATTTCGGCGCCAAACAAGCCGAGGCATACGTCGAGTCTATTCTAGACGTCGTCGACGAACTTTCGGCCGGAGAGCCCACGCGGAGCAGAGCCCGCGACGAGATCGCGCCCGGCATCCGAACTTTGCACATGGCGAAACCAGGCCGGCGCGGCCGACATTTGCTGGTCTACACAATTTCCGGCGACCTGTTGACGATCGTGCGAATTCTCCACGACAGCATGGAGGTCTCGCGACATCTTCCTGACGCTGGCAGTAGCTGAAGTCCGAGGACACACCAAATGCAGCTTCGAACCGTAAATGGAGAGTTGACGCTGGGCAGTGTTTACAAGCTCATCGTTTGGGGATGGCTCATAGGCATGGGGCATATTCTTCATTCCCATCATGCTGCTCATAGTCATCGGCGCAACGATCGCTGGCGAAATGTCGGTCAATGGCGAGATGATCTACGGGCACGGACTTGTGCTTCTGCATGTGCTGCCGTTTCTCGTGCTCATACCGATTATCATCGTGATGTACGCCTTCATGTTCGGCGGTCTCCTCACGCTCGGCGTTTCAATCTATCGCCGCTTCCGTCCGCTGACAGTCACGGCAGACTGAAGGTTCGCTGTCGCTGGAAAATACGGGGATACACGCCGATCTATCCGGTGGCCCCCAAACCAGGCGCATAATCCCGCGCAAATGTCTTCG
>CALBST010000082.1 GCA_937967425.1 uncultured Caulobacteraceae bacterium
TCTGGGAAACCACGCTCGACGCCGACGTGCGCACGCTGCTGCAAGTAAAGGTCGACCACGCGGATGATGCGGACGAGATGTTCTCGAAGCTGATGGGCGACGTGGTCGAGCCGCGGCGCGAGTTCATTCAGGAGTTTGCGCTGGAAGCGGACGTGGATGCTTAGGGGCTTACACTGTCGCTACGAATCGCCAAATCCTCCGGGATTTCATGCGGAACGGCGATATGAGTCGGCTCACCCAACTCGATATCCTTCTGGTCGACGCTCTGTTCGAGAGTGAGCCAGGGTACGTTTTGGATTTTAGCAACCGGACGTTCGCTGCCTTCTTTGGGAGTGAGCTGGGTATCGATATCGACGATCCGCGATTTTCTGTGAACGGCGGGTCGAAAGCGAAGCGCCTAAGGACGTTTCTGATCGCGACCGATGACGCGACGGCAGCCCGAGCGCTTCACGCGCTGTGGGAACATCGCGAAGGCGTTAGAACGCACCACGGTCGGGCAGAGACCGTGCCACAGGCGCAGGAGAAACTGAGGAGGCTGCTCGCCAAAGTGGGAGCTACGCCCGCGACCGCCGAAGCATCAGTGGAAGCTGAGACCCCGAAGCCGCGTGCTGATACAAGCGCGTTGCGACAATCGTTGCTGGACTTGTCGAGACTGGAGGCCCAGCCGCGCGGTTACGCGTTCGAGAAGTTCTTGGGAGCCTTCTTCGACGTTTGCGACATGAAACCACGCCAGCCGTTTAGGCTGCGTGGCGAACAGATCGATGGAAGTTTCGAACTCGGAGCGGAAACCTACCTACTCGAGGCGAAGTGGCAGAACGGTCTGACTGATGCCGCCGCCTTGCGTGCCTTTAATGGAAAGGTGGAGGAGAAGGCGGCTTGGTCGCGAGGGCTGTTTGTAAGCTATTCGGGGTTCTCAGCTGATGGGCTGTTTGCATTTGGACGCGGCAAGCGGGTGATATGCATGGACGGACGCGATCTTCACGACGTCTTGCACCGGGGCTTGGCGTTGCCGGAAGTGATTTCGCGAAAGGCGCGACGTGCCGCTGAAAGCGGTGCGGCGTTTGTCAGCGTCGCAGACTTATTCGTCTAGCGATTGATAGCTATTTGACCCGGCGAATCCGCGCCCCGCTGCTATATGCTGTGAGCAGGCGCTCCAACGTTTGTTCGATCTCATCTTCAGGCACGATCTTGCCCACACGCGAGAGCCACTGAGCAACGGTCTCCCGGCCCCCGTATTGCAGATGCCGTGCGTCCTTTATCCGACCGTCTTCTTCAAGCTCATCAGCGAGCAAGGACAAGACTTCGGCGTTGGTCCGCCTTTTCGACGCTGTGCGCAGCTTCGCGACCATCGCTACGAGACCGCTTGACGCCTCGGCCGGCGGCTCCGGTGTCCGAACTGCTCGGATGAACAACTGCATCTCAATCTCTTCCGACGACATCGCCGCGATTCGCGATGCCACGGATTGGATTTCCTTTGCAGTTAAACCGCAGTTAACCAGTGCCTGTAGCGCGGCTTTGATCGGCGGCTTCTTCGAGGGCATCTTTTCTAAGTTCCTCTAGTAGCAGCGACGCAACGGTCCGAACGTTCGTTCCAACGCGATTGTTGCGCAGATAGCCCAATCCTTGTGGGTCATCGTTTCGCGGCCTTAGTAGCTTAGATTGCGCTACCCCGACCGCAAGCGTTCTCGCCCCGAAATCAGGGTCATCACGCACCTCCGACATCAAGGCGAGATCTTGTTGCGTTAAGTTCGTGGGGAAGTCTGTGAAAACCGGAATGATGCGAGACACCAGATCATGCCGCCCCCGCAACTTAAGGAGATCGCACAGAAGTTTCAGGCCAGAGTACGAGTGGATATTGGGCGTTACCGGCGCGACGATGTGGGTTGCAACTGATAGTGCCGCGTCGGTGAATGCTGACGCGCTTGGATTTACGTCGACAGCGATTATGGGGAAGAGTTCGCTTAGCTGCTCCACGTTTCTTTGGAAGCGTGCCAGCGCACGATCGATAGCCGTGCCATCGCGCGACAGTGCATACTTGGCGGCGTGAAACTGTCCAACCACCAAGGCAACTGAAGGTCCCGCCGGAAGTTGCGGCGTTTCAATCAACGCTTCCCATGTCACTTGGCTGGGAGTTTCTTCCGTCGTTATCTCCAACGTGTCGCGTGGGCTCTTGCTGACGGGATCGGAAATCTGACTCGGTTCGAACAGAGAGAGGACGGAGCGATCTGCCTCTCGGGCGCGATCTGCGCGGCTCGTACGCAGCAGCAACTGAGTGAGGTTATGTTGAGGATCAAGGTCGATCATCAATACTGGCTGCGGGCTCACTTCTGAGATCGCCGCAAACAGGTTCCCGCAAATCGTAGTCTTTCCCGTTCCGCCTTTTAGGTTGAGGCTAGCCACCACGAGCTTTGATTGCCTGATTTCCTTCAGGCCTCTTGAAACGGAACGTACGTCGCGTTCCGTCACGCGGTTTCCGCAGTTGACCCAAACGGCCGACTTCGTGCGGAAGTCGATTTCGTCAGAGCCATGATAGTCATTCCGTCGCAACACGATGATGCGTTTGCGAAGAGCAAACGCGGAGGCGACTTCAGCTTCAACGTAAGGCTTCGCGATAATCTGCGATGAGGCGATGAGGACCAGAGCGTCGCGGGTACGAATTTCCTGCAGCAGGTTGCTCGCTATGCTGTCACCGCCGCGAAGCGCTTCTGGCGCGAAGTAGGCGTCGTGCCCCTCAGCGGACAGTACCTTCTTGACGAGCTTTGCTTGATTGATGTCCGGCCCGGCGTAGCTGATGAAAACGCGCGCCACGTTCCACCCCCCCTTTGTTGTTTTGGGCTCAGGATACCGCACTTATCTACTTTGTCATCTGCCCGTATTTGCGGGGATAGATCGCGTTCAATCCGACCGATCGCGTGCGCGCGTAAAATGCCTGCGTGACATCAGAACCAAAACCCAAGCGCACCATCAGCAAGCGTCTGCATCACAGTCCGGAAGTCTGGGCGCAGGCGCGGCGGGATTATTTGGCGGGGTGTTTGTAGGTTGGAGCGCGGGCCTCCGGCCCGCATGGGTGGGTGACGTTGGTTTGCTTGTTGGTGCTTGGTGTTGAGGGTGAATGCGGGCCGGAGGCCCGCGCTCCAACTTTTTGAGAGCGGCGATGGGTTGAAGAACCAAAACCCAAGCGCACCATCACCAAGCGTCGGAATCATAGTCTGGAGGTCTGGGCGCTTGCGTTGGCAGGTTGGAGCGCGGGCCTCCTGGCCCGCATGGGTCTTACAACCCGCGCTGGTCGTTCGGTTGTTGGCGTGTCTCTACGCGTGCATGCGGGCCGGAGGCCCGCGCTCCAACTTGCAAGCGTTGGCGCTACTTCCAGCCGGCCGAGCTGAAGGGCCAGGCGTTGGGGGTATCGCAGAGGCCGGCGGTGACGGGGTTCATTTCGATGTAGCGCCTGTTGGACTCGAAGTGTTTGTCGTCGCGGATGTAGCGATCGAAGTAGTCGGGCGCCCAGACTGAGCCGGTGCGATCCAATAGTTCATTGATGCGTTTCGCGCTGAAGGTTTTCCACGTGCGGACGATGGTGCTGAGTTCGTGGTCTTTGGTTGTGGCGATGAGCGCGTGAACGTGGTTGGGCATCACGCACCAAGCTTGTAGCGAGTAATGTTCGCCGTCGTAGTGAAGCAAAGTTTCGGCGACGATGCGGGCGCAGGTGGGATCGCGCATGAAGCAGGCGCCGAGGTGGCGATCTAGGACGTCGTCGCCTTCTTGTTCGGTGGGTGGCACGGAATCGTGGAGGCGGAAGACGACGTGTTGGGTGATGTCCTAGCCGTCGTAGTGCGGGAGATAGCCGCGCGTGTGCCAGCCCTTCGTGCCCATGTATGCATCGTAGATCGTGGCGGGAAAGTTGGAAAGTTGGAGCG
>CALBST010000083.1 GCA_937967425.1 uncultured Caulobacteraceae bacterium
CGCGGCTGGCCGTCGAACGAGACCCGGACCTTAAGTCCCCCCGCGGCGAGGCCATTCGGCTCGTACTTTCCCTCTTCGGCTACGCCGACGCCGCCGAATTGGCCCGCTCTGGCTAGCGCGCTTGCAATTTGCCGCTGTCTCGGGTTCTCAGGCGCAGCACAATGCCCAATCCCCCGATCTCCTGCTACATCCGCGCCAAGAACGAGGAGCGTCTGATCGCCGAGGTGATCAAGGCCGCGCTGCAGGTGGCGGACGAAGTCGTCGTCATCGACAGCGGCTCAACCGACAAAACTATTTCGCTCAGCGAAGCCGCCGGCGCGCGCGTGGTGCCCTCCCCCTGGCTCGGCGGGGGTAAACAGAAGCGGCTCGGCGAGGACGCGTCCAAGCACAATTGGATGCTCGATCTCGACGCAGACGAGATCATCACGCCGGAGCTCGCGGAAGAGATCCGCGCGTTGTTCGCTGATGGCAAAGAGCCGCCCTTTCCCGTCTACACGTTTGAACTTGTCACCAAGCCGCCCGTGGGCGAGCCGTGGTGGAATGCAAGCGTGGTGAAGCGCAATCGCTTCTACGATCGCCGGGTCATCCGCGCGCGCGATCATGCCGGCTGGGATCAGCTCGAGATTCCGCCGGGGATGAAGGTCGGCAAATTCAAACACAAGATCCTGCACGTCTCCTTCACTGGGCTGGAGCAACTTCAAGACAAGTTCAACAAGACCTCGTCCTCACGCGCCAAGAACGCCACGCTGAAGTCATTCTGGTACGTCGCGCTGCGCCTGCTCTTCGCGCGGCCGTTCTATTTTCTGAACCATTACGTCCGCCGCGGGCTCTGGCGCGAGGGCTGGTACGGCTTCGCGGTCGCCAACATCGCCGCACACGGCCGCTGGCTCAAAGACGCGAAGATGCTGGAAATCTACCTGCGCCGCCGCGATGAGGCGAAAGCCGGCAAGAATTAGCCGTTCATCCAAAATCAGGGGTGGCGCGTAAGCGGAACCAGCGGCGTCCTACGGCGCTTTAATCCACGGGTTTCTATGCTTACATCTACACCCATGCTCGAAGAGAACGCCCCCGTGGCCTCGGTTCGCGCCACATCTTCGATAGTCGCCGGCCTCAAGGCGCCTGCGAGCGCCAAAGCTGTTTTGCTGGCGCTGCTGCAGCTGCGAGGCGGCACCGCTTTAGTCACCCTCCCAGATGGGCGCGCACTTGCCTTTGGCGACGGTGCGGGCCCTGAGGTCGATTTCCGGATCAAGGACTTCCGCTTCGCCCGCCGCGTGCTGACCAGCGGTGACATCGGTTTCGCCGAGGGACTGATGGCGGGCGAATGGGAGAGCGACGACCTCTCGGCGCTGCTGACGCTGCTTGCCGCAAATGTCGAGCGGTTCACGCGTTTGCTTGAAGGCGGCCCCATCGGCAAGGCCGTGCACTGGCTTCGCCACCTCTCCAACGCAAACACGAAACGCGGAGCGCGTCGTAACATTTTGGCCCACTACGATCTGGGCAACGAGTTCTACAGCGCCTGGCTCGACGCCTCGATGACCTACTCCTCCGCCCGTTTTGATGCGCAAGTGCGCGATCTCGAAGCGGGTCAGCGCGCAAAGTACAAGGCGCTTGCTGAGCATCTGGAACTTAAACCAGACGATCATGTCCTGGAAATTGGCTGCGGCTGGGGCGGGTTCGCTGAGTTCGCAGCCCGCGAGTACGGCGCGCGCGTCACCGGCATAACAATTAGCGACGAGCAGCTCGTTTATGCGCGCGCGCGCATGGAGAAGGCTGGCCTGGCGGATCGCGTTGAGATTCGCCGCCAGGATTATCGCGATGTCGAAGGCCAATTCGACAAAGTCGCCTCGATCGAAATGTTCGAGGCGGTAGGCGAAAAGTACTGGCCGGCTTATTTCGGCAAGATTGCCGCCGTGCTTAAGCCCGGCGGCAAGGCCGGCTTGCAGATCATCACCATCGACGAGAAGCTGTTCGAGAAATATCGCCGCCGCGCCGATTTTATCCAGCGCTATGTGTTTCCCGGCGGGATGCTCGCCAGCATCGGGCGGCTACAGGAAGAATCCGCAAAGGTCGGTCTCGTTTGGCGCCGTGCAGAGGCGTTCGGGCAGTCCTATGCCGAGACGCTGGCCGAATGGGCGCGGCGCTTCAAGGCCAAGTGGAGCGACATTCGCGCCTTGGGCTTCGACGAGCGCTTCAAGCAGCTTTGGCTGTTCTATCTGAGCTATTGCGAAGCGGGTTTTCGGACCGGCCGCACCAACGTCGTCCAGCTTGAGCTGGCGAAGCCCGCCTAACCTTACGCGACTGGCGGTTGAAGCGCGGAGCGCAGCGGCCTAGCGTCCGCGCATGAGCGGTTTGCCTGAAGATCCCCTGGTCTCCCCTGCGTGGCTGAACGAGCGCCTCGACGCGCCCGACATTCGCGTCATCGATGCGACCTGGTTCATGCCAAACGACCCGCGCGACGCCAAGGCGCTCTACGCCGAGCGTCGGATTCCGGGCGCGATCTTCTTCGACATTGACGAGATCGCCGACACTTCCAGCGATCTTCCCCACATGCTGCCGCCGCCAGAAAAGTTCGCGTCGCGCATGAAGAAGGCCGGCGTCGGTGATGGTACGCGCGTTATCATCTACGATAATCACGGCCTGATGAGCGCCGCGCGCGTCTGGTGGACGTTCCGCGTCTTTGGCCACGAGGACGTCGCGGTGCTGGACGGCGGTTTTCCAGCTTGGGAGCGCGCTGGCTACGCGATCGAGACCGGCGCGCCGCGCCAACGCATGGAGCGCCACTTCACGCCGCGTGTGCGCAACGATTTGGTGCGTACGCTTGCCGACGTACAGCGCGCGATCGATGGCGGCAATCGCACGCCCATCCTCGATGCCCGCGCCGCCCCGCGTTTCAATGGCGAGGCGCCCGAACCACGCGCGGGTCTGCGCTCCGGTCATATGCCGGGTGCGCTCAACGTCCCGTTTGGATCGCTGCTCAATGCTGACGGCACGATGAAGGCGGCTGCTGATCTAAAGGCGCTGTTCGAGGCGGCAGGCCTCAAGGGCAACGCCGCCCCCATCTGCAGCTGCGGCTCAGGCATTACCGCGGCGGTTCTCGCGCTGGCGCTTGCCCGCACTGGCCGCTGGGACGCGGCCGTCTATGACGGCTCCTGGGCCGAATGGGGCGGGCATCCGGAAACCAAGGTCGTCACCAGCGCCTGAAGCATGGCGACCCCGGCGTGACTCGAACACGCAACCGGCCGCTTAGAAGG
>CALBST010000084.1 GCA_937967425.1 uncultured Caulobacteraceae bacterium
TCGGCGGCAAGCGCATGGCGATCCGCGTCGCCGAACTGGCCCGCGCCGGGCTGACCCCGGACTGGATGCCTGGTGCCGTCCCGCGCTGCGTGCCGACCATCGTCAAGCAGAACCAGCATGGCACGCATGCAGGCGCCATCGTCGTCGGGACGGAGCGCGTCCGTGTGCGCGGCCCGGGCGCGCGCGCCACATGGAAAACCATCGACATCCTCGCCTGCCCGGTTACCTTCTCACCACACCCCCAGCAGATCGAGGCCGCCCGCCGTGGCTATGACGACTGGTGGCAGGCGCTGGGCTGGGTCCGCGAGGGGCTGATCGCAGGCGGGATGCTGCGCGAGGTCGAGGTGACGGGTTCGCTGCCGAAGGCGCGGCCTTGGCTGCGTTCGCAGCCCGAACCAGTGTTACCGCCTACGCGAACTTGATGAAAAGCTCCTCTTCCTGGCGCCCATCAGCGACGAATCTTCAGAACGAGAACTCGCCATTCGTTGCCCTCGTTCTGCCACTGAAATGTGTAGTCGCGTCTTAGTGCCAATGGCGGGCCGTAGGGCACGGGGGTTCGATAAGCCAATTCGCGTTGAGCTTGATAAACATGCCCATTTCGAAGGCAGAAGTCAGCGGTACCGGGCCGGTGAGGGCCGAAGCCGGGGTCATAATAATGAGCATGGTCGGTGAGCAGCACAAAGAACCCTAGGGTCAGGATTCATAACCAATAGATGACGAGAGCCGCGAGGGCGATGGCTGAGAGGAAGACCTTGGGGCATCGGTCATAGCGGGTCGCGACGCGCCTCCAGTCCTTGAGCCTGCCGAACATGATCTCGATGCGGTTACGCCGCTTGTATCTCCGCTTATCATCACATTCGTGCTGTCGGAGGGCCCCGTAGGAACTAGGGCCTGCTGGTGCCGAACTTGCCAGTACCTCTGTTCGGGTAATGCCTCTTTCAGTGTGTTTTTTCGCCAGCGCGCCTTGAGCGTCTTCGGTGAGCCAGCAGAGTTCCTATCACTGTCGGATGCGGGCAATTTGATCCGACGGCGCTTCTGTCCGCAATGCGGCACTCCGCTCTTTGCCGATGCTCCGATCGAACCCGAATACTTGATCGTGCGCTTAGGGGCGCTGGACGATCGCCAGATCTGCAACCCGGCCAGCATAGTCTGGACAGCTTCGGCACCGAGCTGGGCCTGGTTCGACCACGACAAGCCGTCTTTTCCCGGTCAGCCATCGTGACAGGACGGTGTTCGACTAAAAGGTTTGGTACGCGCACATTTGACACCGGCGTCCGGCAGTAGCGACGCAGATCGAAAACCTTGGCGCGAGCGCCCTACAATGGGCAGCACGCGCCAAGGTTTTCAGGCTTTCGCAAGATGCATGTGACCAAGCTCATTATCGATGGCATAGGCGATCAACGGACAGGCAGCGGTCACCGGGCTCATCAAGTGAAGCGAGCGAACACAACATGCTGGGATTCGTCAACTTGAAGCATAATTCGCGGACAGTTGCCCGCACGCCGCGTCAATATCGTTGCCAAACGACGCTCGGATCGTCGTCTTTACGTTATTTTGCAACAGTATATTTTGGAAGAGGCGTGCACTTGAATTCTTGCTTCGCGCAAAGCTTCCTGGCGCGGACGCTATCTCATTGAACGTAATCAGCGAGACATGAAGAAGCCGACCGTTCTGGAATCGAGCGTTTATCAGTTTGGCTAAGGCCTTAGCATGGTCCCTGGTGTCGTTGACACCGCGAATCAGGACGTAGGCGATGTACGTCTTGCGCCTTGTTTCTCGAACGTGTCGATCGAGCGCCTCCATAAGCATAGGGATTGGGTATTTCCGACTTATCGGCATCATCTCAGTACGCTGTTCGTTGAACGGCGTGTGCAGAGAAAGCGTCAAGTTGACCTGCGGGAAGTCGGAGGCCAGCCTTTCCATCTGCGGTACGATGCCGATGGTCGAGACAGTGATGCGACGAGGGCTTAGCGCGAAGAGCGCCGGGTGCGTCATTAGCCGAAGAGCATCAAACGTATGAACGTTCGAAAGCGCTTCGCCCATGCCCATGAAGGATACGCTGTCAATTGTTCTGCCGTGAAAGTGGAAGTCGAGTAGTTGATCGGTGATCTCATCGGCGGTCATGTTGCGCAGCAAACCAAGCTTGCCTGTTGCGCAGAATGTGCAGCCGAAACCGCAGCCGGATTGAGAGGAGATGCAGAACGACTCCCATCCCGCTTGGAACTTTAGGGAGACGGCTTCAACACGTTCCCCGCTGGGAAGCGCGTAGAGGGTTTTCTCGGCTTGCTCAGACTCTTTCGTCGCCACTCTCTTGAGGGATAAAATCTCGTCGCCGAACTCAGTCGCGAGCTTCAAACGCAGTGGCTTCGGCAAGGCGACCATATCGGAAAAACGGGTTATCCGATCCTGAAAGATTGCCTTGAAAATCTGTCGGTGGCGGAAATCCGGCGCACCGGCGTCGCGAAGGATTTGCCAAATTCGAGTGTACTTACTGGAATAGGCACTATTTAAACCAAGCGCAGAAAACTCATTTCCGCGAAAGTTTGTTTTAGGCATGATAACCTGCATTCCCCAAGTGGCGTGTCGTTTGAGGTGAAGATCGCCTGTATCCGAG
>CALBST010000085.1 GCA_937967425.1 uncultured Caulobacteraceae bacterium
TCTCGGTTGGGGCGCTGACGCATTCGGCACGTTCGTTGGATGTGGGGTTGGACGCGATTTAGCGTCAAACGCTTCCCGGCCGAATGCCCCGCGAAAGCGGGGCGAGAGCCGGGACCCAGGAGATCACAAGGCGACGAGCGTTGGCCCCTGGGTCCCGGATCGCACCCCGGCTCAAGGCCGGGGCTGCGTCCGGGAAGCGTGAGACCTCCTCGCGACACATGCGTCGGCGCCCGCGACGAAGCGGGTTCGTCGCGGCGTTTGAGATGAGTGGGCGTGATCGCGGTCAAGACGAGTCCGCGTAGCTCGCCTTCAGCGGCGCATCGGCGAAAAGCGCTTGCGCAGCGGGGCAAGCGGCGACCAGACGGGAGCCGCGCAGGCCTTTGTGGAGGCGTTTCAGAAAACGTTGCACGTAGCGCGTTGGTTGAGCGATCGCCGCGATGAGGCGCGCGATGCGTTGATGGAATGCGCCACCGCGCAGGCGCACGCGGGCGTACTTGTAGAGAAATTTCGATTGGCGGACGCGCCGCGCAAAGCCAATGGGCGTGTTACGGCGGGCAAATGAGCTGAGCTGTTGCGCGGGCGGTGTCGCGAGGCGAAAAGCCATGAGCAACAACATAACTTCGACGGCGCGCTCGGCGCGGCGGATGGCGTGATGAATGCGGCGGCGCGAGTGCTCAGGGTGCGGCGTGAAGATCGCCTGCGCCAGCTCGGTCACGAACACGATGATCGCCGCCGCGAGGGCGTCGATCATGTGTTGCGATGGAGGCTGGTAGGTACGGGGCACGCGCGGATGATACGGGCGCGATGGAGGCCACCGGATAGATTTTGGCGCGGCCGTTTGTTTTCAGGGGTTTGGACGGGAATTGCGCGGGATAGAGCACGCCTCTATCCCCGCAATTCAAAGGTGAGGCGCTGTCCAATATGGACCGCCGGCGTCCCGCCGGCATGCGCCGGAGTTGGCCGGCGAGACGCCGGCGGTCCATATTACAGAGCTCCTTCGTCATGATACGCTTGGCGTATGTCGATCTCCGGTTGGCGCTCGCGGGGCTATCTTCCGCACTGTGACGAGAAAGGCCTCGTCCAGCATATTGTCTTCGGCCTTGCCGATGCACTACCTGGTAGCGTTCCAGCCTCGATCACCGATCCAGTCGCTCGCGCGGAGTGGGCGGACGGAGCTTTCGACACCGTGCGTGGCGAGCGTCTTCTCGCTTCACCCTCGAACGCTGCGATCGTCCAAGAGAGCCTGCTGTACGCCGATGGCGAGAGGTATGCTCTCGCCGCTTGGTGCATCATGCCAACGCATGTTCATGTGCTGGCGGAGCAATTTAGCGATTGGCCAATGGCCAAGGTCATTCATGGTTGGAAGTCGTTCACCGCGCACGCCATCAACAAGAGCGCAGGGCGTACTGGCGCAGTATGGCTACGAGAATATTTCGATCGATTTATGCGGTCGGAGGATCAGTTCGCGTGGACGCTTGAATACATCGAGCGAAACCCAGTCACGGCTGGTCTTGCACAGCGGCCTGGAGATTGGGAATTTTCGTCGGCGCGTTGGCGTCGCTAAATTATGGACCGCCAACGCCCCGCCGGCCAACTCCAGCGCATGCCGGCGAGACGCCGGCGGTCCATATTGCTCTAGCGCGTTTTGACAAAATTCGGATTGGGTACAAAGTCGCCCGTTATCTCGCCGTGCTCGTCGACCTTCCAGGCGCCGATGATCTCATCGGGCGGCACGTGTTCTTGATCGGAATAGCGTCCACTAATTGCGTACACCCAGCCTCCAGGGTTTCGCTTTGCCTCGTCTCTCGTCTCTTCGGTGATGGTCGGAATTACTGACATCGCGGTTCTAAACCCCGCTGTTCACGATCCCGAACAGCAAGTGGTCGCGCCATTGGCCGTTGATCTTCAGATAAGCGCGGGCGATGCCTTCGTGGGTGAAGCCGCATTTTTCGAGCACGCGGCGTGACGGGACGTTGTCCGGCTGGCAGGCGGCTTCGACGCGGTGCAAATCCAGATCTTCGAACGCGTAGCGGACGACGGCGCGGACGGCGGCGGTGATGTAGCCGTTGCCGGTGTGCATTTGGCCGGCCCAGTAGCCGAGCGATGCGGTTTGGGCGACGCCGCGGCGAATGTTAGAGAGCGTGACGCCGCCGACGAGCGCGTCATCGGTTTCGCGGAAGACGAAGAGTGCGTGGGCTTTGTCGTCGCGCGCGTCTTCGCTGTAGCGGCGCAGTTTGTAGCGATAGGAGCCGCGCGAGGTTTCGTCTTGCGCCCAGGTGGGCTCCCACGGCGTCAGGAAATTGCGGCTGGCTTCGCGGACGTCGGCCCATTCCTGGTAGTCGCGCAACTCCGGCGCGCGGAGGTACACGCCCTCCCCGTCGATCCGGCGCAAGCCGTCATTGTCCTTCCGCATCAAAACCATGACGCGGCTATTTTGCCCCAAATGCCTTGAGCGCGCCATGCCCCGCCTTGGGGCCAATGGCAGCTGCGCAGGCCGGGCCTTCCAACGCTTTGGCGGCGATGGCCTGGATTTGCTCACACGTCACCGCATCCATGCGGGCGCGGAGTTCGGCGAAATCGCTCAGCCGGTCGCGCAGGAAGAGCTGGCTGACGCGCGCTTCGGCGCGGGCGCTGGGGGCCTCCACGCCCATGAGCATCGAGGCGCGGGTGACGGCTTTGGCGCGCTTAAGCTCGGCTTCGGTGGGGCCCTTTGCGGCCATCAGCGCGAGTTGATCGCGGACGATCTCGGCCACTTCGCCTGCGTGTTTTTCCGAGCAACCAGCATAGACGCTGATGCGGCCATCGTCCTCCAACACATCGAGCGCGGAATCGATGGCATAAACGAGGCCACGGGTTTCCCGTACTTCCTGGAAGAGACGCGATGACATGCCGCCGCCGAAAATCTCGGAGAGCATGCGCGCAGCGTAGATGTGCTCGCTGCCGGCGCTCGGCGCGGGCCATGAGAAGACGAGGTGCGTTTGCTCAAGCTTGCGGGTTTCGCCTGCTGCCCCGGATTGAGGGCGCGCCGCTTCCCGCTCCGGATCAGGTTTGGTGGTGAGATGGGCGAAGCGGCGGGTGGCGGTTTCGATGATCGCGTCGCGATCGAAGGCGCCGGCAACGGAGACGATGACGCGCTCGGGCGTCATGTGCGCAGCGCGGAAGTTGATCAGCGTGTCGACGCTGACGTTTTTCAACGCTTCCTCAGTGCCAAGGATCGGGCGGCCGAGGGCTTGGCCTTTGTAGAGAACCGATTGGTGGAGTTCGAAGACGCGGTCGTCCGGCGCGTCGAAAGCCTCGCCGCGTTCTTGCGCGACGACGCCCTTCTCTTTCTCCAGGTCTTCAGGCGCCCAATGTGGCTCGAACAGAATGTCGGCGATGAGATCGAGCGCGAATGGCGCTTGTTCGGCGATGCAGCGGCCATAGTACGCCGTGCGTTCGTAGCCGGTGGCGGCGTTCATGCTGATGCCGGCGTTCTCAATCGCCTCGGCAAATTGGCGCGCGTCGTGTGCGCCGGCGCCTTTGAAGGCCATGTGTTCGAAGAGGTGCGCGACGCCGTTGAGTTCAGCTGTCTCCCAGCGCGCGCCGACCCGCTGCCAGACGCCGAGCGCGGTGGTCGCAAGGCCGGGCATCGGATCGAGCGCGATGCGCACGCCGTTGGGGAGGCGGACGAGTTCTAGTTCGGTCATGAACGCCACTGCTTGCAAGTTGGAGCGCGCGCCTCCTGGCGCGCAGCGGGCCGGAGGCCCGCGCTCCAACCTCCATTGTTCTGTGCTGTCACGACCACGCGCGACTCCGTTCGCGGATGTATTGCTTCACCGCTTCGGCGTCGGCGGGGAGAGAGTCAAATTTTTCGAGGCGTTGGAAGAGATCAGCGTGCTTTGGCGGGAGTTCGGGGCGCACGCCGGTGGCGCGCTCTACGGTGTCGGGAAATTTCGCTGGGTGAGCTGTCGCTAGGAACACCGTCGGCGCACCCGGCCACGCGACTCTGCCGTGCTCGCCCACGGCCGTGTGCGGGCAAATCAGCTCTTGATCGTAAATCCACGCGTTGCGCATCGCGGTGAATGTTGCCTCGTCATCCACGGCCACGCCTACGAAATCTTCTCGCAGCCGTGCTAGCCCCCCCTCTGGGACGTCAAAGCCGCCGGATTGAGCCAGGTTGTCATAGAGTGAGCGCACGGCGCTTGCGTCGCGGTCGAGCGCTTCGAAGAGAATGCGCTCAAAGTTAGAGGCGACTTGGATGTCCATCGCCGGGGACAACGTTGCCTTCGAAACGCCACGCTCATATCGGCCCGTTTGTAGTGTGCGTGCGAGGATGTCGTTCTCGTTCGTCGCCAGCACGATGCGCCCAATCGGGGCGCCCATCTGCTTGGCGACCCAGCCTGAATAAGCGTCGCCGAAATTTCCGGTCGGAACGATGAAGTTCACCGGGCCCTGCGCCGAAAGAAGAAAGGCGGAAATTTGGAAATAGACGCTCTGAGCGACAATACGCGCCCAGTTGATCGAGTTTACGCCCGAGAGCTGCGCACGACGCGCGAACTCCGCATCCGCAAACATCGCTTTCACAACTGCCTGGCACGCGTCGAAGTCACCATCGGCTTCAATCACATGGACGTTTGAGGCGCCGGACGCCGTCATGAATCGTCGCTGTACTTCAGAGATGCGGTCTTTCGGCGTCAGCACGAAGAGATCGACGCGTTCCCTGTTCTTCATGGCCTCGACGGCGGCTCCGCCGGTGTCGCCCGATGTCGCGCACACCACGGTGAGGCGCTGATTGCGGCGGCTGAGCGCTGCATCAAACAGCGGTCCGATCATCTGCATCGCGACGTCTTTGAACGAGAGCGATGGTCCATGAAAAAGTTCCAGGCGCCAAGCACCGGCGCCAGTTTGACGGAGAGGCGTTACGGCCTCGGGCCACTTGGGGCGCCACGCTTCATCATTCGGCGTCGTCGGCGCGGCGATGTAGGCGTCATTGCAGATCGGCGTAACGCCGTCCTCCTCCCAACCGAGATCGCCCTGCGCGAATGCTTCAAGTGTGTGGATCGCGACAGCTGTGAAGTGGCCACGCGCAACTTTACCCATCGAGACTTCCGGCCAGCTCTCCGGCACGTAAAGCCCGCCGTCCGGCGCCATGCCGGCGAGCACAGCGTCCAGGAAGGAAACGGGCGGCGCTTGGCCTCGCGTTGAGATGTAGCGCATTGCATCCTTATGGAGCGCCGGCGCCCTCGCCGGCAACAACTGCGTCCGGTGAGCCAAGGCATGCCGGCGAGACGCCGGCGGTCCAAGAGCGCATCAGTCCTCGCGTGGGCGCGGGCGCTGGAATGCGAGCCGGCCGACGCTGATATGGTAGGCGAAGTAGATGGCGAGGAGAACGGCAGCCAAGCCGTACCAAGTGAGCGCGTAGCCCAAATGCCGCGCCGGCGGCAGCGCATCGGCGCCGGCGGCGAGCGCGAACGGGTTGGGCGCGGCGCGTCCATCGGCGCCGACATAGCTCGCGGCGATGTAATAATCGGCGACGTTTTCAAGGCCGGCGTTGCGCCCCATGGCGGCGAGATCGACGGCGTACCAACGGCGCGCGAGCGGGCGCGGCGGCGCCGTGAACGGGCCCGGGTCTTCAGGACGGATCGAAGCGCCGCTGATCGGCGCACCGAAGCGCATCGCGGCAGGCACGCGGACTTCGTCGGGGTTCGGCGAATCCCGGCCGGCGACGAAATCGCTATCGACGAAGATGATGCTGTCGCCTTCCTGCACCGGCGTGAACACGCGCCAGCCCTGCTCACGCGTATCGCCGCGCACGCCATAGACGAATTGAATGCCGCTCTCGACCGGCTGGTAGCTGGCGATCGTCATCTCCGCGACCGGCTCTTCGGCGGCGGCGGTTTTCTGCTCGTACTTTTCCCACTGCCAGCGGCCGAACGAAATCAGCACCGCGAATGCGATGATCGACAACAGCGACATCAGCGGAAGCGGTTTGAAGCGGATCATTCCACGTCCTCGTGCGTCGCTTCGCGGGCTTTGTGTTTCCATTGCAGCGCGAACAGCGTCGCTTTGAATGGCGGCAGGAAGGCGAGGCAGAGTACGACCGTCGCGATCAACGTAATGACGAGCGCGACGACGTCGGGCAGGAGCCGTTGCAAGATCAGCAGCAACGGCGCGACGATGGCGCCGACGATAAGGATCACGAAAACGGCGGGGCCATCGCCTGCGTCGGCGGCCTTGAAGTCCGCGCCACAAACAGTGCATGCGTCGCGGAATTTCAGGTAGCTGCTGAACACGCTGCCCTTGCCGCACTGCGGGCAGCGCGAAGTCAAACCTGCGATCCAAGGTGAAGGAGTTGGCATGGCGCCACTCTTTTCCGTCATTCCGAACGCGCGGAGCGCGATCCGGAACCTAGGAGCAAAGAGCGCATCGTTTGCCCCTGGGTTCCGGGTTCTCGGCTTTCGCCGAGCCCCGGAATGACGAGCGAACTCAATTCTGCATCGTCAGGTACGGCATCACATAGACGAAGGTGAAGAGGAACAGCCACACCACGTCAACGAAGTGCCAGTACCAGGCCGCGGCCTCGAGGCCGAAATGCTTCTGCGGCGACATTTGCCCAGCGATCAAACGCAGCAAGCAAACCGCGAGGAAGATGGTGCCGATCACGACGTGGAAGCCGTGGAAGCCGGTCGCCATAAAGAAGGACGCGCCATAGACGTTGGCGTTGGTCACATCGCCCTGATTGCCGAACGCGAAGCCGGCGGCCGGATACTCGACCACGAACTGAATGTAGCTGAACAGGATGCCCAGCAGCACCGTGAGGATGAGGCCGTTGCGGGCGCCGTTGCGGTCGCCGGTTTGCAGCGCATGGTGCGCCCACGTCACCGTCGTGCCGGAGAGCAGGAGGATGAGCGTGTTCATCAGCGGCAGGTGGAACGGATCGAAGGTCTCGACGTGCGGCGGCGGCCAATTCGCCCAGGCGGCGGTCGTGGCTGCATCCCAAGTCGGCACGATCCAATCGGCGCGGTGGCCGTGGAAGATCGCCAGTTCGAAGAACATCCAGAACCAGGCGACGAAGAACATCACCTCCGACGCGATGAAAAGGATCATCCCGTAGCGCAGGCCGATATCGACGACTGGCGTGTGATCGCCGCCGCGGCTTTCCTTGATCACATCGCCCCACCAGCCGATGCAGGTGATGATGAGAATGCCCATGCCGACGAGGAAGAGCGTCCAGTGGCCCTTGCCGAAGAAGAAGTCAGCTTCGTTCGACGAAAGCCCGCGCATCAGCACAACCGCGCCAACAGCGGCGACGAGCGCGCCAATCGAGGCAACAAACGGCCAAGGGCTCGGGTTCACCAGGTGATAGTCGTGTTTGACGTCGCCGTGCGCCATGTCGATCCCTCAGCGTCTTTAACTCGTTGGGCCTTCAGCCGCTTCCAGCAGCGCCTGGGCTTCAGGCGAAGTGGAGCGGAAGAAGGTGTAAGATAGGGTTAGCGTGTTGATGTCGCGGGTGTCGGGGTCCGACACGATTTCCGGATCCACGAAGAAGACCACCGGCAAATCGCTCTCCTGCCCCGGCGCGATCACGCGGTCGGTAAAGCAGAAGCATTCGAGCTTGGCGAAGTACTGGCCCGCCACATGCGGGGTGACGTTGTAGGTCGCGCGCGCCACGATGGGCTCGTTCGAGGTGTTGCGCACACGGTAAAAGGCAAGACCGGTTTCGCCGATGCGCAGCGTCTCCGCGTTTTGCTTGGGCGCGAACTCGACCGGCAGATCGGGCGAGGTGTTGGCGTCGAAGCGTATCTGAATGCGGCGCTCGAGGATTTGATCCGGCGCCACTTCGGCTTCCCTCGTGGTGCCGCCATAGCCGGTGATCTTGCAGAAGGCGTCGTAGAGCGGCACGGCGGCGAAGGCCATGCCGGTCATGCCGACGACGACGGCGCCAGCGATGAGCGCCGTGCGGCGCAGGCGCTTCTTGTCGGGCGTCATGATGCGCCTTCCACCATGCCGTCGCCGACGCGCACCATCGTGATCAAGAACACGAGCACGATGAACGCCGTGATCGAGAGCGCGATCCAGACATTGCGCCGCTTGCGGGCTTTGATCTGTTCGGGCGTCAAGACAACGCTCATGCGAAGCCCCGCTCAGCGAGCAGCGCGGCGAACAGCGCGAAGAGATAAAGGATCGAGAAGCCGAAGAGATCGCGCGCGCGCTTATCTTCAGCCGGCACGCCCTCGCCCGCGCGCGACATCAGAACGCGCACTGCCAGGAAAACGAAGAACGCGCCGCCGAGCGTAGCAATCGCGCCGTAGATCATGCCGCCGAGGCCAGTGAGCACTGGCGTCACCGCGAGCGGCGCGAGCAGCAGCGAATAGGCGAAGATTTGGAACCGCGTCGCCTTGGCGCCGTGGGTGACCGGCAGCATCGGCACGCGGGCGGCGGCGTAGTCGTTCTTCTGCAGAAGCGAGAGCGCCCAGAAGTGCG
>CALBST010000086.1 GCA_937967425.1 uncultured Caulobacteraceae bacterium
TGGTTCTTCGGGAAATTGAGCGCGGTGAAATTGTTGAAGTCGGTCTCGATGTCGGGACCTTCTTCGACGGTGAAGCCCATCTCGCCGAAGATGGCGGCCATCTCTTCCATCACTTGTGAAACAGGATGGATGGTGCCGAGGCGCGGTTTCACCGGCGGTAGCGTGACGTCAACGGCTTCGGCCAGAAGCTGACGATCGAGCGCAGCTTCAGCCATCGCCGCTTTCTTGGTGACGATCTCTTCGATGATTTTGTCCTTGAGCAGGTTCAAGGCGCCGCCGAACGTCTTGCGTTCCTCCGGGCTCATCGCGCCCAGGTTCTTCATGAGCGCGGAAATGCTGCCCTGCTTGCCGAGCGCTTCAACGCGTAACGCTTCCAGCGACGTTTCGTCGTTCGCCGCCGCGACACGCGCCATGAGATCGGCCTCCAAGGCCGCCAAATCAGTGGTTTGACCGTTCATCGGCGGTGTTTAGCGGATCGAGCTGGGCCGAAGCAATTTGGCTGAACCCGTCCGCTACCTTCCTTTTTGCAACGTTGACGCTCGTTTCGGATCCCGGAAACGAAAACGGGCGAGAGCATCGCTGCCCTCGCCCGTCGGATCGTGTGGTGAGCTCAGCAGCTTACTTCAGCGCGCCTTGCGCTTGGGCGATGAGGCCCTTGAAGGCTGCCGGCTCGTTCATGGCGATGTCAGCCATCACCTTGCGATCGAGCGTGATCCCAGCCTTCGTCAGGCCGGCGATAAATCGCGAGTATGTGAGGCCCTCTTCGCGGACAGCCGCGTTGATGCGCTGGATCCAAAGAGCGCGGAAGTTGCGCTTCTTGGCCTTGCGATCGCGGTAGGCGTAGAGGCCGGCCTTCTCGACCGCGGCGTTCGCGGTGCGGAAGGTGTTCGAGCGACGGCCGTAATAGCCCTTCGCCTTCTTCAGAACTTTCTTGTGACGAGCGTGCGCTGTGACGCCGCCTTTAACGCGTGCCATGGGTCAGTCTCCGCTCAATCGAGGCCGTAGGGGATCCAGAGCTTCACGCGCTTGGCGTCAGCATCTGCGATCGTGTCCATGCCGCGGTTTTGGCGGATGTATTTCCCGTTGTGGCTGATCAGGCGGTGGCGCTTGCCGGCGGCGCCGGCCTTCACTTTGCCCGAGGCCGTGAGCTTGAAGCGTTTTTTGACGCCGCTCTTGGTCTTCAGTTTCGGCATTTCATCCTCTTTGGATCAGGGCGCGGGACCGAAACCCCACGCAAAAAGGGTCGCCACGGCATGCCGTACAGGCCGGGCCACCCAAGAAGGCGGGGCTGATAGCATAGGGGTTCCGGCCCGGCAATGGGCCGGGAGGGGTAAGTTCGCCGGCATTCCGCCGATTTACCGCGGTCCATGACTGGGCCCTCGCAGGGTCCTGCCACGCGCTGGCGGCTGGCATCGGCGGCGTGTTTGGCCTGCGTGGGGCCGGCGTCACGACCAGGCTGAAAGTCAGCGCGTGGCTTAACCGCTGGCGCTAAGGCTCATCCCACATTGCGCCGAGATTTAGGCTCCCTGGCCCGGTTGAGGGCGGCTAGAGTAAAAGTCGGCGGGAGATGCCCAAATGAGACAGCCAAAGACCCTGGCCGAGGCCAAGGAAATTTTCCGGGAGGAGAAAGCCAAGGTCACCGGCTCGCTTTCGGCGATCGCGGGGTCGCGCTGGCTGATGGCGATCCTGGCGACGTTGGTGATCGCGTTTGGGACGCACTTGGCGTTCGCGCCGGCCCGGCTGCCGGCGGTGGGCGGGGTGAGCCTGGCGGCGGTCGGCCTGCCGCCGACCGTGGATTTCGGCTTCGCCGGCGATCAGGCCAAGCAAGCGGCGGAGGCGGCGCGCAATTCAGAGGCGCGCACGCGGGCGCAGGAATTCGTCGCGGCCAACCAGGAGCGCATTCCGATCTTCAACGCGGTGATGTTCGGTCTTTCGCTGCTGCTCTTGCTGGGAAACATGTGGATCATGACGAAGCGACGGCCTTACAGCCGGGGCTAGCTTCCGATGCGCGTCGACGAGAGCAGGCTCACGGCGACGTACATGATGGCGAGCCGGCGGCACGGGACGATTTATCTTGGCTCGGCGCTCGATTTGATTGTGCGGGTGAACGAGCACCGCGAAGGCATTGGTTCGAGATTCGTTGCCAGATATGGCGTGACGAAGCTGGTTTGGTTCGAGCCGTTCATGCTTGTCGCTGATGCGCGCGTGCGTGAGTACGAGTTGAAGAAATGGCGGCGGGACTGGAAGGTCGAGCTGATCGAGCAGAATAATCCCGACTGGTCTGATCTGTTTCCGATCTTAACCGGCGCGATTTTGCCAAAGCCCAAGAAGCCCTAGCTCCACCCTTTCCCGGGGCGATGCGAAGCATCGAACCCGGGACCCATTGCCACGGAGCGTTGCGTTTGCATCGGGACGCGTAGCGTCTCGACGTTACAGGACCTGAGCTAATGGGTCCCGGGTTCTTCGCTGCGCGAAGCCCCGGGAAAGGGTGTGAGTTAGCTGCGTCGAAAGCCGAAGCGGTACGGCGGCTTGCCGTTGGGCCAGTCGGTCCACGAACCGGGTGAGACCACGGCCAACGTGAAGTTTCCACGCGGCGTTTGAAGACCCTCTGCATTGTCTTCGATTTCGCGTTCGCCGACGCCCTCGATGTTCACGCGCAAGCGCAAGCGGCCGGCCCAGACGCAGCGGGCGTTTTGCGGGCAGCGGCTGTCTTCCAACACTTCCAGCGGACGCACGCGGAGGCCGTTGCCGAGGTCTGCGGTTTCGTTGATGCCAGCGGCGACAATGCCCTCGCCGCGCAGAGCTTCAGCGCGCTGTTCGAGATCCATGCGGATGTGTTCGGGCTGCGGCGTCGGCGTTGGTTCGCCAGCGCCGCCGGCCGGCGCGGTGGCGCAGGCAGCCAGGGCGAAAGCCGCAAACAGAATCGCACGCATAGATACGTCTCTCCTTGGTTGCGGCGATCTAAGCGCCCTTTGGCTGAACGGCGCCTGAGACGCGCGCTTAGGCGCGCGGCGCCATCACCATCACGACCTGACGGCCTTCGAAGCGCGGCTCGTGCTCAACCTTGGCGATGCCGTCGAGCTCCTGGCGCATGCGCTCCAAGAGATCCATGCCGAGATTGGTGTGCTGCATTTCGCGGCCGCGGAAGCGAAGCGTGACCTTCACCTTGTCGCCTTCTTCGAAAAAGCGATGGATGGCCTTCATCTTCACTTGGTAGTCGTGGTCATCAATGTTCGGGCGAACCTTGATTTCCTTGAGCTCGACGCGCTTGGCTTTTTTGCGCGTCTCAGCCTTCTTCTTCTGCTCCTCGAACCGGAACTTGCCGTAGTCGAGAATTTTGCAGACAGGCGGGTTCGAGTTGGGCGCCACCTCGACCAGATCGAGACCGGCTTCGCGGGCTGCGTCGAGCGCCGCTGAGATCGGCATTTCGCCCTGCTTCTCTCCCTCTGCATCGATGAGGAGCACGCGGGGCGTTCCGCGGATTTCCTCATTCACCCGCGGGCCATCCTTTGAAGGGGGCGGCGCGGCGTATGGACGTCTGGCTATCGGGCATTCTCCTGTAGCTGTTGATAAAACGCGGCGAAGCCGCGCCCTTTCGGACGCGGACTCACTATCGGAATATTGCCTTTCACGAGCCCCGCATCAAGCGGTGGCGGCGTGGCGATAGACGCCGCAATTGCGCAATTGGCGGTCAACCTGATCCACCGGCAGGTCGGCGACGACCGCAGCGGTGAATTCCACCACCCCGGAACGGCCACGCGGCGCGGCTGGTGCGCCCTTCGCCGTCGAGGAGAGGAACACCAGGCACGGCGCGCCGGCGGCGGCGGCCACATGCATCAGCTCGACATCATCGCCAACCGCAAAGGACGCCCGCTCGGCCAGGGCAATGCACTGGAAGAGGTCCGGGCGGGTGACGAGGTTCTTGGCGCGCGGTTCAGCCTTGGCGATGGCGGCGCCGATCGGGCGCTCCTCCGTGCCGCCGAGCACGACCGGGGTCACACCGTTATTGGCGATGCGCTGGGCCAGTTCGACGTACTTGGCTTCTGGCCAGCGGCGGTTGAATTCGGCGTCCGAGCCGCGGGGCAACAGCAGCACATACGAGCCACGGATGCCGAAATAGTCCGGCAGCAGCCGCGGCGCGTCGCGCATGGTCGAGCGGAGCCAACCCAGTTCCGGCATCAAGGGCTCGGGACTCAGCCCCGCCTTTTCCAATTGTGCGCTCATGCGGTCGAGCGGGTGCATATCCGCGCGCTCGGGATCCAGGAACGCGTGGCTGGCGCCGGCGACCGGGCCGGACCACTTGGGCGGCCAGGGCCTTAGACCCTGGAAGTAGTTGTTGGTGCGGCTCGACCCTTCAAGGTCGTAGACCATGTCGTACTTCGCGCCGCGCAGACGCTTGATCAAATTGGTGATCGCCTGCGGCTCGGTGGGTTTGCCGTCCGCTTCCACGGCGTCGAAATACGGGGCTTTTTCCGCCAGCTCTTTCGTGGCCTCGGTGGTGAGCAGCGTGATCCGCGCGCCGACATGCTCTTCGCGAATACGTTTGGCGGCGGCGAGCGCCTGGACAAACGCGGCGATGCCGCCGAGCTGAATGACCAGCACGCGTTTGGCGCTTGTATCGCCTGCGGCTTCCTGGGCTGGCTTGCGCCAGATCATTCCGTCTCTCCTACAGCACGGGTTGCGGCGGCGCTTTCGCAGTCTTGCGGGATTCCGCTTCGCTTAGAACCCGTTGGTAAACCGCTAATGTGGCCGATTGCAGGGCGGCTTTCGAATAAAGCGCCCGCACCCGCTCCTGGCCTTTTCGTCCCATTTCCGCGCGTTTTTCCGCTCCCGCATCGATCATCCGTTCAATGGCGCCGCAGAGCGGACCGGCCGCGCCCGCCGGGACGAGAAAGCCGGTTTCGCCCTCGACGACCGTTTCGGTGTAGCCGCCGAGATTGGAGGCGATCACCGGGACGCCCATCGCTTCAGCTTCAACAGCGCCGCGCCCGAAGGCCTCCGGTTCGATGACGGGGAACACCGCCATGTCGGAAGCCGCGAACGCCAAAGGCATCTGCCTGAGATGGCCGACCATCGCCACCACCTGTTGCAGTCCGCCGGCTTTAATCGCGGAAAGCATTTCCTGGGTGTAAGCGCGGCGGCCCTGATCATCGCCGGCGAGTATGATTCTGACCGCGTTCGGGCGGCGTTGTTGCAGCATGCGCGCCGCTTCGATGAGGATGAGCTGACCTTTCCAACGTGTCAGACGCGCCGGAACAAAGATCACGCATTGGCCGGGGCTCACGCCCCATTTTCCACGCACCGCCGCAATGTCGTTCGCGCTGATTTTTGCCGGATCGAAGACATCGAGATCAACGCCGCGCGGGATCGCGGTGATGCGTTCGGGCATGACGTCGTGCTTGGAGAGGATGTGTTCGCGCGTAAATTCGGAGTTGGCGATGATCGCGTCGCCGCGCGCCATAACCGAATTGTAGAACGCTTTCAGCGGCGATCTCGCGTTGTAGATGCCGTGGTAAGTCGTCACGAACGGGACGTTCGCCATGCGCGCCGCGAGCAGCGCGCTCCATGCCGGCGCGCGCGAGCGCGCGTGAATGATCTGCACGTTGCGCTCGCGCGCGATCTTCGCGAGCTTGAACGCATTGGCGATGAGCGTGATCGGATTTTTGGAAGCCGCAGGAATGCGGATCAATTCGCCGCCGGCCGTCTTGAGGTCCGGCTCAAGACGACCGCCGGCGGTAGCAACCAAAGCGAGCCCCCCGGCGCGGCTGATTGCCTCTGCTATTTCAAGCGTGGTCCGCTCGACCCCGCCAGCGTTTAGCTCAGGGGTAACTTGCAGAACCCTCAGGTTGTGACCTTCTTGCAATGCTGCCGATGCCCGTTTTCCCGCCTCGTCCGGCTAAACTAATGTTTGATAACGGTTTTGCTTAATAAGGCGCTTAGATTCATTAAACGCGGAGTATCGAGCGGTTCTCGTTCACCCGCTATGGCCGGAGTTAGAGCATGGCCTACGGCCAGATCGAGACCCTTCAGCACAACGGCGTGCCGATCGCCTACGAGCGCTTGGCGGGCGCGGAGCCGACGTTCGTTTGGCTGGGCGGATTCAAGTCGGACATGGCCGGGACGAAGGCGCAGACGCTGGCGGACTGGGCGAACAGATCGCAGCAAGCCTTTGTTCGGTTTGACTATTCTGGGCATGGAAGGTCGGGCGGGGCCTTCGAGGACGGCTCAATCTCGCGCTGGCTCGGCGACACGCTGGCAGTGCTGGATCAGCTCACGACCGGGCCGCTGGTGCTGGTTGGCTCGTCGATGGGGGGCTGGCTTGCCCTGCTGGCGGCGCGGGCGCGGCCGGAGCGGGTGGCGGGGCTCCTGCTCATCGCTCCTGCCGCCGACTTCACGGAGCGGCTGATGTGGCCCGGCTTCAGCCCAGAGCAGCAAGCGCGGCTCATGGCCGACGGGCGGCTCGAACTGCCTTCGGCCTATTCGCCCGAGCCCACCGTCGTCACGCGCGAGATGATCGAGGACGGACGGCGCCACCTCGTCATGGACGCGCCGTTCGCCTTCGATGGGCCGGTTCGGATCCTGGCTGGCGGCATGGATCCCGATGTGCCTTTGGCGCATGTGACGAAGCTTGCCGAGCTACTCCCCGGCCCGAAGCGTTGGATGCACACGATCGCTGACGGAGATCATCGCCTTTCGCGTCCACAGGACTTGGACGCTCTGATCGAAAACGCCACAGAGCTGCGAGATGCGCTCGCGCGCTGAGCGAACGGCTTGGAATTGACCGGTCTTTGAGGCATCGGTGAACGGTCCTGAGGGGGACCCGGGGAGAAATTCTGCTCATGTCCATCGTCGCTGCTCTGCTTCTGCCGCTCGTGCTTGGGCAAACCTCGGCCGCGCCAACGGGTCATCTCGGCGAGCGTTTCGCGCAGTGCCTGGCGCAGATCGACCGCAACCCCGCTGACGCCTACGAGACGGCGATGTCCTGGGCGGCGGAGGCGCAATCGGTGCATGCGTATCGCTGCGCCGCGATGGCGCTGATCGCGCAAAACCGGTTCGACGAAGGTGCACGCCGTCTGCAATCGCTGGCCAGCGCAGTTGCGCCCGAGAACACAGCGCTCCGCGCCGAGCTTTGGTCGCAAGCGGGCAATGCGTGGTTGTTGGCGCGCGAGCCGGGCAATGCGCGCAGCGTATTCACGCGCGCGATCACCGCCATCGAAAGCGATCCCCCGCAACTGCCGGACCTGTTGATCGACCGCGCCCGCGCTTATGCGATGGAACGGGATTGGCGTCTGGCGGAGGAAGATCTCTCACGCTCGCTCGATATACGCCCGAACGACGCGCTGGCGCTGCGTTTGCGCGCGGCGGCGCGCATGAACCAGCGCTCGTTCCAACTCGCTGAAGCCGACGCGCGCGCTGCGGTGCGGCTTGAGCCTACAAACGAGGAAAACACGCTGGTGCTGGGCGATGTGCTTGAGAGCATTCGCACCGGCGCGCCCTACGAGCGC
>CALBST010000087.1 GCA_937967425.1 uncultured Caulobacteraceae bacterium
AAGGGCCGCCAATATTCTCGTAGACAAGGATCAATCCCCTCTGTCGCAAACAAGCACGCACGATCCTCACCGGATCGGCGCAGCGTTCGGATCAGAGGGCGGTGCGCGGTGGTCGCAGCGGCGGTGAACCCAAATAGGAAATCACCGATGCGCTTCGTACCGGCCATAAGAGCTCACGAAGCATCACCGGCGCTTTCAATGCACTGTGGTTGCCGAGCGGCGTGAACTGAGGACACACGTGCACATGCGCGTGCTCACCATGACTGGTATCGTCGTCGGAATCAGGCGCTGACGTGTCGCCGAGAGCCAACGACTGGCCATCTTCATGGTCGTCGCCGCCGTCATCGTGATGAGTATGATGATCCGCGGCGCCATGCGCTTGCGAGAGCACGATTTCCCGGACGCCGTGCCCATCGCCGCTTTCGTGGGCGTGCGCCGGCGCTGTCGCCAAGACGCCGAAATGCGCCACAGCGAAGACGAGAAGCCCAGTCAGGAGGCGACGAAGCAAGACCATCGGGGATTTCTTAACGCCGGTTTCTTACCGCTTTTTGAAGATGGCGGCCTTGCCGCACTATTTGCCTGACCGAAACAGCGCAAGGGGTTTCGCTCAGCGCTAATGGTCGCGGGGCCAAGGGGCCGCGGCGCTTGACCAGCAAACAGATCACCCGCCGCCGCCTGGGGCTGGGGGGCTGATGGAAAAGGCGGCGGCGAGTGTGGAGACGCGGCCGCGTACGATGCCATCGCCTCTAGCCCATGATAGCGAGGCAAGGTCACGCGGCAAAGCGATGTTGTCGCGCCGGCGTGTCGCAATTCGCGCAAAAGGCGGTGTTTGAGGGATCGCGCGCGCGCGTGCGTATGATTTAGATGCGCGGCCTCGCGCGCGCATGCTCACCCGTAAGAATTACTTGAACCTGCCGTACCCCTTGACGCTTTTCGCGCGTTACCTCGCCATAGTTTGAGGGACTTCTAACATGAAAAGCTCGCTCTTCTGCGCTGTCGCGCTAGCGGCGCTCATCATAGCATCGAGCGCCGCTGCGCAGCGTACGGGCCACCCGATGCCCACGACTCCGCCCACAGCGCAGACCTCGCGTCCACCAACACCGCCCGCGCCGTCAACCGCGCCAGCGCCAACTCACGAGCACCAGCCGACCGCGCCGCCGCTACCGCCGCAAACGACCCACGAGACGATGGAGCACGACACGGCCGCGCCGACCTCGCAGATGGCGACGAACCACTCCATGCACGACATGATGGGCGCGCTTGGTCCTTACGCGATGAGCCGCGAAGCGTCGGGGACAAGCTGGCAGCCTGACGTCACCGAGCACACGATGGTGCAAACCGAGCGCGGCCCCTGGATGCTGATGGGCCACGTCATGTTGAACGGCGTCTATAGCTGGCAGGATGGACCGCGCGGCGACGAGAAGGCGTTTCTCGCCGGTATGTTTATGGGCGTGGCGCGGCGCGATCTCGCCAACGGCGACACCATCCAATTCCGCGGCATGCTCTCGCCCGATCCGTTCATGGGACGCAGCGGCTATCCATTGTTGTTGGCTGCCGGCGAAACCGCCGACGGCGTCACCCCGCTCGTCGATCGCCAGCACCCGCACGAATTGGTGATGGAGCTGTCGGGCTCCTACGCGCATCGCCTCTCCGACAATAGCAGCGTCTTCGTCTATCTGGGCTATCCCGGCGAACCCGCATTCGGTCCACCTGCCTTCATGCACCGCACCTCGGCGATGGACAGCCCCGAAGCGCCGATCACGCACCATTGGTTCGATTCCACCCACATCACCTTCGGCGTGCTGACCGCAGGCTATGTGCGCGACGATTGGAAGATTGAAGTCTCGCAATTCACTGGGCGAGAACCGGACGAAGACCGCTACGACTTCGATGAACCGACGTTCGATTCAACCTCTGTCCGCTTAAGCTGGAATCCAACTGAGCGCTTGGCGCTGCAGGCGTCGTGGGCCGATCTCGAAAGTCCTGAACAGCTTGAACCCGATGTCGATGAGACGCGCTGGTCGGTGAGCGCCGCCTACACGATGCCGCTTGGTGAAGGCAGCTTCTGGTCGACGACGCTGATCTACGGCGAGAAGGATCCAACCGACGAGGAACGTCTCGCGGGACTCGCCATCGAGACCGCCTATCGGCCCAATCCCGACTGGACCTTCTTTGCGCGCGCCGAGCACGTCGACAGCCACGATCTCGCGCCCGATGTCGAGACTGTCGCCAAAGCATCGATCGGCGCGATCCGCGACTTCCGCATCCGCGACAACGTCACCTTTGGCGTCGGCGCGCTCTATTCGCACAATTTCGTGCCGGACGATCTTGAGCCCGCTTACGGCGGCGATCCCGACGGTGCGATGGCCTTTGTCCGACTGCGCATCGGATAATCACAATTGGGGGAGAACGAGAATGCGCACACTAATATTGGCGGCCGCCATGTTGGTGCTGGCGGCGTGCGCGACGCCGTCCGGCGTTGAGGGCGAAGCCGGCGGGCCCGCGGCCACGCTCAACGCCTATCAGCGCGCCATTGTGGCGCGCGACTTGGCGGGCACTGAAACGCTCTTCACCACAGATGCCACTATCGTCGAGCAAGGCCACAACGAGGGCGACTACGCGACCTACCGCGAGCATCATTTAGGTCCGGAACTTGCCGAGGTGCGCGACTTCCGGTTTGACGGCTACGCGGTCGACATCGAAGTCGCGGGCAATCAGGCGCGCGCGCTCGAAACCTACACTTATCATATCGTGCTGAGTGATGGCCGGGCGGTCGATCGCCAGGGCGCGGCAACGAGCGTGCTGATACGCGGCGCTGACGGGCGATGGCGCATCGCTCAGTATCATAGCTCTTCGCGCGCGATCACGCCGCCCACGTAAGCAAGGGATGGAGGCCGCCCAGGTGAGTCGAACACCCGACCTTCGCATTACGATTGCGCTGCTCTACCACTGAGCTAGGGCGGCCAAACTGGTGAAGTCCTCTGCTGTTAGAACCAGGCGCGGATGCCGACGACAAAGCGCGTGCCGCTGACGTCTTCGCCGTTGGCGCGCGCGTAGTCGGCGGTCTCGCCGAGTTTGCCTTCGTAGGAGATGCCAATGTACGGCGAGAACTCGCGCCGAACATCGTAACGAAGCCGAAGCCCGAGTTCGATGTCGGTAAGACCCGCGCCACGACCAAGTTCCGGTATGTCGTTCGCCGACAGATTGATCTCGGCGCGCGGCTGCAGGATGAGCCGCTGCGTGAGGCGCGCGTCATAGGCGCCCTCGAGCCGTCCGCTCACCTCACCGTGATCCGAGACAAAGATCGCGCCCGATGTTTCAAACCAATAGGGCGCGACACCCTCAAAACCGAGGACCGCATAGGCGCGGTTCGGGCGTGGCTCGATGTCGTAGCGGATGCCCGCCTGCAGATCGAAGTAAGGCCCGATCGCACGCGAATAGAGCGCTTGCACTTCGGCCGCACCGACCTCGCTGCTGGATGCCTCACCCTCAGTCTTGAACACGAAGCGATTGATGTCGCCGCCAATCCAGCCCTCGCCTTCCCAGCGATAGCCGGGATCGTCTTCGCCGAATTGCACTTCGCCCAGATTGAGCATGACCCTGGAAACGATGGCGCCGCCGTGCTCACGGCGTAGCTGCGCCCGCGCTGCAGCCATCTCAGCCGAATCGTAAAAGCGCTCCGCTGCGTGATCGGTCGGCGCCGGCGGCGGGGGTTCATTGCCGACGTTTTCGTCCATAGCCATGGCGCCGTGATCCATTGCGCCATGGTCCATGCCCTGCATGGTCGTTGGCGGCGGCGCCGTTTCCGGCATCTGCATGGCGCCGTGATCCATGCCTTGCATGGGCGGCGGTGGCGTCGCCGGCGCCTGCATCGCATCATGGTCCATCGTGGCGTGGTCCATGGCGCCGTGATCCGTCTCTTGCATCGCCGGCTCTGGCGTCGCCGGCGCGGGCGGCGTCGTGGGCCATGTCATTTGCATCGCCGGCGGATCGGTCTGCGCCAACGCGGGCGCCGCAAAGAATACAGGCGCCGCGGCAGCGAGAATAAACGCCCACCTCATGACGGGGTCTCATCGAGCGGGCGCACGCTGACGACGCGGAACATGCCGGCGTGCATGTGATACAAGAGATGGCAGTGAAACGCCCAATCGCCGGGCGCATCGGCGGTCAAATCGAAAGTCACTTTGCCGCCCGGCAGCACATTGACCGTGTGTTTGCGCGGCCGTTTGCCGTCTGGGCCCGTCAGCAACTCGAAGAAGTGTCCATGCAAATGGATCGGGTGCGCCATCATCGAGTCGTTGACGAGTGTCACCCGCACGCGTTCGTCGCGCCGGAACGGGATCGGCGCCGTCACCTCACTGAAGCGCTCACCGTCGAACGACCACATGAAGCGCTCCATGTTGCCGGTCAGATGGAGTTCAAGCGCACGCGTCGGCGTTCGCGTGTCGGGATTGGGATCGAGCGCTTCGAGATCGGTGTAGACAAGCACGCGGTGGCCGACATCTTCGAGGCCCTGGCCCGGTTCGCCCATGCGGTCGACTGGCATTGGCGCGATCGATTGCACGCCTGGTCCCATGACAACTTGCGGCGCGTTATCGGGATTGCGCATGGACATATCCATGCCGCCCATATCCATGCCGGCCATGCCGCCACTCGACGATGATTCCGCTCCCGGCCAAGACATCGTCATGCCGGACATATCCATGCCCATGTCGCGCATCGAGGTGCGCGGGCGCGCGCGAAGCGGCGGCACTTCAGCGCTCATGCCTTCGCGCGGCGCAAGCGTCGCGCGTCCCATGCCGGAGCGGTCGACGGCTTCAGCGACGAGCGTGAAGGCGCGGTCTTCGCGCGGCTCGACGATGACGTCGTAAGTTTCGGCGACAGAGATCTGAAATTCCTCGACTGTGACCGGCTTCACGTTCTGCCCGTCGGCCTGCACCACTGTCAGCGGCAAGCCCGGAATGCGCACATTGAAGATCGTCATTGCGGCGGCGTTGATGAACCGCAGGCGCACGCGTTCGCCCGGCTGGAAGAGCCCGGTCCAATTGTCACCAGGCCCGTGGCCATTGATCAAGAATGTGTAGGTCGAACCCGTGACGTCGGAGATGTCGGTCGGATCCATCCGCATCGCCGCCCACTCGCGCTGGTCGGACAAGGGCGGGTCGCGGCCAGTCAGCGCGCCAACAATGGTTTCGCGCTGCATGTTGAAGTGACCTGCTTCTTGCTTTAGTCGCGCGAAGATCATGTGCGGATGCATGAAGCTGAAATCAGAGAGCACGATCACGTGCTCGCGATCATAGGCGATCGGATCATGGCCGGCTGGATCGATAACGATCGGCCCGTAATGGCCCTCCTGCTCCTGCAAACCGGAATGCGAGTGATACCAATACGTCCCCGATTGGCGGACGGGGAAATCGTAGGTGAAGCTCGCACCGGCGCGAATACCGGGAAAACTGACGCCGGGCACGCCGTCCATTTGGAACGGCAGGATAAGCCCGTGCCAATGGATTGAAGTGTCTTCGTCCAGCTGATTGTTGACGGTGAGACGCGCGTGCTCGCCCTCACGCAGGCGAATGAGTGGACCTGGTATCGTGCCGTTGATGCCGATAGCGTGGCCCGCGCGGCCTTCAACATTCAGGTGCGTGCGCGCAACGTTGAGCGCGATATCGGGACCGGTGAGCGTCGGCAGCGTCGGACCTAGTCCATGCGCATGGGTTTGCGCCCAGGCGGGCAACGCGCGCGCCGCCACCAGGCCCGCGCCCAGAACGCTGGCGCCATGCATGAAAGTCCGTCGTGAGAAATTGGTCATGCCGCTCAATCAAAAAGCCATGTGTCCCGCGCCATGCGTGACCTCTGCGCCAAAGTACGCTTGCACGAGGACCGCGATGACAGCGATTACGAGCACAATTTCGTAAACGGGCCGTGGCAGGCGCTGGACGGCCTCTTCGGCTTTGGGTTTCAGCCACCAGAGCAACAGCATGAGGAACGGAAACGCCGAACCGAGCCAGCGGTGAATGGTCAGCGCAGATTCATCGTCGGGAGCTGGAAGGCCAGCATTCAGCCAGCCAAGCGGAGCCGCAACGAAGGCGCCGAGCGCGCCGATCGCAAGCAAGAGCTTGTTGCTCGCCGTGTAGATCGGTTTGCGGCGAATGAGCGCCATGAATTCGAGAAACGCCACCGTCAACAAGAGTGCAATGGGAAAGTGAATGATTGCAGGGTGCCAGCCGCCGAGCCAGCGGACGAGCCGGCCCTCGAACGTGGTGGGTCGCGCGCCATGATCCATCATCATGCCGCCGCTATTGACCTCGGTCGGCCACGGCATCGTCATGACGACTTCGCCATCAGCCGTGGTCGCCTCCCCGGCCGGCGGCGTCGTCGTTTGCTCTTCCTGCGCCTCAGGTGGATGGTTCTCGCCTTGGTGTGCGGAGACGGGCGTTACGATGGAGAACGCTAAGAACGCGGCGAGCACGCCCGCGCGCCGCAGCCATGTGAAGCTCTGGCTCATGCCCCCTCCGATAGATCGTGAACCGGCGGCGCAAGGATGCGCCAAACGCCGCCGGCCGACGTTCAGCCGATTGATTACTGCAGAACGTGCAGCTCTGAGACCATCGGCTGGCCGTTGTCATTCATCAGTGTGAAATGAACGCGTGCGCCAACGGCGACGCCGTTCAGCATCTCGGCGGAGTGAACGCGAAACGCCATCGTCATCGCCGGCCAGCCAAGGGCCGCGATTGGACCGTGCGCGATGGTGACCGTGTTAGCGCGTGCGTCGATGCTGCGCACCACGCCCTCGCCTTCTGCGGTTTGCGGCGCTTGCGCATGGGTTTCGCCCTGATGGGCAAGCGCCGGCGCGGCAAGGCCGGCGCTCGCCAGCGCGGCGGCGAGCGCACCGATGAGGAAGGTCTTCTTCATGAACAATCTCCTGGGCGGCCGGGGCTCTGCCCGGCTCGATGATAGTTACGCGGGGGCCCGTTAAATCCCGCATGCCGCCGGTCCGGCGAAACCGATAAATTGCAGTCTCTGTCCGGTTGCGGGACAAACGGTCACAGCGTCGTCTGCAAGAATACTCACCGTTTCTGAGCCAGACACATCAGCGTCCAGCCAAGGCCCATGCGTTCCTTGAGCCGCTCGAACCGGTTGCCGACAAGGAGGCGCATCGCCTGGCGCACGGGGCGCGCGTTCAAGAGCCGAAACGGCCCCTGCGATGCGCGCGGTGTTTTGCTGAAGAGCTCACGCACGTCGAAATGAGGTTCGAGAAGCGCGCGTAACTCGAACGCGCTCGTCCATCGCCGCAACTGTCCCGGCGCAGGCGCCTTAATGGTGTTCATGTTGTGCCGCTCGAGCACGGGACGGTTCTGGGTGGCGAGCATGAGCCATCCGCCTGGCTTCAGCACGGCATGGAGCTTGGCGACGAACGCTGCTTGGTCTTCAACGTGCGCCAGCACCTCAAGCGTCACGACAACGTCGAAGCTTTTTTCTTCGAAAGGCAATTCCATGAAGTCGCCGGCGATAAAGTTTACTTGGGGAATACGAAGCCGCGCGCGTGCGAGCACATCGGCAGACAGATCGGTGGCGGTGACCGAGCCAAACTGTTTCAGCGCCGGCTCCATCCAGCCGGCGCCGCAGCCGACATCGATGATGTTAAGATCGGTGCGGCCAATGGCGCTGAGCCAGCCCAGGACGGCTTCTTTTTGGTCCCTTGAAACCTCGCCAATTGAGACTTCGCGGTTCTCAGCGTTCCACGCGTCCCAATAGGATTGCTGCAAAGCAATGGGCGCAGCTTCGCTCGCCGGGGGCGCTCCACCAACGGACAAAACCACTCCTCCCGCCGCGCGCGCATTCACGCGCCTTCGGCAAAAGTTACGCAGCGCATCGCCCGATCCCTCACCTTTGGGCGAGCATCTCCTTCATTTGTTCGATCTCCGCGCGCTGAGAGGCGATGATGTTTTGACAGAGAGCCTGGATATCGGGATCTGTTAGCGAAGCCTGTTCACACATCAGGATGGCGCCGGCATGGTGAGGCACCATCGAGCGCAAGAACTCGGCGTCGCCGATCGCGGTCTGCGAGCGGATGGCGAAGAACGAGCCGACGCCGACCACCGCGCAGAGCGCATAGACGGCAAGATTGGCGCGCGCATTGGGATACATGTGACGCATGAGGATGAGCTCGATCACCACCATGGGCGCGGCCATGAGGGCCGCCGTATAAGCCTGATTGAGGTTTGGCAGGACGTTCGCGAAGCGGTCCACCATGGCGTACATGAGCCAGTACATGGCGAAGAACGATAGGAGCGCCATGAGCGCCAACGTCCGGTAAGGATGGCCGTGCTTCATCGCGGAATGCCCTGCATGCTCGTTTGCGTGCTCCATGATCGTCCTCATTGCGGTGGGTGTATCGGCTCGAACCCTGGCCATTCCGCTCCTGTTCCGGCCCTTCGCATAGATCAGAAATATTAGTGGTGCGGGCGATGGATTTGGGTTTGATGTG